>JBJMVU010000259.1:0-7466 GCA_045810485.1 Massilia sp. | reverse complement strand
TGCAGGTTCGGCCGGTAGATGCCCGTGTTGATGACGTTCATGCGCGGACGATTGAGTTGCCGGCCGATGTCCTCGACCACGTCTTCCGTCGCCGTCGCCGTGAGCGCCAGCACGGGCGGGCGGCCCAGTGCCTCGATCGCGCCGCCCATCTCGAGATAGGCCGGGCGGAAATCGTGGCCCCATTGCGAAATGCAATGGGCCTCGTCGACCACCACGAGGGCGATTTTCACGGCCTTCAGCACGTCGACGAACGCCGGCATGGTGAGGCGCTCGGGCGTGCAGAACACGATCTCGCAACGCCCCTCCGCGATCGCGGCCAGCGCCGTCCTCTCCTCTTCCGCCGACAGGCTGCTGTTGACCTGTTCGGCGCGGATGCCGAGTTCGCCGAGCTTTTCCAGCTGGTCCTTCATCAGCGAGATCAGCGGCGAAACGACGACCGTCATGCCGTCGAGGATGCGCGCGGGGATCTGGTAGCACAGCGATTTGCCGCTGCCGGTCGGCATGATCGCCAGCGTGTCCTTGCCGTCGAGGACGCTGTCGATCACGCGCTGCTGGCCGTCGCGCAGGTGGTCGATGCCGAACACCGTGTGCAGCAGGCGGCGGATGGTGTTGCGGCGTACCGCGAGCACACCTCTATGAAGAAGTTTGGGATCGTGTGTGGTCATGATGACGCCAATGTAAGCCTGAGCATGGCGACACACCATAGGACGCAACCTACAGCAACCGTAGGAGGCTATGCACGAGTGACCCGTGCGGTCAGACAGAGTGACGAGCATTATTCCTACAGAGTGACGGATTGCCAGCCGATAGTTTCTCTCAAGCACACGTTCTAAGATGGCATCAACACGACAGCATTCCGCTTCCGGAGGTTCATCATGGTCCGCTTCCTTCCCGCTCCCTTTACCGCAGCCTGGCTCGCCCTCACCAGCATGGCCACGTGGCTCCTGTGCGAAACCGATGCGCTGGGGGGCTTCGCGCCGCTGTTCTTCCACTGAAGATGCGGCGCATCCGCTTGCAGTCGACCTCGTTGCAAACTCTCCGGGCCCGCGTGCGCGCGTGCGCCCCTTCCGCCTGAACAGCGGGCGGGCACCGGCGCGTCCGGCCATTCGCCCCGCTCACATGTTGTTACAAGTTAGCAGTTGAACAATACGAGGAGGTCGCCATACCTGACTCAGGAGGACTCATCCATGAAGTACGCCCTGCTGTTCGACGATGACGCGGCCGCACGCCGCCACAGTGCCACCCTGCTCAAATCGCTCGGCTACCTGGTCGCCGAGACGACCACGGCGCTGGCGACACTGAACGCCACCGAGGCGCTCCACTTCGACGTGATCCTCACTTCCAGCGCGCACGCCGCCGGCGACCGGCGCTCGCTGCCGGGCGAACTCTCCCGCCTCGCGCCCGACACGCCCACCGTCCTGCTGCTCGACGAGGGCGAACCCTTCCCGCCGCTGTACCACGCGTTCAGCGCCACCGTCATGAAACCTGTCACCGTACGTTCGCTGCGCCATGCGCTGGAATTCGGACCGGACGGCACGGGCGCACGGCCGGTGCCGGCCGCCATCCGTTTCGAGCGGCGCGACGGCCAGCGGCGCCAGCGCACCCGCACCATGGCCGCCACCCAGTTAGCATAAATACAATAAATGAATTATTGCTAACAATCTTTGGTTTGATCGCGCATCCACCCAGGCATAAGATAGTCCGAACAAAAATGTTATCGCAAACATAAATTTGTGAAATAACAGTAAATAACAATAATCGGAGAAGACATGCCCCATACCCTCATCCCGCGCCGTCGACCGCGTCGCCTCCCCCGTCCCGCCCCGCGCTGATCGCGCCACCGCCAGTCCGCATTTTTTCACGGTGACCTCGCGCCCGCATTCGGGCGCCGGCGTCGCTCGTCCCGCCCCGCCGGCGATCCCGGCACGGGTCCGCAGCAAAAGCAGCACACGCAGTGAACTCCCGGGCTCCCCCCGCCCGGCAACCTACCGATCACGGAGACGTTCATGCCTCATGCTTTTTCGCGCACCACCCGTCGCGTCGCGTCGGCGATCCTCTTGCTGTCCGCCTTCGCCGCCAGCGCCTCCGCGCAGGTGGTCGCCATCAACCCTGCCACGACGTACCAGACCGTGCGCGGCTTCGGCGGCTTCAGCGGCGCCGGCTGGGCGGCGGAGCTCACCCCGGCCCAGGTCGACGCCGCGTTCGGCGCCGGCACGGGCCAGATCGGCCTGTCCATCATGCGCGTGCGCATCGACCCGGATCCCAGCAAATGGTCCACACAGCTGGCCTCCGCCCAACTCGCCAAGGCGAAGGGCGCGATCCTGTTCGCCACGCCGTGGACGCCGCCGGCCAGCATGAAGACCAACAACAGCCTCATCTCCGGCCGGCTCGCGACCAGCCATTACGGCGACTACGCCACGCACCTGCTGAATTTCGCGAGCACCATGCAGGCCGGCGGCGCGGCGCTGTACGGCATCTCGATCCAGAACGAACCCGACTGGGACCCGAGCTATGAAGGTTGCCAGTGGAACGCGACCGAGTTCATCGATTTCCTGTCGAGCCAGGGGTCGCGCTTCGGCAGCTACAAGGTCATGGCGCCCGAGTCCCTCAACTTCAGCAAGACGTTGACGGACCCGATCCTGAACAGCGCGACGGCCGCGCCGCAGTTCGACATCGTCGCCGGCCACCTGTACGGCGTGAACCCGAGCGACTATCCGCTCGCGCGCTCCAAGGGCAAGGAGTTGTGGATGACGGAGCACTACACCGACAGCACGTCCGACGCCAACGACTGGACGAAGGCGCTGCCGGTGGCGCTGGAACTGCACAACAGCATGGTGGCCAACTACAGCGCCTACGTGTGGTGGACCATCCGCCGTTCGTACGGCCTGCTGACGGAGGACGGCAACGTCAGCAAGCGCGGCTACATCATGGCGCAGTTCGCGAAATACGTCCGCCCCGGCGCCGTGCGCATCGCGGCGACGGAAAAGCCGTACGCCGACGTCTACGTCACCGCGTACAGGAACACGGCCGGGAAACTGGTCGTGGTGGCGGTCAATAACGGGACGTCGCAGCGCCAGTTGCAGCTGCAGGCCGGCAGCGCCGCCCCCGGCTTCACGAAATACCGCACCACATCGACCGACAACACCGGTTATGCGGGCCAGTACACGGTGACGGGCGGTGTCGCGACCGCGTACATCGACCCCGGCAGCGTCAACACGTTCGTCAGTCAGTAAATAAAACCAACCAAGGAGGAGATGAGTCATGCTGAAACAACGTTTACTACGATGGGGTATTCCCCTGCTCGCGATGTCCGCACTGCCCGCGGCCATCGCCCAGACGGTCGCCGTCGATCCCGCCACGACCTACCAGGTGGTCCGCGGCTTCGGCGGGCATAACGGGGCCGGCTGGATCGCCGATCTCACGCCAGCGCAGGTCGACACCGCGTTCGGCACGGGAGCGGGCCAGATCGGCCTGTCGATCATGCGGATGCGGATCGATTCGTCCAGCACGGCGTGGTCGACGCAGCTGCCGACGGCGAAGCTGGCGAAGGCGAAAGGCGTCACCCTGTTCGCCACGCCGTGGACGCCGCCGCCGTACATGAAGACGTCGAACGCCATCGCGCACGGCAGCCTGATCCCGAGCTACTACCCGGACTACGCGACGCATCTGCTGGGCTTCGCGGACTATATGCGGACGAATGGCGCGCAGCTGTACGGCATCTCCGTGCAGAACGAGCCGGACTGGGATCCGAGCTATGAGGGCTGCCAGTGGACGTCGGCCCAGTTCATCGACTTCATCAAGTCGCAGGGCGCGCGCTTTGCCGGGCTCAAGCTGATGGCGCCGGAATCGCTGGGCATGCGCAAGGTGCTGTCCGATCCGATCCTGAACGACGCGGGCGCGGCGGCCCAGCTGTCCATCGTGGCGGGCCATTTGTACGGCACGACGCCCAGCGACTACCCGCTCGCGCGGGCCAAGGGCAAGGAAGTATGGATGACGGAGCACTACACCGACAGCACGTCGGACGCCAACGACTGGGCGAAGGCGATGCCGGTGGCGCTTGAAGTCCACCGCAGCATGACCGCGAACTACAGCGCCTACGTGTGGTGGTATATCCGCCGGTTCTACGGCCTGATCACGGAGGACGGCAACGTCAGCAAGCGCGGCTGGATCATGTCGCAGTACGCGAAATTCGTGCGGCCCGGCTACGTGCGCATCGGCGCCACGCAGAATCCGTACCCGGACGTGTACGTGACCGCGTACAAGGGCGGCGACGGCAAGGTCGTCGTCGTGGCGGTCAACAACGGCACGAACCAGCGCCGCGTCGACCTGACGTTCGGCAGCGGCGCGCCGCGCACTCTGCAGCGCTACGTCACGTCGGCCGCCACGAACGAGAGTTACGCGGGCGACTACCCGGTCATCGCGGGTGGCGCCAGCGCCGACCTCGAACCGTCCAGCGTGAGCACGTTCGTGAGCCAGCCGACGGTCGCGGATCTCACGGGCAGCGTGAAGATCGCACAGAGCGGCCTGACGGTGAACCGCTTCACGGGTCAGTTCAGCGGCACGGTGTCGCTCACGAATACGACGGGCGCGACGCTCGCCGCGTCGACGTTGCGGCTCGTGGTGGATGGCCTCACGGCGGGCGTCACGCTCGACAACAGGCAGGGCGACATGGGCGGCGTGCCGTACATCGCCCTGCCCGTGAACCAGCTCGCGCCCGGCGCCACCGTCACCGTGACGACGACGTTCGGCAACCCATCGAAGGGCGCCATCGCCTACACCCCGAAACTGCAAGGCATCACGTTCTGAAAGACACCACCATGATCAAGCACCTGACATCCTTCTTCACACGCGCCCTGCTGGCGCTGGCGTTGGCCGGCGGCGCGAATACGGCATTCGCCGGCCCGATGTACCACGTTACCGTCGACACGGCGAGCCTGACGGGCACCGGCTACCTCGACCTGACGTTCGCCGCCCTCGCGGGCGCGACGCCGGCAACCGCCACGCTGACCCATGTCACCGGCGCGTTCGGCGGCGCCGCGCTGCCGGCGGGCGACGTTGGCGGCGACATCGGCTCCGCCATCACGTTCGGCAACGGGCAGACGTTCAACGAACTGCTGCAGGCCGTGACGTTCGGCGGCCTGCTCAGCTTCGACGCGGCCTTCGACATCGCGCCCGGCGGCACGATCGGCACCGGGTTCGGCATCGCGCTGGTGAACGCGGCGCTCGACAACTACGCGCCAGGCACGAGCGGCAACGTCGCGGCGATCGACCTGATGCCGGGCGCACCGGCCACGGTCTGGGCCGACGCCGCGTTCGTGACCGCCACCCCGGTGCCGGAACCGGCCGGCCTGCCCGTGTTCGCGACGGGTTGCGTGCTGGCGGCCCTGGCCCTGCGGCGCCGAAACCGGGGTCAGAGCCCGGATTTGGGAAATTGATCAAAACCGGGCTCTGACCCTAATGCCGGTCACTTAAGCCACAAACTCGTCGTTCCCGCGCAGGCGGGAACCCAATTTCCCGGGCTACGGAAGCAAAGCTTGGATCCCCGCCTGCGCGGGGATGACGGTTTTTCACCCTTAACTGACTGGCATTAGGGCTCTGACCCCGGTTTTTGGAAACAAAAAGCCCGGACGGTTTTCCGTCCGGGCTTTGTCTTGCCGTTTAACGTTTACGCCGCTTCGACCGCCACCGGCATGCGGATCAGGTAGTCGAACGCGGACAGCGCCGCCTTCGCGCCGTCACCCGCCGCGATGACGATCTGCTTGAACGGCGCCGTCGTCGCATCGCCCGCTGCGAACACGCCCGGGATGTTGGTGCGGCCGTGGGCGTCCACGAGGATCTCGCCGAAGCGCGACAGTTCCACCGCGCCCTTCAGGAACTCGGTGTTCGGCACGAGGCCGATCTGGACGAACACGCCGGCCAGCGGGACATGGTGTTCCTCACCGCTGATGCGGTCCTTGAACTTGATGCCGTTGACCTTGCTGCCGTCGCCGGTGATCTCGGTCGTCTGCGCGTTCACGTGGATCGTCACGTTCCGCAGGCTCTCGACCTTGTTGACGAGCACCGCGTCCGCCTTCAGCTGCGACGCGAATTCGATCAGGGTCACGTGTTCGACGATGCCGGCCAGGTCGATCGCCGCTTCCACGCCCGAATTGCCGCCGCCGATGACCGCCACGCGCTTGCCCTTGTACAGCGGGCCGTCGCAGTGCGGGCAGTAGTTCACGCCGGCGTTCTTGTACTCCTGCTCGCCCGGCACGTTCACGTTCCTCCAGCGCGCACCCGTCGACAGGATCACGGTGCTCGACTTCAGCGAGCCGCCGTTCGCGAACTGCACTTCGACCAGTTCGCCCGGCGCCGCCGGCGGGATGATCTTCGCGGCGATCTGCTGCGTCATGATGTCGACGCCGTAGTGGCGCACCTGGGCTTCCAGCGCGGCCGCGAATTTCGGGCCGTCCGTTTCCAGCACGGAGATATAGTTCTCGATCGACATCGTGTCGTTCACCTGGCCGCCGAAGCGCTCGGTCGCGATGCCGGTGCGGATGCCTTTGCGGGCCGCGTACACGGCCGCTGCCGCACCCGACGGGCCGCCGCCGACGATCAGCACGTCGTATGGATCCTTTGCATTCAGCTTCGCCGCGTCGCGGGCGCCGGCGCCCTTGTCCAGCTTGGCGACGATCTCTTCGATCAGCATGCGGCCCGAGCCGAACAGTTCGCCGTTCAGGAACACCATCGGCACGGCCATCACCTTGCGCGACTCGACTTCGGCCTGGAACGCGCCGCCTTCGATCACGGTCGTTTTGACACGCGGGTTCAGGATCGCCATCAGCGACAGGGCCTGCACGACGTCCGGGCAGTTATGGCAGGTCAGCGACATGTACATCTCGAATTCGTAGTCGCCGTCCAGCGCCTTGATCGCAGCTATCGTCTCGGCTTCGACCTTCGGCGGATGGCCGCCCGTCCACAGCAGCGCCAGGACGAGCGACGTGAATTCGTGGCCCAGCGGCAGGCCGGCGAAACGCAGGTTCATGTCGCTGCCGACGCGGGTCAGGCTGAACGACGGCTTGCGGGCGTCGTTGCCGTCGGTGCGCAGCGTGATCTTGTCGGCGCGCAGGCCCTGGATGGTCTGCAGCAGCTCGAGCATCTGCTTCGAGGTGTCGCTGTCGTCGAGCGAGGCGACCAGTTCGAAGGGTTGCTGGACGCGCTGGAGGTAGGCACCCAGCTGGGTCTTCAGGTCATTGTCGAGAACGCTCATGGTATTTCCTCTTCGTTTTGTTTAGTCGTGTTCAAGCCGATGCAGCTCACTTGCGGGCGCATCCGTCAAATCAAAGTAGTAAATCTGGACCAACAGATCGACCAGTTTGATCGCCTGTCTTGCTATGGCATGCCCATGTGAACGGGCGGCATGTCTGGGAGGGGTGGGAGGCCGGCCGCCCCTCGCGGTTGGCCTCCTGGTGTTACTGGTGCTGCTC
>JBJMVU010000258.1:0-5469 GCA_045810485.1 Massilia sp. | reverse complement strand
TGCTGGAATCCGTCGTGAACTACCATCCGGAACTGCAGGACGCCATCGTGCGCACCTTCGGCGAGGACGTGCGCACGAACGGCATCCACCTGTCGGTCTGGTTCGTCGTCCCGTTGGCGGGGCTCGTGGCCGCGCTGTTCGGCGCGCTGCTGGGCGCCCCGACGCTCAAACTGCGCGGCGACTACCTCGCCATCGTCACGCTCGGCTTCGGCGAGATCATCCGGATCTTCATGAACAACCTGAACGATCCGATCAATTTCACCAACGGCCCGCAAGGCATCAACCTGATCGATCCGATCCGGATCTTCGGCGTGTCGCTGGCCGGCGAGGCGGGTTCGCGGGCGACGGTGTATATCGGCGGCTTCGGCATGCCGTCCGTGAATGCCTATTACTTCCTGTTCCTGCTGCTGTGCATCGTGACGATCTTCATGACGAGCCGCCTGCAGCATTCGCGCCTGGGCCGTGCCTGGGTGGCGATCCGCGAGGACGAGATCGCCGCGAAGGCGATGGGCATCAACACCCGCAACGTGAAACTGCTCGCGTTCTCGATGGGCGCGTCGTTCGGCGGTGTGGCGGGCGCCATGTTCGCCGCCTTCCAGGGTTTTGTGTCTCCTGAATCGTTCTCGCTGACGGAATCCATTGCGGTGCTGGCGATGGTGGTGCTGGGCGGCATCGGCCACATTCCCGGCGTGGTGATGGGTGGCGTGCTGCTGGCCGCGTTGCCGGAAGTGCTGCGCCACGTCGTCGAGCCCGCGCAGCAGGCGCTGTTCGGCAAGGTCGTCATCGAGGCCGAGGTGCTGCGCCAGCTGCTGTACGGCCTGGCGATGGTCCTGATCATGCTGAACCGTCCGGCCGGCCTGTGGCCGTCGCCCGTGAAGGAGGACCGTCCCGCCGCCGCACTCGCGAAAGAAGAGAAAGAAGAGAGCGAAGCATGAGCGACATCCTGCTGAACATCTCCGGCGTCAACAAGCGCTTCGGCGGCCTGCAGGCCCTGACGGACGTCGGCATCAAGATCATGAAAGGCCAGATCTATGGCCTGATCGGCCCGAACGGCGCCGGCAAGACGACGTTCTTCAACGTGATCACGGGTCTGTATCAACCGGACACGGGCACGTTCGAGCTGGCCGGCAAGCCGTATTCGCCGTCCGCGCCGCACGCCGTCGCCAAGGCCGGCATCGCGCGCACGTTCCAGAACATCCGCCTGTTCGGTGAAATGTCCGCGCTGGAAAACGTGATGGTCGGGCGCCACGTGCGCACGCACCAGGGCGTGTTCGGCGCGATCTTCCGCCACGGCGCCGCCCGCCGCGAAGAGGCCGCGATCCGCGCCCGCGCACAAGAGCTGCTGGACTTCGTCGGCATCGGGCAGTTTGCGCAGCGCACGGCGCGCTTCCTGTCGTACGGCGACCAGCGCCGCCTGGAAATCGCGCGCGCACTGGCGACGGAACCGAAGCTGCTCGCGCTGGACGAGCCCGCGGCCGGCATGAATGCGACGGAAAAGGTCGCGCTGCGCGAGCTGCTGGTCAAGATCCAGGGCGCGGGCGTCACGATCCTGCTGATCGAACACGATGTGAAACTCATGATGGGGCTGTGCGACCGCATTTCGGTGCTGGAATACGGCAAGCTGATCGCGGAAGGGCTGCCGGCCGAGATCCAGAAGAACCAGGCGGTCATCGACGCCTATCTCGGAGGTGCCCACTAATGGCCGACAACGTTCTCAAGATTGCCGGCCTGAAGGTGGCGTACGGCGGCATCAAGGCCGTCAAGGGCATCGACCTGGAAGTCAACCGCGGCGAACTCGTCACGCTGATCGGCGCCAACGGCGCGGGCAAGACGACCACGCTGAAAGCCATTACGGGCACACTGCCGCCGTGCAAGGTCGAAGGCACGATCGCCTATCTCGGCCAGCCGCTGAACCCCAATAAATCGTTCAAGCTCGTCGAGCAGAAGCTCGCGATGGTGCCGGAAGGCCGCGGCGTGTTCACGCGCATGACCATCCACGAAAACCTGCTGATGGGCGCCTACACGCGCAGCGACAAGGCCGCCATCGAGACCGACATCGAGAAGTGGTACACGGTGTTCCCGCGCCTGAAGGAGAGAGCCGGCCAGCTGGCCGGTACGCTGTCCGGCGGCGAGCAGCAGATGCTGGCGATGGCGCGCGCGCTGATGTGCCACCCGACCCTGCTGCTGCTGGACGAGCCGTCGATGGGCCTCGCGCCGATCATGGTCGAGAAGATCTTCGAGGTGATCCGCGACGTGTCGAAGCAGGGCATCACGGTCCTGCTCGTGGAACAGAACGCGAAGCTGGCGCTGCAGGCGGCGCACCGCGCCTACGTGATGGAATCCGGCGCGATCACGATGACGGGGAATGCGCAGGACATGCTGCATGATCCGCGGGTGCAGGCGGCGTATTTGGGGGAATAAACCAGCGTCGTCCCCGCGCAGGCGGGGACCCAATTTTGCTTGCGCTATCGAAACGCTAACAAACTTAGGTTCCCGCCTGCGCGGGAAGTCGTTTCCGACAATGTCGGGAAGTCGTTTCCGACAATGTCGGGAACGACGAGCTAAAACAAACGGCCCGGAACCGCTTGCGCGGTCCGGGCCGTTCGGCTTCCTGGGAGGAGGAAGCAGCGCGGTGTGACTCTTAAGGCACGTCGAAAAACCTGCTGCGCGTTGCACTTTCGTCGCGGACGGCCAGTCCTGCGATGCTCACTGTACTTTCGTACAGCTGCGCTTCTCGGGCGAAATTGCTGCCGCTCGCGACGGTTTTTCGAGGCGCCTTTTTAAGCAGCGGCAGCCGAGTTGGCGGCAGCGCCAGCCTTGCGGGTGGCTTGCGTGAACTGCGACACGGCGGCGTTCAGGTTCGATTCGATCGCCTCGACGGCCTGCTTGGTCGTCTTGGTGAACTGCTCGTAGCCGGCGTTGGCGTTGCTGATGGCGGTCTTCAGGGCCGACACATAGGTCTCCGAACCGGCCGGGGCGTTCTTGGTCACTTCGTCGACCAGCGAGATCACCTTGCGGTTGACTTCAGCGAACTGGCTTTCGGCGGCTTTCGAGAATTCGGCGCCGGTGTCGGCGGCGATCGATGCCACCTGGCGGCTGTAGGCCAGGGCTTTTTCAGCAGTCGGTTGCGCTTGCGAAGCCGACACGGCGAAGAATTCCTGGGCATCCTTGACAGCCAGCAGCTGACGCGTGGTTGCCGACGAGTCTTCGAGGGCGGCCTTGACGGTGTTGATGTTCAGCTCCACCAGCTTCTCCACGCCTTCGAAAGTCTTGGAGGTCAGGGCCGAAAACAGGGCGAACTGGGATTCGAGGTTGGCTTTGGTCGCGTTCGAAAACTGCTCAGGGAATGCAAACATATGGTTCTCCAGTAATGGATCGTTATGAACTTTTGCTATGAGGTGCCTTGGGACACCTGCTTGAGGCCAGTGAAGCGGTGAAACAGGAAAAACTTGGGACTACTAATCAAGCTTGGCGATTGTGCGCCGCAACATGAAGCCATTTTTCCCGGTTTTCGATTATGCGTCAAGCACTTTTGATGCGTCGCACAATTCGACTCGTCACTCTTGAGTAAGATCAACAAATACAAACGTTTGCGCCATTTTTGTTTGCGCCGTTACAACACTTTAGTGCTTTGCAGCAAGTGCAAATGGTAAGGTCAGCCATGCTAGACTTGATGAATGATCAATCGACGTGCCTGGCTGTCCTCGACGCCGCTGTTCTTCGTTTTTCTCTGGAGTACCGGTTTCATCGCCGCGAAATACGGCTTGCCGTATGCGCCGCCGATGTCCTTCCTGATCCTGCGCTGCCTCGGCGCCGTCCTGATCCTGCTGCCCGTCGTGCTGTTGACGGGCGCGGCCTGGCCGCACGGACGCATCCGCCACGTGGCGCTGGCCGGGCTGCTGCTGCAGGCCGGCTACCTGGGCGGCGTGTGGGGCGCCATCAAGCTGGGCATGCCGGCCGGCCTGTCCGCGCTGATCGTGGGCATGCAGCCGATCCTGACGGCCATTGCCGCGCCATTGATCGGAGAGAAGGTCCGGCCGCGCCAATGGCTGGGCCTGGGACTGGGGCTGTGCGGCGTGGGCCTCGTCGTGGCGGCGAAAATCCACCTGAACGGGCTGGCGCCAGGCGCGATCGCGCTATGCGTGCTGGCGCTGCTGTCGATCACGGCGGGCACGATGTACCAGAAGCGTTTCTGTCCCACATTCGACCTGCGCACCGGCACCGTGATCCAGTACGCGGTGTCCGTGCTCGCGCTGCTGCCGTTCGCCGTGCTGCTGGAAGACTTCGGGCCGCGCCTGGAGAACATCCACTGGACGCCGCAATTCGTGGGCGCGCTGCTGTGGGCGATCCTGGCGCTGTCGATCGGCGCGATCTTCCTGCTGTTCCGCCTCATCAGCCGCAACGACGCCACGCGCGTGACGAGTTTGCTGTACCTGACCCCGCCCACCACCGCGCTGATGGCCTGGCTGATGTTCGGCGAGAAGCTCAGCATGCTCGGCCTGGCCGGCATGGCCGTCGCGGTGCTGGGCGTCGTATTCGTCGTCAAAAAATAAGGAGACCACATGATCAGCAACGAACAACAGCGCGCCGTGGACGCCGCCATCACGTCGCGGCGCTCGATCCGCGCATACCTGCCGACGCCGGTCGCGCGCGAGGACGTCGAGGCCATCCTGGAAGTGGCGGCGCGCGCGCCGTCCGGCACGAACACGCAGCCATGGAAAGTCCACGTGCTGACGGACGGCGCGAAGGACCGCCTCTCCGGCCGCATCCTGGCCGCCTATGCCGACCCGGCGCAGAACCGCGAACACGTCGAGGAATACGCGTACTACCCGCGCGAGTGGGTGTCGCCGTTCGTCGACCGGCGCCGCAAGGTCGGCTGGGATCTGTATGCGCTGCTGGGCCTCACGCGCGACAACAAGGCCGGCATGGCGGCCCAGCACGGCCGCAACTACCGCTTCTTCGACGCGCCCGTCGGCATGATCTTCACCATCGACCGCATCATGGAGCAGGGCTCCTGGCTGGACTACGGCATGTTCCTGCAGAACATCATGATCGCCGCACGCGGCCGCGGCCTCGCCACCTGTCCGCAGGCCGCGTTCACGCAATTCCACCGCATCATTTCCTCCGAGCTCGGTCTGTCCGAAAACGAGAAGAGCGTGTGCGGCATGGCGCTCGGTTACGCCGACCCCGACAGGGTCGAGAATACGCTCGTCACGGAGCGGGAACCCGTCTCCGCTTTTGCGCGCTTTCTGGATTAGCACGCTATACTTGTCTTCGCAAGCTATTGAAAAATCAAGAGATTTCTGCAACGCATCGCATTTTGTGTTGTAGAAAAAAATGGGCGTAGATGGTACAGTCGTCGGGTGCGCACTTGCGCTCCATACGTCATCCGCTACACTGCATTGTGTGCTCTTCAGTTCGCGTTCAAGGATTTTCAGATGTTTAAGCTCGCGTTGGCAGCCGCCATTT
>JBJMVU010000257.1:0-5382 GCA_045810485.1 Massilia sp. | reverse complement strand
GAGGCCGTGATGGCCCAGGACGCGCGTGCCCGCGACGCGGCCGGATGCATCGTGCATGCGCTGCGCGCCTGAGTTGACCGGGCTTTACGCGGACACTGACGGGAGAACACCATGAACGTGATCCACACCCTGCTGGCATTCCTCCTGGCGCTGGGGCCGCTGATCATCTTTCACGAACTGGGGCACTACGTCGTCGCGCGCCTGTGCGGCGTGAAAGTGCTGCGCTTCTCGATCGGCATGGGACGCATCGTCTGGTCGCGCCGCTTCGGCCCGGACCAGACGGAATGGGCGATCTCGGCGCTGCCCATCGGCGGCTACGTGAAAATGCTCGACGCGCGCGACCCCTCCACCGCGCCCACGAACGACGCCGACCTGCCGCGCGAATTCACGCGCCAGAACGTGTGGAAGCGCATCGCCATCGTGGCGGCCGGCCCGATCGCCAACTTCATCCTCGCCATTGTCGTGATGGCCGCGCTGTTCATGCACGGGAAAGAGGAGCCGGGCACGCGCCTGCGCGCGATGCCGGAGGCGTCGGCCGTGTACAAGGCCGGCGTGCGCGGCGGCGACCTCGTCACCGCCGTCAACGGCAAGCCCGTGCAGTCGTGGACGGAGCTGCGCTGGGAGATCGTGCGCGCCGTCATCGACAAGCATGCGGCCGAACTGACGTTGCGTGGTCCGAACCCGAACTCGGCGCCTTACCGCGCCGTGCTGCCGGCCGAGCGCATGGCGAGCCTGGACGTCGACAGCGACGTGCTGGGCGCCCTCGGCATGCAGCTGTGGCGCCCGCGGCCCGCCGTCGACAAGGTGCTGCCGGACGGCGCCGCCGCGCGCGCGGGCCTGCGCCAGGGCGACCTCGTGACCTCGATCGACGGCAAGGATATCGCGGACGGCATCGCGTTCATCGAGGCCGTGCGCGGCGCCGCCGGCAAGACCTTGCAGGTTGGGGTGCAGCGGGGAGATCAGCAACTCGTGCTGCCCCTCACGCCCGACCGCGACCCGCAGTCGGGCAGGGGCCTCGTGAAGCTGATGATCGCGCAGGCGCCGGAGATGGTGACCGTGAAGGCGGGCCCGCTGGCCGCGCTGGCGAAGGGCGCGCAGCGCACGTGGGAGACGAGCGCGATGACCGTCAAGATGATCGCCAAGATGATCGTCGGCGAGGTCTCGCTGAAAAATGTAACGGGGCCGATCACGATCGCGGACGTCGCCGGACAGACCGCGCGCTCTGGCCTGGAGCCGTTCCTCGAGTTCATCGCCTTCATCTCCATCAGCCTGGGTGTAATGAATCTGTTACCAATTCCCGTTCTGGACGGTGGCCATTTGCTGTATTATTCGCTGGAAGTTTTGACCGGGCGACCCTTGCCCGCGCGGATCGGCGAGATCGCGCAGCGTGCCGGGGTGGGCCTGCTGTTCATGCTGATGGCGCTTGCCGTCTTCAACGACCTGGTGCGACTGCTCTGAACACACGGCACTCCGAACTGTACGCTGCGCCTGCGGCGTGCACCGGGGTGTCCGGCTTAGGCAGATGTTCGGCTCGAGCAGCACAAGTACCGGCGAAGAACACGTAACGTTGTCCAATGACTGACCCATTGATCTAACCGATGAATTTACAACCCGAACGTTTTGCCCTGTCGCGTTTTGCCTTTCCCTCCCGTCGCAGCTTGATCTGCGCAGCCGTGCTGGCCCTGTGTGCCGGTCACGCTTCCGCCGTCGCTCCCTTCGTCGTGAAGGACATCCGGGTCGAAGGCATCCAGCGGACCGAGGCAGGCACGGTGTTCAGCTACCTGCCGGTGCGCGTGGGCGAAACCTTCGACGACGAGAAAGGCACGGCGGCGATCAAGGCGCTGTATGCGACCGGCTTCTTCAAGGACATCCGCCTGGAAGAGGAAAGCGGCGTGCTCGTGGTGCTGGTCGAGGAACGTCCGGCCATCGCGTCCGTCGAGTTCACCGGCACCAAGGAATTCGAAAAGGACATGCTGGTCAAGGCGCTGAAGGAAATCGGCGTCGGCGAGACCAAGATCTTCGACAAGGCCTCCGTCGACCGCGCCGAGCAGGAGCTGAAGCGCCAGTACCTGTCGCACGGCCTGTACGGCGTCAAGATCACCACGACCGTCACCCCGATCGAGCGCAACCGCGTGAACATCATGTTCAACGTGGACGAGGGCGACGTCGCCAAGATCCGGCAGATCAACATCGTCGGCAACAAGGCGTTCTCCGACAAGGAACTGCGCGCGCTGCTGCAGCTGAACACGTCCGGCTGGCTCACGTGGTATTCCAAGGCCGACCAGTACTCGAAGCAGAAGCTGACGGGCGACCTGGAGTCCATCAAGTCGTGGTACCTGAATCACGGCTACCTGGAAGTGAACGTCGAGTCCACGCAGGTCTCGATCACGCCGGACAAGAAGGACATCTACCTCACCATCAACATCACCGAAGGCGAGAAGTACACCGTCTCCGGCGTCAAGATGGATGGCGAATTGTTCGGCCGCGAGGAAGAACTCAAGAACCTGATCCTGCTGAAGGCCGGCCAGACCTATTCGGGCGACCTGCAGGAAGCGTCGAACAAGCGTATCGCCGACCGCCTCGCGAGCTTCGGCTACGCGTTCGCGAACGTCACCGCCAACCCGGAGATCAACCGCGAGAAGCGCGAAGTCGCCTTCACCTTCTTCGTCGATCCGGGCAAGCGCGCGTACGTGCGCCACATGACCATCTCGGGCAATACCATCACCCGCGACGAAGTGATCCGCCGCGAGTTCCGCCAGTTCGAGAGCTCGTGGTACGACCCGAACCGCGTGAAGCTGTCGCGCGACCGCGTCGACCGCATGGGTTATTTCAAGGACGTGACGGTCGAGACGCCGGAAGCGCAGGGCACCAACGACGCCGTGGACGTGAACATCGCGGTCGTCGAAAAACCGACCGGTAACTTCATGGTCGGCGGCGCCTTCTCGCAGGCGGAAAAATTCACCTTCACGGCGTCCGTCACGCAGGCCAACTTCGCCGGCAGCGGCAACACCGTCGGCGTGGAACTGAACACGAGCCGCTACAACCGCACGATCTCGTTCGCCCAGACGAACCCGTACTTCACGGACGACGGCATCTCGCGCGCCTTCCAGTTGTACCTGCGCACGTCGCGCCCGCCGGCGCTGAACATCGGTTCGTACACCGTGCGCCAGCAGGGCGGGAACCTGACGTTCGGCGTGCCGTTCTCGGAAATCGACACCGTCTACTTCGGCGCCGGTCTGGAACGCACCCGCCTCGAGACCGACGAGAGCTCGCCGACCCTGTACAAGCAGTTCGTGCAGCAGAACTCGAAGGATGGCCCCGCCAAGATCACCGGCGTGGGCGAGGCGACGACCAACGCGATCCCGCTGACCGTGGCATGGGGCCGCGATTCGCGCGACTCCGCCATCACGCCGACGCGCGGCCGCTACCAGCGCGCCAACCTGGAAGTCGACTTCATCGGCGACGCCAAGTACTACCGCGTGATCTACGAACACCAGTGGTACCGCCCGGTCACGCGCTGGATGACGCTGGCGCTGAAGGGTGAGCTGGACTACGGCGCGGGCCTCGGCGGTCACGCCTACCCGGTCTTCAAGAACTTCTACGGCGGCGGCATCGGTTCGGTGCGCGGCTACGAAAGCTCGTCGCTGGGTATCGTCGACCCGTACACGTACGACGCCCTGGGCGGTTCCAAGCGCGTGATCGGCAACGCCGAGCTGCAGTTCCCGTTCCCGGGCAGCGGCCAGGATCGCTCGCTGCGCTGGTTCACCTTCGCCGACGGCGGCCAGATCTTCCAGGAGCACGAACCGATCCGCGCGCAGCAGTTCCGCTACTCCGCGGGTATCGGCCTGTCGTGGATTTCCCCGGTAGGTCCGCTGAAGTTGAGTTATGCTAAGCCCTTGAACGCGAAGCCGGGCGACCGCCTTGAGCGCTTCCAGTTCCAGATGGGTACCGGTTTCTGATCCGGCCCGTCGCCGAAACAAGGATTGCGAAGAATGATGTTGAAAAAATCGTTAGCCTCGTTGCCGCGTAGCCTCGTGCTGGCGCTGCTGTGCGCCGGTGCGATGGCGCAGGCGTCCGCGCAGACCGGCGTGGGCCGCATCGGTTTCGTCTACACCGAGCGCCTGATGACCGAGTCCAAGCTGGCCAAGGCGGCGGACGCGAAGCTGCAGAACGAATTCTCCAAGCGCCAGAAACAGCTCGACGACGCGGTGCAGAAGTACAAGCAGAGTCGCGAGAAGTTCGACGACGAAGCGCCGAAGCTGTCCGACGTCGACCGCACCAAGCGCACGCGCGAGCTGCTCGACATGGAGAAGGATGTGCAGCGCATGCAGCGCGAGTACAACGAGGATCTGTTCCAGCGCAAGAACGAGGAGCGCGCCGCCATCGCGCAGAAAGCCTATAAACTGATCGAACAGGTGGCCGAGCAGGAGCACCTCGACGTCGTGCTGCAGGAAGCCATCTGGACCAGCCCGCGCATCGACATCACCGACCGCATCCTCAAGCTGCTCGACAAATAAACAAGCAAGCAGGCCAATGCGGCCCTGGATGCCGGCCGGCTCGTTGAGCGGCCGGCAGTTTTCACTTCTTTTTACGGAACGACCAAGATGGGCACTCGACTGGGTGATTTGGTCGAACGCTTCGGTGGCCAGCTGGTGGGTGACCCGAACCTCGAGGTTCAGGGCATCGCACCGCTCGACAGCGCCGGCGCTTCGCACATCAGCTTTCTCAGCAACAGCAAACTGCGCGCACTGGCCGCGCAAAGCGGCGCCGCGGCGCTGATCGTCTCGCCGCTCGACGACGCGACGGTCGCCACCACCTATGCCGGCGCACGCATCGTCACCACCAACCCCTACGCCTATTTCGCCCGCGCCGCGCAGTACTTCGTGGCGCTCGACGAGATCGTGCCGCCGCCGGGCGTCCACCCGAGCGCCGTCGTGCACGAGACGGCGCGCATCGACCCGACCGCGACCATCGGCCCGAACGTGACCGTGGAAGCGCACGCCGTCATCCACGCCGGCGTGCAGGTCGACGCCGGCTGCTTCGTCGGCCGCGAGGCGGAGATCGGGGAAGACACGCACCTGTTCGCGAACGTGACCTTCCACGCGCGCTGCCGGATCGGCAAGCGCGGCATCCTGCATTCGGGCGCCGTGATCGGCACCGACGGTTTCGGCTTCGCGCGCGAGAACGGCGTGTACATCAAGATCCCGCAGACGGGCCGTGTGCTGTTGGGCGACGACGTCGACGTCGGCGCCAGCACGACCATCGACCGCGGCGCGCTGGAAGACACCATCATCGAAGACGGCGTGAAGCTCGACAACCAGATCCAGATTGGCCACAACTGCCGCATCGGCGCGAACACGGCGATGGCCGGCTGCGTGGGGG
>JBJMVU010000256.1:0-9916 GCA_045810485.1 Massilia sp. | reverse complement strand
TCATCTGCCTTCCACCATGGGATTCGAGTGGACCGAGTTGACCTTGCAGCAGATCCTCGCCGGGAAAGACATGCTGACCAAGCTCGTGTTCCCGCTGGCGGTGATCTTCGTGCTGCTGGTGCTGGCGGCGCAGTACGAGAGCTGGTCGCTGCCGGTCGCGATCATCCTCATCGTGAGCTGGCTGCAGAGCGAACTGTTGCGCCAGGCGGGTCCGCCGCTCGACCAATCCCTGAAGCACCACGTAGAACACCGGGGTCAGCACCAGACCGAAGAAGGTGACGCCCAACATTCCGGAGAACACCGCCACACCCATCGCGTGCCGCATCTCGGCACCCGCCCCACTGGAGAACACCAGCGGGAGCACACCCATGATGAACGCGAAGGACGTCATCAGGATGGGACGCAACCGGATCCGGGTTGCCTCCAGGGCGGATTCCACCACTGAGCGCCCCTCGAGATGCAGCTCGCGGGCAAACTCGACGATCAGGATCGCGTTCTTGCAGGCCAGTCCGATCAGGACCAGGAAGCCGATCTGGGTGAAGATGTTGTTGTCACCCTTCGTGAGATACACGCCGCCGATGGCACACAACAACGACATCGGGACGATCAGAATGACAGCGAGCGGCAGGGTCCAGCTCTCGTACTGCGCGGCCAGCACCAGGAACACCAGCATCACGCACAGCGGGAACACGTACAGCATGGTGTTACCGGCCAGGATGTCCTGGTACGTCAGGTCCGTCCATTCGTACGAGACGCCTTTCGGCAGCGTGGCCTTGACGATTTCCTCCATCGCGGCCTGGGCCTGGCCCGACGAGACGCCCGGCGCCGGGCCGCCATTCAGCTCGGCGGCGACGTAGCCGTTGTAGCGCTGCACGCGATCCGGACCATACGTGTCCTTGACCTTCATGAGCGACGACAGCGGGATCATCTCGCCCTTGTCGCTGCGGACCTTCAGCTGCGCGATCTGCTCGCGCTGCGAACGGAACGGCGCATCCGCCTGCACGCGCACCTGGTACGTGCGGCCGAACTGGTTGAAGTCGTTCACGTACAGCGAACCAAGGTTGATCTGCAAGGTCTGGTTGATCTCGGCCAGCGGCACGCCCAGCTGCTTGGCCTTCACGCGGTCGACGTCGGCGAACAGCTGCGGCACGTTGATCTGGTAGCCCGAGAACACACCCTGCAGGCGCTTGTCGGTCCACGCCTTGGCCTGGACGGCCTGCACGGCCTTATACAGCTCGTCGTAGCCGACGCCGGCGCGGTCTTCGATCATCATCTTGAAGCCGCCCGTCGTACCGAGGCCGTTCACCGGCGGGGGCGACAGCACCATCACGAACGCGTCTTCGATGGCGCCCATGCGCTTGTTGATCTCGGCGGCGATCGCGTCGGCGCTCTGCTCCTTGCCTTTGCGTTCGTCGAACGGCTTCAGCGTGGTGAACACGATGCCGGCGTTCGGCGCGTTGGTGAAGCCGTTGATCGACAGGCCCGGGAACGCGACCGACGATTCCACGCCCGGGATCTGCTTGGCGACGTCCGACATCTTGCGGATGACGGCGTCGGTGCGGTCGAGCGAGGCGGCGTCCGGCAGTTGGGCGAAGCCGATCAGGTAAGCCTTGTCCTGCGACGGCACGAAGCCCGGCGGCACGGCCTTGAACATGAAGATGCCGGCGATGGCGAGCAGCACGTACACGCCTAAAGCGGCGCTCTTGCGCTTCAGGACGCCCTGCACGCCACCTTCGTAGGCATGCGACGAGCGGCCGAAGAAGCGGTTGAAGCCGGCGAAGAAGCGGCCGAACACCGCGTCCATGATGCGGGTGAGGCGGTCCTTCGGCGCGTGGTGCGATTGCAGCAGCGCGGCCGACAGCGCCGGCGCCAGGGTCAGCGACGAGAACGCGGAGATCACGGTCGAGATGGCGATGGTCAGCGCGAACTGGCGGTAGAACTGGCCGGTCAGGCCCGACACGAACGCGATCGGGACGAACACGGCGCACAGCACGAGGGCGATCGCGATGATCGGGCCGGAGACTTCCTTCATCGCCTGCACGGTCGCGTCATGCGGGTTCAGGCCATTCGCGATGTTGCGCTCGACGTTCTCCACCACGACGATCGCGTCGTCCACCACGATACCGATCGCCAGCACGAGGCCGAACAGCGACAGCGTGTTGATCGAGAAGCCGCAGGCGAGCATCACCGCGAACGTGCCGACGACGGACACCGGCACGGCCAGCAGCGGGATCAGCGAGGCGCGCCACGTCTGCAGGAACACGATGACGACGATGGCCACCAGGATCACCGCTTCGATCAGCGTGTGGATCACGGAGTTGATCGACTCACGCACGAATTGGGTCGGGTCGTACACAATGCTGTATTCGACGCCTTCCGGGAAATCTTTCGACAGCTCCTTCATCTTGGCGCGCACGTCGGACGACAGTTGCAGCGCGTTGGCGTTCGGCGCCTGGAAGATCGGGATGGCCACGGCCGACTGGTTGTCCAGCAGCGCGCGCAGGGCGTACGAGTTCGAGCCCATCTCGAGACGCGCGACGTCCTTCAGCAGCGTGGTCGCGCCGTCGGCATTCGTCTTGATGACGATGTTGCCGAACTCCTCCACCGACTGCAGGCGGCCCTGCGTGTTGACGGTCAGCTGGAAGTCGGCGCCTTTCGACGGGCCCTGGCCGACGACGCCGGCCGCGACCTGCACGTTCTGCTCGCGGATCGCGTTCACGACGTCGCTGGCGGTGAGGTTGCGCCCGGCGACCTTCTGCGGGTCGAGCCAGACGCGCATCGCGTAGTCGCCCGAACCGAACAGCTGGACCTCGCCCATACCGTTGATGCGCGCGAGTTCGTCCTTGACGTTCAACGTGGCGTAGTTGCGCAGATAGAGGTCGTCATAACGGCCGTCCGGCGAGCGCAGGTGGACCACCATCGTAATGTTGGGCGAGCTCTTGACGGTCGTGACGCCGATCTGGCGCACCTCGTCCGGCAGGCGCGGGAGCGCACGCTGGACGCGGTTCTGCACGGCCGTCTCGGCCTGCTCGACGTTGGTGCCGATCTTGAAGGTCACCGTCAGCATCAGCGCGCCGTCGGAGGTGTTCTGCGACGTCATGTAGAGCATGTTTTCGACGCCGTTGATTTCCTGCTCCAGCGGCGTCGCGACGGTTTCCGCGATGACCTTCGGGTTGGCGCCCGGGTACTGGGCGCGCACCACCACGGAGGGCGGCACGACTTCCGGGTACTCGGAGATGGGCAACTCGAAGATCGAGATGAGGCCGGCCACGAAGACCAGCACCGACAGCACGGCCGCGAAGATCGGCTTGTCGACGAAAAAGCGTGAGATGTTCATTTGTTCTTGTCCCTCGGTCTTATGGGATTACTTCGTGTCTGCCATGGCCAGCTTCGCGTCCTTGGCGGGCGCCTTGGCCGGCGCCAGCGACGCGACCATCGGCACCACCTGGGCCGTGATGGGCGCACCCGGATGCACGCGCTGCAGGCCGTTGACGACGATCTTCTCGCCCGGTTTCAGGCCGGCGCGCACCACGCGCAGGCCGTCGACGACGGGACCGAGCTTCACTTCGCGGTACTCGGCCTTGCCGTCCGCGCCCACGACGAACACGAACTTGTGGCTCTGGTCCGTACCGACGGCGCGGTCCGTGATGAGCAGGGCGGGCTTCGCTTCGCCGCCGCCGATCCGCACGCGGGCGAACAGGCCGGGCGCCATGCTGCGGTCCTTGTTCTCGAACGTGGCGCGCATGCGCACGGAGCCGGTCTGCGAGTCGAGCTGGTTGTCGACGAATTCCAGCTTGCCCTCGTGCGGGTAGCCGTCTTCGTTGACGAGGCCCACGTTCACCGGCACCGACTGGCCGTCGTGCGCCAGCTTGGCGACGCGCAGGTAGGTCTCTTCGTCACCGTCGAAGCTGGCGTAGATGCGGTCCAGCGACACGACGGACGTCAGCACGGCCGATGCGTCGACCAGGTTGCCGAGGGTGATCTCGGCCTTCGACACGCGGCCGTTGATCGGCGCGACGACACGGGTGTACGACAGGTTCAGGCGCGCGGCGTCGGCTTGCGCTTCGGCAGCGCGGGCGGACGCATCGAGTTCCTTCTGGCTCGACAGGCTGGCATCGTATTCGCGCTGCGCGATGGCCTTGTCGCCCAGCAGGCGCTCGGCGCGGGCCAGTTCCGTGCGGGCCAGGTCGGCCTTGGCGCGGGCCGATTTCGCGGCCGCGACGGCACGCTCGGCTTCGGCCTGGTACGGACGCGGATCGATCACGAACAGCACGTCGTCCTTTTTCACTTCGGCGCCCGGCTTGAAGTTGACGGCGGTGATGTAGCCGGACACGCGCGGACGGATCTCGACGTGCTCGATCGCTTCGAGGCGGCCCGAGAATTCCTGCGTTTCGGCGACCGGCTTTTCGAG
The DNA here is from genome assembly GCA_045810485.1 of Massilia sp. GTDB lineage: Bacteria > Pseudomonadota > Gammaproteobacteria > Burkholderiales > Burkholderiaceae_D > Telluria. The sequence goes on along the minus strand of JBJMVU010000256.1, from coordinate 5,505 downwards.
CACGGCGGCCGCTGACACGGGCGGACCTGCCTGCGCCTGGCTCTGCGCCTCGGCGGCCTTGCCGGTCGCATCCGAGCAGCCGGCGATCAGGGCGGCGACGCCGGCTGCACCCAGCGCCAGCACGACGGGTCGCACGGCCATCTGGAATTGTTGAATCGTTTTCATGGTTAGCCCTCCGGTTATTAACTAGCTTTTAATGATTGGACGAAAACGGTCCTTTCCAGGCTTTTGCAGGAAAAGACAGGTCTCCCGTGCCTCGCAGGCACGTCTTATCGTTGGTGGTAAATCAGATGAACTTCAGGATCAACAGCTGGCCGGTTCGTCTTCCTCGTCGAGTCCGGCAATGAAGTTCGCAATCTCGCCCAATGCCTGGCCCCGACAGGCACAGGTATCGCGCGCATTCGGTTCCTGCAGGGCTTGCGCCGCCTGCAGGCGTCTGACCGTCGTCGGTACGCCCGACTGGATCAGTTTGCCGCCGTACGCTTCCGCTTCGTCGCGCAGCGGGTCGTCCTCGATCGACAGGATCAGGGCCGGCGGCAGGTTCTTCAAACGGCTCGACTGCAGCGGCGACGCATACGGATGGCTGCGGTCGGCCGCGTGCGGCAGGTAGCCCCGGTAGGCGGCGGCGCATTCGTCGAACACCTTCGCCTTGTCGGGGCAGGTCGGCATCTCGCGCATCGAGCAGGTCGACAGGCCCGGGTCCAGCATCGGCATCAGCAGGATCTGGCCGGCCAGCCGCGGCGCGCCCCGGTCGCGCGCCATCAGCGTGCACACGGCGGCGAGGTTCGCGCCCGCCTCGATGCCCGCGACCAGCATGCGTTTGCCGGTCCAGCCGAGCTTCGTCTTGTTCTTCTTGGCCCACAGCAGCACGGCATGCGCGTCTTCCGCGGCGGCCGGGAACGGCTTCACCGTCGCCAGCGTATAGGTCGACGACAGCACGACCGGATACCCGCTCGCCTCGGACAGGTGGCGCAGGAACGGATCGGCATCTTCCAGGTCGCCGTCGACGAAGCCGCCGCCATGGAAGAACACGATCAATACGTCGCGCTTGCCGTCGACGGCGGCCTTGTACAGGCGGGCCGCCAGCGGACCTTCCGCGCCCACGACCTGCAGGTCGCGTACCGCCAGCGTATGGCCGTCGTCGGCTTTGCGTGCCACGCTCATTTACCTACCCCCCGATTCACCTCGTTGGATGCCACCAGCACGGCCGGGATCGCGGTCGCATCGCATTGTTCGCCCGTTGCGACGACATGGAACAGCGCATCGTATCCGCGTGCTTCGGCGCCGGCCGCATGCGCGTACTCGTCGGTGAGTACCGTGCCTGCCATGGCCACTACGCCGAGTATCAGCCCGAACACTGCCGCGATTCCATCGCGATGCGCTTTCATGATCCTCTCCTTGGGTTTGTCAAATATCGAAACTATCAGCTACCGTACCGACACTATAAACTTCAACTAGAATCTAATAAATAGCTCAATTGCGAATGGATTGTTCAGATCCCTGAACAATCACACATTCTCACCGTCGAAAACGCGTGAACTGAACAATAAGGTTGTGTCATGAACAAGCTACAAGCGATGGAAGTCTTCGTGCAGGTCGTCGATGCCGGCAGCTTTACGCGGGCGGCCGATATGATGAACCTGCCCAAGGCGACGGTGTCGACGCTCGTGCAGTCGCTCGAGGGCGCGCTGTCGGCCAAGCTGCTGCACCGGACCACGCGCCAGGTGACGGTGACGACGGACGGCGCCGCCTATTACGAACGTTGCCTGCGCATCCTGTCCGACGTGCGCGACGCCGAAGAGTCGCTGTCGCGCACGCGCCTGTCGCCCAGCGGCCGGCTGCGCGTCGATACGCCGACGGGGCTGTCGAGCGAGATCCTCGTGCCCGCCCTGCCCGACTTCTTCGAGCGCTATCCCGACATCATGCTGGAGCTGGGCAGTTCCGACCGCCCCGTCGACCTGATCGAGGAAGGCGTCGACTGCGCCGTGCGCGGCGGCGCGTTGGGCGACACGAGCCTGATTGCGCGGCGCGTGGGCGTCGTCAACTTCCTGACGGCGGCGTCGCCTGCGTACATCGCACGCCACGGCATGCCTCAGCACCCGCGCGACCTCGACCGCCACCGCTGCGTAAATTATTTCTCGGCCAAGACGGGCAAGATCTTCGACTGGGATTTCAACCGCGGCGACGAACGCATCGAGGTGCCCATGCGCGGCGTGATCGCGCTGAACGATTCCAACGCCTACGTGGAAGCGGGACTGGCGGGCCTCGGCATCATCCAGATGACGGACTACCTGCTCGACAAGCACGTCGCGACCGGACGCATGGTGCAGGTGCTGGCGGACTGGCGCAGCGATCCGCTGCCGATCCACGTCGTGTATCCGCAGAACCGCCACCTGTCCGCCAAGGTGCGCGTGTTCGTGGAGTGGGTGGCCGAACTGTTCGCCGCGAACCCGTACATGCATATGGGGGCGGTGCCGCGGGTGCCTGTATCGGTTCCGGTTGCGGCATAAGCACGGGTGTAGAATCGAAAGCACGAAAACGGACAGGAGACTTCGATGCCCCAGCCGCGCACCATCGACGTGCTGCTCGACCAGTACAGTGACAGCCACCGCAATCCGACCAACGAGCTGATCCATATTGTCTGCGTGCCCGTGATCGTGTTCACCCTGCTGGGCATCCTGTGGAGCATCCACCCGGCGGTGGCCGTCGCCGCGGTGCTCGCGGCGCTCGTGTATTACTTCCGGCTGTCGCCGCCGTTCGCATTCGGCATGCTGTTGATGAGCGCGGTGATGCTGGCCCTGCTGGCGCTGATGCCGCCGTTCACCGTGCTGCCGCTGTCGATCGCGATCTTCGTCGTCGCGTGGATCGGCCAATTCATCGGGCACAAGATCGAGGGCAAGAAACCGTCGTTCTTCGACGACCTCCGCTTCCTGCTGATCGGTCCGCTGTTCGTGCTTGGTTTTTTGTATCGCCGCCTCCATGTCGCTTATTAATTGCTTTGGAGTGAATATGAAACGCATCGCCATCCTCGCCCTCGTCCCGCTGACCGCCCTGCTCGCCGCGTGCGCGGGCCCGTCGAACTCGGGCAGTGTCTACAGCAGCTACCAGACGATGAATGAACAGATCGTGCGCATGGGCACCGTGGAATCCGTCCGCAACGTGACGATCGCAAATCCTGAATCCGGCGTCGGCACGATGGCCGGCGCCGCGCTGGGCGGCCTGGGCGGTTCGCAGGTCGGCGGCGGCAACGGTTCGGCCGCTGTCGGCATCCTCGGCGCCGTCGCCGGCGGCATCATCGGCAACCGCGTCGAGAACCAGGCCAACAACCGGCCCGGTTTCGAAATCACCGTCAAGCTCGACGGCGGCGAACTGCGCTCCATCACGCAGGCGGCCGACGAAATGTTCAGGCCGGGCGAGCGCGTGCGGCTGCTCAGCAACGGGTACACGACGCGCGTGACGCACTGATCCGGCCACCGGCCACGACAGTAGAGGGATCGCGATATACTTTCGCGATGCCCTCCTACGCCCTCTTCACCATCGCTTCCCTGATCTGGGGATCGACTTTCTTCGCGATCACGCTCGAACTGGGTGAAGTCCCGCCCGCCGTGTCGGTCGTCTACCGGTTCGCGCTCGCGTCGCTGACGCTGTTCGCGTTCAGCCTGCTGCGCGGCGACAAGCTGCGGCTGCCCTGGCGCGTCCAGCGCTGGGCCCTGCTCCAGGGCTTCTTCACCTTCTGCGTATCGTACGTCTGCACGTATAACGCCGAACAATACGTCGTGTCCGCGCTCGTCGCCGTGCTGTTCGCACTGATGGTGTTCTGGACGCCGATCTGCGCGCGCATCGCATTCGGCACCCCGATCCCGCGCCGCACGTGGGGCGCGGGCGCCGCCGCGATCGCCGGCGTCACGCTGCTGTTCTGGCATGCGATCGGCGGTGCGCTGCACGACCTGGAAGAAGGAGGACAAGGTGGGCAGGGCCACTTCATCCTCGGCCTTGCGCTGGGCATCGCGGCGTCGATCGCCAGCTCGGCCGGCAGCATCGTCGTTAGCAAGGTCCGCGAGGAGTCGAACAACCTCGTGCTCACGACGGGCTGGTCGATGTTCTGGGGCACGTGCATGGTCGCCGCATGGTGCCTCGCGACGGGCCAGGCATTCATCATCCCGCGCACGGCCAGCTACGTGCTGGGCCTGCTGCACCTGTCGCTCTTCGGCTCGGTCGTCGCCTTCATCTGCTACTTTACGCTGATCAACCGCATCGGCTCGAACAAGGCCGTGTACATCGGCGTGATCACGCCCGTGATCTCCGTGCTGCTGTCGATCAGGCTCGAACACTACCGTCCCGGCCTCACCGAATGGCTGGGCATGGCCGTCTGCCTGGGCAGCGTCGCCTGGGCCCTGCGCGCCCCTTCCGCCAAGCCGGCCACTTCCGTCAACCTCAACGATTGCATCGAAACGACGCCATGACTCTTGATACCACCTTCGCGATCCGCCCCGCCACGCCGGCCGACGTCACCCACATCCAATCGATGATCGTCGAGCTGGCCGTGTTCGAAAAGCTCGAGCACCTCGTCGTGGCGACGGAAGAGAAATTGCACGAAGGCCTGTTCGGTGCACATCCCGCCTGCGAAGCCATCGTCGGCGAAGCGGATGGCGAAGTCGTCACGTTCGCGCTGTTCTTCCACAATTTCTCGACGTTCCTCACCAAGCGTGGGCTGTATCTGGAAGACCTGTACGTGCGGCAATCGCATCGCGGTAAGGGTCATGGCAGCCGCATGCTGAAGCACCTGGCGCGCCTGGCAGTCGAGCGCGGTTGCGGCCGCTTCGAATGGTCGGTGCTGGACTGGAATACGCCGGCAATCAATTTCTACCAATCGATGGGCGCCGAGATCATGCCGGACTGGCGCATCTGCCGGGTCACGGGCGCGCCGCTGGAAGCGCTGGCCAAGGGCTGATGCAGGCAAGAAAAACCCGCGGGCTGCGTCGCAGCGTCGCGGGTGAACCCATTCGTCGATGGGGAGGGGAGACTTGAATCCAACGGCTTCAATATAGTCCCCCCGTCGCGGCATTTGCAGATTCCTTACAAATCCTTACCTCGGTAACAGAAAGGTCGAATTTTGTGGGCCGGGCCCGATTGAGTGATCACAAGTGCAAGAACGCGTCGAGCGGGACAATGTGGTCATTCACGAGGACATGGACATGAAAACGATCACACTATGGGTCTACCGGTTCTGGCTCCGCTCCCGGATCGACACCTATACCCGCAGCCTGCACGCCATCGCCATCCAGCGCGAAAACGACTTCCACGCCGAGCGCATCCTGCACCGGGTAATGTCGGAAATGCGCTCGAAGCTGCAGTCGCTGTAGGCACTACGATGCGGCGCGGCGCGCCAGCAGGCGCTCTCCCAGTTCGAACAGGGCTTGCATCAGCAGGGCCAGCACGGCGGCTGGCACGGCCCCGGCCAGCAGCATGGTGTTGTCGTTCAGCGCCAGGCCGATGGTGATGCGC
>JBJMVU010000255.1:0-9141 GCA_045810485.1 Massilia sp. | reverse complement strand
TCGCGCGACGACGTCGGCCACCTGCGCGAGATCTCGCGCTTCATCAAGATGAGCCAGTCGGGCGACAAGGCCGAGTTGACCAAGGTCCCGGAAACGGCGTCCGTGTGGAACCTCGTCACCTCCACGCGCGAGAACTGCGTGGGCCAGGAGTGCCAGTACTACCAGGACTGCTTCGTGATGAAGGCGCGCCGCGAAGCGCAGCAGGCCGACGTCGTCGTCGTCAACCACCACCTGTTCTTCGCCGACGTGGCGCTGAAGGAAGGCGGCATGGCCGAACTGCTGCCGTCGGCCAACACGATCATCTTCGACGAGGCGCACCAGCTGCCGGAAGTGGCGACCCTGTTCTTCGGCACGACGGTGTCGACGGGGCAAGTGCTGGAACTGTGCCGCGACGTGCTGGCCGAAGGCCTCGCGCACGCGCGCGGCGGCGTCGACTGGGCGAAGGTCGTGACCGTCGTCGAAAAGGCGGCGCGCGACCTGCGCCTGACGTTCCCGGAAGGCGGCACGCGCCTGTCGCTGCCGCAGATTCCGCCCAGCTCGGAATTCTTCCCGGCGCTGGAAAAACTGAAGGAAGAACTGGAGGGCCTGATCGACGTGCTGGAAGCCCAGGCCGAGCGCGCCGAGACGATCGAGCAGTGCCGCGTGCGCGCCGTCGAGCTGCTGGAACAATACAAGGCGTGGAAATCCGAACCGAAGAAGGGCAAGGAGATCGAGGGCGACGACGCCGTACTGTGGGTCGAGGCGTTTTCCTCGTCGCTGCAGCTGCACAAGACGCCGCTGTCGATCGCGCCGATCTTCGCCGGCCAGCGCGCCGGCACGCCGCGCAGCTGGATCTTCACGTCCGCCACGCTGGCGGTGAAGAACGACTTCAAGCATTTCACCGCGCAGCTCGGCATGACGGGCGAGCCCGCGCAGAGCTGGCCGAGCCCGTTCAACTACCAGGACCAGGGCCTGCTGTACGTGCCGACCGGCCTGCCGGAACCGAACACGTTCGGCTTCACCGACGCGGTCGTCGACATGGCGCTGCCCGTGATCGAGGCCGCGGGCGGCCGCTGCTTCTTCCTGTGCACGACGATCCGCGCCGTCAACCGCGTGGCCGAGCGGCTGCGCGAGGAATTCGCCGCGCGCGGCCTCGACTTCCCCCTGTTCGTGCAGGGCGAACGGGGCCGCACGGAATTGCTCGACTCCTTCCGCAACGCGGGCAATGCCGTGTTGGTCGGCAGCCAGAGTTTCTGGGAAGGCGTCGACGTGCGCGGCGAGGCGCTGTCGCTCGTCATCATCGACAAGCTGCCGTTCGCGCCGCCGGACGACCCGGTCTTGGCCGCGCGCATCGAAGTGATGGAAAAGAAGGGCATGAACGGCTTCGTCCATCACACCTTGCCGGAAGCTATCATCAACCTGAAGCAGGGCGCCGGCCGCCTGATCCGCGACGTCGAGGACCGCGGCGTGCTGATGCTGTGCGATCCGCGCGTGATCAGCAAGCCTTACGGCCGCCGCATCTGGCAGAGTTTGCCGCCGTTTCGTCGGACGCGGGTGCAGGCGGATGTGATCGAGTTTTTCGCGACGCCGAAACCGGAATGATCGTAGGGTGGGCACCCCGTGCCCGCCTTCGGCTTCGAATCTGCCGCGGCGTCGGAGATTCGGGGTCAGGGCCCCCAAAAAGCAAATTCGGGCCCTGACCCCCGGCTGCGTTAGCCGTTGCCTGTCTGCTTCGCTTCGTTTGACGCTACCTTGAGAACCGGGGTGAGAACCGGGGTCAGACCCCTTTTAAAAGCAACACCGGGGTCTGACCCCTCCGCTTCGTTTCGCTGTACCTTTGGGCTCGCCTCGCGGTACGCCGCGAAGCGGCTCCGCTTTCGCTTGTGCTCCCACAACATGCAGGATGGGTGACTTGTTTAGAGTCTCACAGGCCCGGCCGGTGGCAGACTACAAGGGGGAGCAATGGCGATACGTTATGGCTGCTTTTTCAGCTACGCCCATGGACGGCACGAGCTGATGCAGCGCTTCAAGGCCACGCTGGCCGATGCACTGCGCTGTTACCTCGAACCGTATTTCGACAACGAAGACGAACTGTTCGTCGACACCGAGCAACTCGGCGGCGGTGACGACCTCGACCGCAAGATCGCCCGCGCGCTGTGCGAAAGCGCGTGCATGGTCCTGATCTACACGCCCAAATACGAGGCCCATCCCTACACGCGGCGCGAGTACGCCGCGATGCGCCTGATCGAAGCCGAGCGCAGCACGTGGTACACGCTGCCCAGCCAGCTGATCATTCCCGTCATCATGACGCAGCACCCCGTCTGCCTGCCGCCGCAGATCAGCGAATCCACGTTCTATGTCGACTTCTCGCGCTTCACGATGGCCACGGCCGACCTGAAGTCGAACCCCGATTTCCTGCCGGACATCGACAAGATGGTCCGGCGCATCGTCACGCATTACCAATACCAGAAAAAAACCATGCCGCCGGCGCATGACTGCAACCAATTCGTCCTTCCCGCTGTCCCACCCGCATGGCGTGAGTTACCGGATCCAACCTTCCCAAAAAAATGAGGAGCCTTATGGAAACCAACCGCATCACCGCAGTACCGGCCGGGCAGGCCGGCGAGGTGACGACGTTTTACTCCTACGACAGCGCACCCGTGCGCAGCCTTGCGCTGGCCCATGCCGCCTGGCTGCTCGCCGGGCGCGCGCATGCGAAGACACCGGTGCTGATGATCGACTGGGACCTGGAAGCCCCCGGCCTGCATCACTATTTTTCCCGCGCGGACGATGGGCCGCACGCCGGCGGCCTGCTCGAACTGTTCGAAAACTGCCGCGATCAATTGCACGGCAACACATCGAACGACGACGCCGAGGCGCTGGCCGCGCGCGTGCTCGACACGCTGGACTGGGACGACTACATCGTCCGCGTCGATGACAGCCGCCCGCTGTACCTGATGCGTGCCGGCCGCTTCGACGACAGCTATGGCGAGCGAGTCGACCGGCTCGACTGGGACGCGCTGTTCTGCGCCTGCCCGGCCCTGTTCCGCACGTTCGCGGCCCAGGTGGCGCGGCGCTTCTCCCACGTCCTGATCGATTGCCGCAGCGGCCGCTCGGCGGCGGCCAGCGTCTGCACGGCGCTGTTGCCCGACAAGATCGTCGGCGTGTTCACACCCGATGCGCGCAGCCTGGACGGCCTGCAGGGCGTCGTCGCGCGCGCGCTCGACTACCGCTGCAGCCACGAGGACGAACAGCGCCCGCTGCTCGTCTATCCGCTGCCTTGCCCCGTCGACGGAACGGGCGAAGGGCGGCTGCGCTGGCGCTTCGGCGACGCGCCGCGAGGCAGTCACCCGGCGCCGTCCGGCTACCAGTCCCGGCTGGAACGCATGCTGGCCGAGTGCTACGGGCTGTCCAGCGTCGTGCTCGACAGCTACCTCGACGAAGTGCAATTGCCGCAAGCGGCCGTCAGCGACATGGCGCCCGCCGGCGGCCGGGCCCAGGTGGGCGAGCACGACCGGCTCGGGCCGCAGCGCGCCGTCGAAGCGCTGCTCGAGTGGCTAGCACCCGGCCATTTCCCGTGGCGCCCGTTGCCCGAGGTGCGCCTCGTGCAGGCCGTCGAATCGCTGCGCGAACGGGCCGCCGATCCGCAGGCCCCGGGCCTCGTGCGCGAACTGGCCCGGCTGGCGCAGTTGTATTTAGGACAACAAAGCGAACTGGAGGCTGCGCGCCGCATCGAGCAGCACGTGATCGCGCTGGAGCAGGGCCTGCACGCGATGGAAGAGGGCAAGCGCGGCCACGCGGCGCGGCGCCGGCCCGGCGAACTGCCGCCGGACGCGCTGGACGACAAGCTGTCGCGCCTTCAGGAACTGATCGACAGCAGCAGCCCCCGCGAGGCGCGCGCGCTGGCGGACAGCCTGCGCGCGACGATCCTGCGGCCGAGTGTGGCGCATCCGCTACGACGGCGCGGCGCCGCGATGATCAAGCAGGTCTACCTGCAGGAAGGCGACAAGGACGCGCTGCTGGCCTTTACGCTGGACGAGGTCACGTCGCTCGAAGGCGCCCTGATCCAGGCGGCGGAAGGGCGTCCGCTGGTGGCGGGCTGAGGCCGCACCGGGCCCGTGCGGCGGCGGGTCGGCGGGGCAATAAATGTGACGTTCGATTCGTCGATCTGGCCGTTGCTTCAGGTAAAATCGCGGCATGCGTATCCTTATCAGTAACGACGACGGCTATCTCGCCCCCGGCATCAACGCCCTGGCCGAAGCGCTCGCTACAGTCGCCGACATCGTGGTCGTCGCGCCCGACAGCAATCGCTCGGGTGCGTCCAATTCGTTGTCGCTGGACCGTCCGCTGTCGGTGTCGAAGGCTGCCAATGGGTTTTATTTTGTCAACGGCACCCCCACCGACTGCGTGCACATCGCGTTGACGGGGATGCTCGACGCGCGCCCCGACCTGGTCGTGTCCGGCATCAACAACGGCCAGAACATGGGCGACGACACACTGTACTCCGGCACGGTGGCGGCGGCGACGGAAGCCTATCTGTTTGGTATCCCGGCCATCGCCTTTTCCCAGGTTCATGGCGGCTGGGCGGAAATCGAATCGGCCGCGCGGGTGGCGCGCGACATCGTGCTGCGCCGCTTCGAGATGCTCGAGTCGCCGTTTTTGCTGAACGTAAATATCCCGAACCTGCCGTACGAGCAGATGGGGCCGCTCACACCGACCCGCCTGGGCCGGCGCCACCAGTCCGAGCCCGTCATTCGCGGCCAGGATCCGCGCGGGCGCGAGATCTTCTGGATCGGGGCGCCCGGCGCCTGCCGCGACGCGGGCGAGGGCACGGATTTCCATGCGACGGCCAAGGGTTGCGTGTCGGTGACCCCGCTGCAGGTCGACCTCACGCACCGCGACCAGCTGGACCTGCTGCGGCGAGGGCAGGGATGAGCGAAAAGCGCAGCCAGTTTCCTCTGCCGCTCTCGTCCGTGACGGGCGGCAGCACCCGAAAGCCCGCTGCGCCGGCGCCGGTCGCCACGCCGCAGACGGCGACCCAGAACGCGCGCGAAAACAGCCAGGCGCAGCCCCGCGGTGTGCCGGCCGGCGTGCCGGGCGCCACCAGGCCGGCCCAGCCGCAACAGACCGTCGTCCGGTCCGACCTGGCGGCCACGGAAGCGCCGCGCCGTGCGATGGCGTCCCGGGCCGCGCGGCAGGGCGTCAAGGATTCGCAGGTGCTGGCCGCGCTCGAAATCGTGCCGCGCCATATGTTCGTCGAACCGGGCATGCTGGCCCAGGCCTATGTCGATATCTCACTGCCGATCGGCCACAACCAGACGATTTCGCAGCCGTACATCGTCGCGCGCATGATCGAATTGCTGAAGGGCGGTAACCAGCCGCTGCGCCGCGTGCTCGAGATCGGCACGGGGTGCGGCTACCAGGCCGCCGTGCTGTCGTGCGTCGCGCAGGAGGTGTATTCCATCGAGCGCATCAAGCCGTTACATGAGCTGGCGAAGGCCAACCTGCGCCCGTTGCGTATCGCCAATCTGCGCTTGCAGTACGGAGATGGTATGCTAGGGCTCCCGCAGGTGGCCCCGTTCGACGGCATCATCCTGGCGGCGGCCGGTCTCGAGGTGCCGCGTGCACTGCTCGAGCAGTTGGCCATTGGCGCCCATCTGGTGGCGCCCGTTGGTGCTCAGGTCCAGCACCTGCAGCGCATTACCCGTACCGGCAAGGCGGAATGGACCAGCGAAACGCTGGAAGCCTGCCATTTTGTCCCGCTGCGGCCAGGCATCGCTTGAATGCCAGTTCGTTGTAAAAGAATTATAGAGAGAATGAAACTTACGCCCCGCTTAGCCCTGTTGACCCTCAGTCTCGGCATCCTGTCCGCCTGCAGCACCGAGACCCGCGTAGCCCCCGTGATCGACCGTCCGGCCCCGACCGCATCCAGCTTCCGTCCGCGTCCACAACCGGCCCCGGCGCCGGCCGCGGAGGACACGAAGCCCGACGCGCGCGGCACGTACACGGTGCGGCGCGGCGACACCCTGCTGCGCATCGCCCTCGACCATGGCCAGAACTACCGTGACCTCGTCACCTGGAACAACCTGTCCGACCCGGACGACATCAAGGTCGGGCAAGTGCTGAAAGTGGCGCCGTCCGAGCGCAACGGCGCCGCCGTCGTGACGACGCCGATCACGATGCCGGGTGCCGAGAAGGCGCCGGCCGTGCCGAAGAAGACCGAGCCGAACGGCGCCAAGAAGCCGTACAGCGAATCGAACCTGGCTTCGAAGGAAGACAATCCGAAGGCGGAGAAAGTGATTTCGGCCGGCGTGACGCCGGGCACGACCGTCACCGCCAACGACGACGAGAAACTGAGCTGGATGTGGCCGTCCGACGGCAAGATCGTCGCCACCTTCGACGAAGGCAAGAACAAGGGCATCGACATCGCCGGCAAGATGGGCCAGCAGGTGATGGCCGCGGGTTCCGGGAAGGTGATGTATGCCGGCAGCGGCATCCGCGGATATGGTAATCTCGTGATTGTTAAGCACAGCAACAGCCTGTTGTCGGCTTACGCGCACAACCGCGCCATCCTGGTGAAGGAAGGTCAGAACGTGACCAAGGGCCAGGCGATCGCGGAGATGGGCGATTCCGATGCCGACACGGTCAAACTGCATTTCGAGATACGCCAGCAGGGCAAGCCGGTCGACCCGGCCAAGTTCCTGCCCAGTCGCTAGAGAGAGCCGATGACGCTGCCCCCCGATCCGCTGGACCACGACACGCCGGAAGACAATCCGGATGAACCGCTGGACGATGGCGAGTTCGCGGTGGATGGCGTCGACCGCGCCGAATTGCTGCCGGACGGCGCCGCAGGAGGGGGCAACGGCGCGGTGGTCGACACCGTCGACGAGCTCAAGAGCGTCCTGCAGGCCGAGCTGTCGACCGACACCACCCAGCACTACCTGAACCGCATCGGCGCCAAGCCGCTGCTCAGCGCCGAGCAGGAAGTGCACTACGCGACCCTGGCCAAGGCGGGCGAATTCAGCGCGCGCCAGAAGATGATCGAGCATAACCTGCGGCTCGTCGTCTCCATCGCCAAGCACTACATCAACCGCGGCGTCGTGCTGCTCGACCTCATCGAAGAAGGCAACATCGGGCTGATGCGCGCGATCGACAAGTTCGAGCCGGAGCGCGGTTTCCGCTTTTCGACGTACGCCACATGGTGGATCCGCCAGAGCATCGAGCGCGCGATCATGAACCAGGCCCGCACCGTGCGCCTGCCCGTGCACATGGTGCGCGAGCTGAACCAGGTGCTGCGCGCGAAGTACCACCTCGAAGCCCAGCACCACGACGGCAAGGAAGCGAGCGCGGAAGACATCGCCAGCCTCGTCGGCCGCCCCGTGGAAGAAGTGCAGGACATCCTCGCGCTGTCGGAGCACGCGACGTCGCTCGACGCCCCGCTCGACAACGATCCGCAGAGCAGCCTGATGGACATGCTGCCGGACGAGGGCGACGTCAGCCCGGACGCCCACGCGGAGCACCACGAGATGACGGTGCTCGTGCGCGACTGGCTGAAAAAGCTGCCGGACAAGCAGCGCATCGTCGTGATGCGCCGCTTCGGCCTCGACAACGACGACCCGGCCACGCTGGAAACGCTGGCCGAGGAGATGGGCGTGACGCGCGAACGCGTGCGCCAGATCCAGCAGGAAGCCCTCGTCAAACTGAAACGGGCGATGGCCGCCCGTGGCGTGGTCCGCGATTCCTTGTTATGATGCCCGGCTGGCCAATATGGCTTGAGGGCCGTCGTTCCCGCGCAGGCGGGAACCCAATTTTTCTTGAGCGGTAATAACGCTTGACTCGGCTGCGCGCCGAACTTGGGTCCCGGCCTTCGCGGGGACGACGTTGTTTGGTAGCGCGGCGACTCGATCCGCGTCTTCCCGTTTTGCTTCTTCTATCCCCATGCAAGAAACCTTCATCAACATCAAATCCCTCGACATGGACGCGCGCGGCGTCGGCCACCTGGAGAACGAGGACGGCACGCCGGGCAAGGTGATCTTCGTCGAAGGCGCGCTGCCGGGCGAGCGCGTCAGCTTCGAGACCCTGCGCAAGAAGAAGAACTGGGAATCGGGCCGCATGGTCACGCTGCAGAAGGCCTCGAGCATGCGCGTCGAGCCGAAGTGCCCGCACTTCTGGCATTGCGGCGGCTGCTCGATGCAGCACCTGGAGCCGTCGGCCCAGGTCGCGATGAAGCAGCGCGTCCTCGAGGACAACCTGTGGCACATCGGGAAGACGAAGGCCGAGAACATCATGCGCCCGATGTACGGCCCCACGTGGGACTACCGCTACCGCGCGCGCCTCTCGGTGCGCTGGGTGCCGAAGAAGGGCACGGTGCTGGTCGGCTTCCACGAGCGCCACTCGTCGTACGTGGCCGACATGACGAGCTGCGAGATCCTGCCGGACCACCTGTCCGCGATGCTCGTGCCGCTGCGCGAGCTGGTGGGCGCGCTGTCGATCTACCAGCAGATGCCGCAGATCGAGGTCGCCGTCGGCGAAGAGACGACCGTGCTCGTGCTGCGCATCATGGCGCCACTCTCGCCCGCCGACGAGACGCTGGTAAAAGCGTTCGCGGACCAATGGAACATCCAGTGGTGGCTGCAGCCGAAAGGCCCGGACACCGCCGCGCCGTACTACCCGCTCGGCAAGGAACTGTTTTACACGCTGCCGGAATTCGGCATCAGGATGCCGTTCAAGCCGACCGATTTCACGCAGGTCAACCACCAGATCAACCGCCTGCTCGTGCACAAGGCGCTGACCCTGCTGGACGTGCAGAAGGACGAGCGCGTGGCCGACCTGTTCTGCGGCCTCGGCAACTTCACCCTGCCGTTGGCCACGCAGGCGCGCGAGGTCGTCGGCATCGAAGGCAGCACCGCGCTGACTACGCGCGCGCTGGAAAACGCCCGCCTCAACGGCCTCGACGCCAAGACCAGCTTCTCGACCCGCAACCTGTTCGAGATCACCAGGGACGACCTGGTCGCCCTCGGCAAGTTCGACCGCATGCTGGTCGACCCGCCGCGCGACGGCGCCGTCGCGCTGGCCGTCGCGTTGGCCGAGTTGCGCCTGACGCATCCGGAACTGATGCGGCAGCGGATCGTGTACGTGTCGTGCAGCCCGTCGACCCTGGCG
>JBJMVU010000254.1:0-22745 GCA_045810485.1 Massilia sp. | reverse complement strand
TGAGCCAGGATCAAACTCTTCAGTTTAATCTCTGTTTTTGTCATCCACTTTCGCAGACAACAGATCGCTCACTCAAAATACTGACCGTTACTCATTGCTGAGCAACGTATTTCTTTTGTGTGAACATTTGATAATTTAAGCATTCAGCAGCACTTACGTCACTGCTGGCACTTCATCAAACGCCCACACTTATCGACTGTTGATTGTTAAAGAACTGTATTCGGTACTGCCTTGCTGCGCTTGCGAATCGTTTTGTTCGTCAGCAGCAGAGGAGTGAGATTATGCCGTGCTTCGCTTAACTCGTCAACCCCTCGTTTTTCTGCAACGCATTCGATGTAATCGATCTGACAAGCTTAACCAATTGATTCAGCTAAACTTTTTGTGCGCTGCAGAAGCAGGACGCGAACTATAGCAAACCCGTGACCACCTGCGCAAGACCTGTTTCGCGTGCCCAAAAAGCTGGCATCCAGCTTGCTTACTGTATGTTGCATAAAACAAAGCATCGAGAAAACGGAACATATTTTCACGCTTGATTGTTCCGTTCTGGTACAGGTGCTACATTTGTGAACAGTCGATTCCCAACATAGAGCCGCGGTCCAGGGCCAACCAGGAGACATGGAATGACTTACCAACACACGGCAGGCCTGCTCGTTCCCGGCGACGACATGGCGTCCATGATCGCGGTCTCGCACCGGCGCTCCGAACAATTCGGGCTGTGTCCGGATTCGCGGCCCGATTTCAGCCCGGTGTCCGGCACCGAACTCTCGTACCTGGTCGAACAGAACCGCCTCCTGTATAGCCACGCGATACCGGCGATGGAAACGCTGTACCAGCAGATCGCCAACACGCACAACATGGTGCTGCTGACGGATGCGCAGGGCGTGATCGTGCATTCGCTGGGCGACGCCGACTTTCTCGAAAAGGCCAACCGCGTCGCCCTGACGGCCGGCGTGGCGTGGTCCGAGGAGAGCAAGGGGACGAATGCGATCGGCACCGCGATTGCCGAACGGGCGCCCACGACGGTCCACGCGGACCAGCACTTCCTCTCCGCGAACCACTTCCTGACCTGCTCGGCGGCGCCGATTACGGACCACCGCGGCAACGTGGTCGGCGTGCTGGACGTCAGCGGCGACCGGCGCAGCTTCCACAAGCACACGATGGCCCTCGTGCGGATGTCGGCGCTGATGATCGAGAACCAGATGTTCGCGGCGACCTTCGAAAACGCGATCACCCTGCACTTCCACACGCGGCCCGAATTCATCGGCACCCTGATGGAGGGGATCGCGTCGTTCAGCCCGGGCGGCCGCTTCCTCGCCGCCAACCGCAACGGCCTGTTCCAGCTCGGCCTCTCGTATCCCGCGCTGCAGGCCCACACGTTCAGCTCCCTGTTCGGCCTCCCGGTCTCCGCCCTCTACGAACACTACCGCACGGCGGCGCCCGGCCTGCTCGACCTGTGCATGCACAACGGCGTGCGCGTGCGCGGCCGCGCGGAACTGCGGCTGACCAATGGCGTGCACGTGCTCACCGGCGCGTTCGACGATGGGCCGCAGATGGCGCCCCTCGTCCAGCAGCCTTCGCGGGCGCAGACGCGGCGCCTGTCCGGCCTGCGCTACCTGAACACGGGCGATCCGCAGCTCGAACAGGTCATCGAGAAGGTCAACCGCGTGCTGGGCCGCGACGTGCCGATCATGATCATGGGCGAGACGGGCACCGGCAAGGAATTGCTGGCCCAGGCCATCCACAACGATTCGCCGCGCGCGCAAGGGCCGTTCGTCGCCGTCAACTGCGCGTCGATCCCGGAAACGCTGATCGAATCGGAACTGTTCGGCTACGAGGACGGCGCGTTCACCGGCGCCCGCAAGAAGGGCGCGGTCGGCAAGATCCTGCAGGCGAACGGCGGCACGCTGTTCCTCGACGAGATCGGCGACATGCCCTGTTCCCTGCAGGCGCGGCTGCTGCGTGTGCTGCAGGAACGCATGGTCACGCCGCTCGGCAGCGGCAAGTCGATCCCGGTGAACGTGGAAGTGATCTGCGCGACGAACCACAACCTGCGCCGGCGCATCGCCGAAGGCCTGTTCCGCGAAGACCTGTATTACCGCCTGAACGGCCTCGTGGTGAAACTGCCGCCGCTGCGCGAACGCACCGACCTCGAAACGGTGGTGAGAAAAATCCTTTCGTCCGAAACGGAATCCGGCGCAACGCACACGATCTCCGACGAAGTGCTGCGGCTGTTCAAGCGCCACAAATGGCCCGGCAACTTCCGCCAGCTCACGAACCTGCTGCGCACGGCGGCGATCATGGCGGGCGACGAGGAAGAGATCGGCCTGCGCCACATGCCGGACGACTTTTTGGACGATATCGCGGACACACCCGACGCGGTCCCCGCAAGCGCGAGCCCGCCCGCCGCCCAGCAGACGATCGCGTCCGGCGCCAACCTGGAAGAGATGGAACTGGCCGCGATCCTCAGGTCGCTCGAGGCGAACGGCGGCAACGTGTCGGCGACGGCGCGCGCGCTGGGCGTCTCGCGCAACACCATCTATCGCAAGCTGCCGCATCTGAAAACCTCCCCCTAGGCGGTCGGGAAGCCGGACGACTTCCAGCGCGCGCCGTCCTTGCCGATCGTGAGCAGGTCGACGCCCGGCAGGTGCGCCGCCAGCGCGTGCGCGCGGCGCGCGCCCATCACCATGAACGCGGTCGACAACCCATCCGCTTCCAGCCCGGTGGGCGCCAGCACCGTGACGCTCGCCAGCTCCATCGGCGAATCGCCGCTGGCCGGGTCGAAGATGTGGTGGTGGCGGAGGTCCGACGTGAACGCCGAGGCATAGTCGCCCGACGTGGCGACGCAGCGCCCGTCCAGCACCAGGCTCGCGGCCACCGCTTCCTCGTTGCGCGGATCGCGGATGCCCAGGTGCCACGGCCGTCCGCCGGTTCGGCCCAGCGCACCGTATTCGCCCGTGTCGACGAGCGCGTGGCGGATGCCGTGCCGGCGCAGCGCCGCCAGCGCCAGGTCGGTCGCGTAGCCCTGCGCGAGACCGTTCAAGGTGATCGCCATGCCCTTGTGCGCCAGGACGACCCGTTCCGGCCCCGCCTGCACCTGCGTCCAGCCGACGAGGCGTTGCGCGCGCATGCGCTCGGGTTCGGGCGGCACGCCATGCGCCGAGTCGAACGCCCGCCACAGCGGCTGCACCGTGATGTCGAACGCACCCTGCGTCAGGCGCGACAGCGTGCGCGCATGCTCCAGCACCGCCAGCAAATGCGGATCGGGGCCGTGCAGCACCTTGTCGCGGTTCAGCCGGAACACCTGGCTGGGCGGCTGGTGAAGGCTCATCAGCGCATCCACGCGGCGCGCCTCGCCCAGCGCGGCGGCGATGGCCTGCTGCGCGGCTTCCGGGTCCGCATGGCGCACCGCGACGCTGATCGTCGTCCCGAACGCCAGCGAGGCGCCGCTGTGCAGCGGCAGCCCGTCGGCTTCGGCCGCATCGACCACCGCGGCGCCGGCCATGCCGCCCAAGGTGGCGGCGATGAAGGTCCTTCTGTGCATCATGGTCCCCTCTCGATGACGCTGGATACCGGCACGATCGGAATCGACCGGCTGCGCTTCCGTTCCAATATCCGCGGCGCGCACTGTTCGTCGCTTGCGTGGATAACGACACATTCCATACATTGAAAACACTCCTCGTAGTCGACCTTCCCGCTCGGGACGATCGCGTTGTAGCCGCAGCGGTGGCGGCACGTCTGGCACGGCGTGCCGCATTCGGCGCGGCGCGGAATCCAGTCGAGCAGGCGCACGCGGCCCAGCAGCGCCAGCGCCGCGCCGAGCGGACAGAGATAGCGGCAGAACGGCTTGTTGACGACCATGGCCGCGAGCAGCAGGCCGCCGGCGTATGCAACGAACGGCCAGGCGCGCACGAAGTTCAGGGTGATCGCCGTCTTGAACGGTTCCAGCTCGACGAGCCGGTCGGCCTGCGCGGGCGCCCACACGGCCGCCAGCACGATCGCCGCCAGTACGCCGTATTTCACGCGCTTCAGGCGTGCATCGGGCACCCGCCGCACGACGACCTGCGGCAGCCGCAGCGCCCGGCCGGCGAGGCCCGAGAACTCCTGCAGCGCGCCGAAGGGACACAGCCAGCCGCAGAACGTGCCGCGGCCCCAGATGAACAGCGACACGAGCACGAACGCCCACAGCGCCACGGTCATCGGATCGAACAGCAGATATTCCAGGCTGCGCCCCGCACGCAACGCCTGCACGATGCCGGTGAGATTGACGATGGACAGCTGGGCCTGCGCCGCATAGCCGATGAAACCGACGGTGAACAGCAGCCACGCGCGGCGCAGCCAGGCGAAGCGGCGCGCGTGCGCGACGAGCCGCCGTTGCTGCCACAGCGCGACCGCGAGCAGCGCCAGCGCCACGCCCAGCACGATCAACTGCACGCGGCGCGCCTTCCAGCTGGCCTGCCAGGCCGGGGCGCCGCCCTCGGGCGCCACATAGTACGCATCCGGCAGGCGATACGAAAACGCGATCTCGCGCGTGATCCGCTCCGGATAGACAATCCCCTTGCTGCGCGTGACCGGCAACGCGAAGTCGAGGGTGCGCGCCGGATCGAGTCCCGCCTGCGCGATGACGCGCATGAGCAGCATCTCGTCCGCCGGCAGGTGCATGCCATCGGCCAGGCGCGGTTCGAGATCGAGGTCGCGCATCTCCACCGGCAGGCGGTCCTGGCGCAGCACGATGCCGCGCGGGACGCTGCCGCGCACGAAGTCCGCGCCGGTCAGCGTGTGCGGGCCGGCCGTCAGCACGAGCAGCGCGTGGTCGCCAGGCTCCAGCCTACCCTGCAGCCGGGTCCACGTGCGCGGCGCCAGCAGGTTGCGGCCGACGGCAGGCGCCGAGGCCCACGCCAGCCACACGTCGATGAAGACGTCGTCGGGCTGCGCGAGCGCCTGCGCATCCAGGCCGGCGCCGGCGCTGCCCGCGAACAGCCGTTCGACGTCGCCGTTGCGCACGCGGACGTGGCGCACGAGGCCCGCAGCGAGCATGTCCTGCAGCGACATCGGCGTGAATACGTCGGCGCGAATGCGGCCGATGCGGCCCGGATCGCGTCCCTGCGCAAAACCGAGCTTCGCGCGCGCCACCTTCAGCGCGGCCGACAGGACGCTCTGGTTGATGATGCGGACGGACGCCGTCGCCTTGGACACGCCATCCAGGCTTCCCTTGCCGCCGCCGACCGTGACCCCCTGCCCCAGCGACCGGCCGCGGTACTGCTGCAGGAACTCGCGCAGCGGCGCCTCGCCGAGGCCTTCCAGGAACACGGGTTCGTGCTGCGACAGCACGGCGACGTCGAGGAAGGTGCCTTTCGGGTCGATGACGACGAGGAGGTTCGGCGGCACGCCGGCGAAGCCCGGCACCGGCGCCAGGTCGGCCGATTCGAACGCGTAGCCAACCAGTTCCGTCGCCGTGCCGTTCTGTTTGAACAACGGCCAGGCCGGGACGTCGGCCGCCTTCTCGCCGACCGTAAGCGGCGCCGGGAAGCGCCGCGCCAGCTCCGCCTGCGTCAGCGTGCCGGCTTGCGCCGAAGCGCACACCAGAAGCCAACAGATGAGAAGACGGAGCAGGTACATGGCGGCGTCAGAAGAAGATGATGCCGCCGACGGAACCGCCGTTCATGCGCGCGGTGGCGCCGCCGAAGCCCTTCGAGCGGGTCTGCCCGACTTCGGCCACCAGCGTGATCACGCTGTTCAGCGCATAGTAGGCGCCGGCCGTCAGGTTGGCGTTCGACTTCAGGCCGCCCGTGCCGACGGTGTTGTCGTCGTTGGCGCTGCGGCCCCACGACAGGCCCAGCTTGAGCGCATCGGTGGCCTTGAACGTGCCCTGCACGAGGTAGTTCTTCGAGCGGACGTCGCCCTGGTCGGCGTCGGACAGGATGCCCAGCGCGCGGCCGGTCTGCGCATTGACCAGAAGGCCGGCCGCGCCCAGCTGGTACGACGCGCCGGCTTCGAAACCGTTCATCGTCAGGTCGCCCGCACCGGCCGTCTGCGTTTCGAAGCGCTGGGTCTTGGCGCCGAGCCAGGCCTTGAAGCCTTCCTGTTCGAACGAGAGGCGCGCCTGCACCTGCGGGCTCGAACGGGTCGAGTAGCGCGGACCGGCGATGACCGGCGTGTCGGACACGGGGCTCATCACACCGAAGTCGACACCGATGCCGGCGTCGTTTTTCGGCGTGCTGTAGACGATCTGGCCATATGTCCCCAGATAGCTGTAGCCGGCGCCGATGTGGCCCAGCGTGACGCGGCCGCGCTGCGTGGCCTGCACCGGTGCGCCGGCGCCGACCAGGGTCATGTCGTTCAGGATGGCGTTGGCGCCGAAGATGCCGTAGTCGCGGCCCAGCTTGAAGGTGCCGAGGTCCGCGCGGCCGAATGTGAAGTAAGCCTGGCGCACGTCGACGGTGCTGTTCTGCGCGATCGCGCTGTCCGTCGCCGTGGCGGCGTAGATGCCGATCTTGGCGGTGACGTCGAAGCCGCCCTGCGTCGACGACACCGACGTCACGAGGCCGCTGGGCAGCAGGCCGTTGCCGATGGTGGTGCGGTGATCCTCGCCGCCGCAGCCGAGCGCGCGGCCGCCCAGCGCCAGCCCGCCGACGGCGTCGCCGCTGCACGACACGCCCGTGTAATAGGCGTTGACGATGCCGCCGACGTTGACCGTCCAGTCGCCGGCCTTCAGGTCGACCGCGGAAGCCTGCGTGCAGGCGCCGATCGAGGCCAGGACGGCCAGTGCGTGAATCTTCTTCATTTGTCTCCTCGCTTTCTTGTTTGTAGTGGAATACATCGTTGTGATGTACCGACAGTGATGGCAAGTTGCGTGCCCGGTCGCTCACCGGGGGAAAAGCGAAGAAACAGCGGAATTTTCTGTGACGAATCGGATCAGGTGTTGCAGTTTTGACCGTCCACAAGCAAAAAACGATATAAACGATATAAATAAAAAAAGCCGCGGCCGAAGCCGCGGCAAAACAGGGTCTTGACGCAGGCCGCCGCCGCAGCCTTTGCATAACCCTCCCTGACCACTTACCTGCAGTTCAAATCAAATCTTCGTGGCGAGCTTGAAGACCCAGACCGAGCCGCCCTGCTCCAGGAAGTTGACCTTCTTCGCGACTTCGCCGCCCCACAGCGGCACGGCGCCGCCCCAGCCGGAAACGACGGCCACGTATTGCACGCCGCCGTCTTCCCACGTCACCGGGGGCGCGACGACGCCGGAACCGGTCTGGAACTTCCACAGCTCCTTGCCCGACTTCGCATCGACCGCTTTCAGGAAGCCCTCGGGCGTGCCGTAGAACACGAGGCCGCCGGCCGTCGTCATCACGCCACCCCACAGCGGCGCCGAGTTCTTGTTCTCCCAGACGATCTTGCCGGTCTTGGGGTCGACCGCGCGCAGCGCACCGATGTAGTCGTCGTTCAGCGGCTTGATCGTGAAGCCGGCGCCGAGATAGGCGCCACCCTTCTTGTACGTGATCGGCTCGTTCCAGATCTCCATGCCCCACTCGTTGGCGGGCACGTAGAACAAACCGGTCTGCGGGCTGTACGCCATCGGCATCTGGTTCTTCGCGCCCAGGAAGGCCGGCGCGGCGAACACGGACGAACCCTTCTTGCCGTCGCCCTTCGTCGGATCGCTGGGGCGGTTGGCCGCGATGAAGTTCGGACGGCCCGTCTTGAGGTCGATGCCGCTCGCCCAGGTGATCTTGTTCACGAACGGGAAGGCATTCTGCAACTGGCCGGTCTTTGCGTCGATCACGTAGAAGAAGCCGTTGCGGTCGGCCTTGCCGCCGTAGCGCTTGCCGTTCATGTCGAACGTGACGAATTCGTTGGCGCCGTCGAAGTCCCACGAGTCGTTCGGGGTGCTCTGGTAGGCCCACTTGATCTGGCCCGTCGTCGGATCCAGTGCGAGCGTCGACGACGAATACAGGTTGTCGCCGGGGCGCAGGTGGCTGTTCCATGGCGCCGGGTTGCCGGTGCCGACGTACGCGAGGCCCGTGGCCGGGTCGTACGTGCCGCCCATCCAGGTCGAGGCGCCGCCCGTCTTCCACAGCTCGCCCGGCCAGCTCTTGTTGACGGTGCCGGTGACGCCGGCATCAAGCGCCTTGCCGTCCTTGTCGTAGCGGTATCCCATGTGGCCTTCGACGGTCGGGCGCGACCACAGCAGCTCGCCCGTCAGCGGATTGCGGCCTTCCACGCGGCCGACGATGCCGAACTCGCCGCCGGAAACGCCCGTGATCAGGACGCCTTTCGCGATCAGCGGCGCGGCCGTCATCGAATAGCCGGCCGCGTAGTCGTCGACCTTTTCCTTCCACACGATCTTGCCGGTGTTCTGGTCGAGGGCGACCAGTTGCGCGTCCAGCGTGCCGAAGATGACCAGGTTGCCGTACACGGCGGCGCCGCGGTTGACGACGTCGCAGCACGGCATGATCGCTTCCGGCAGGCGGTGTTCGTACTTCCACAGCTTGTTACCCGTCTTCAGGTCGATCGCATAAATGCGCGAATACGACGCGGTGACGAACATCTTGCCGTTGGCGATGATGGGTTGCGATTCCTGGCCGCGCTGCTTCTCGCCGCCGAACGAGAACGACCATGCCGGGACCAGCTGGCCGACGGTCTTCGTGTTGATCTGGGCGAGCGTCGAATAACGCTGGCCCTGCGTTCCCATGCCGAACGACAGCACGTTCTTCGTGTCCTTGGCCGCGTTCTCGATCATGGCGTTGGTGATGTCGGCCGCCTGGGCGATGAACGCCAGGGGAGCGAGTCCTGCGAGCAGGATGGTCATTCTCGTCTTCATGCTTGTCTCCTTTGTTGTCGTTGTAGGGTGGGCACCCCGTGCCCACGCGTGACGTTCGCGACGTGTTGGCGTTGCCGCGACAGTCAGGGTCCGGGCGCCTGCGCCCGCAGCTGGCCGCTTTCCTCGTCCGTGAACAGCCGCGAGCGCGTGAGGAAGCGCCGGCCCGTGCCGTTATCGAGCGAGAACATGCCGCCGTTGCCTTCCACCACATCGATGATCAGCTGGGTGTGTTCCCAGTAACCGAACTGCTCCAGCCCGATGTAGAACGGTGCGCCGTCCAGGTTGCCCAGGTAGACGTCCGTATCGGACAGGTCGAACTCTCCGGCGGCGTAGCACATCGGCGTGCTGCCGTCGCAGCAGCCGCCGGACTGGAAGAACATCAGCGGTCCGTGGCGCCGCCGCAGCTCGCCGATGAAGGCCAGCGCGGCGGGGGTCGCCATCACGCGTTCGATATTGGGTGTCATGGCGCCTGCCTTGGGATCAGAAGAAGCCCAGCGCCTTCGGGCTGTAGCTCACCAGCAGATTCTTGGTCTGCTGGTAGTGGTCGAGCATCATCTTGTGATTCTCGCGGCCGATGCCCGACTGCTTGTAGCCGCCGAACGCAGCGTGGGCCGGGTACAGGTGGTAGCAGTTGGTCCACACGCGGCCCGCCTGGATCGCGCGGCCGACGCGGAAGGCGCGGCTGCCGTCGCGCGTCCACAGGCCGGCGCCCAGGCCGTACAGCGTGTCGTTGGCGATGCGCAGCGCGTCCGCCTCGTCCTTGAACGTCGTCACCGACACGACCGGGCCGAAGATCTCTTCCTGGAAGATGCGCATGCTGTTGTCGCCCTTGAACACGGTCGGACGCACGTAGTAGCCGCCGGACAGGTCGCCGTCATGCTTGGCCTGCTCGCCGCCGGCCAGCACCTGCGCGCCTTCCTGGCGGCCGATGTCGAGGTAGGACAGGATTTTTTCCAGCTGTTCCTTCGACGCCTGCGCGCCGATCATCGTGCCTTCGTCGAGCGGATTGCCGGCCTTGATTTGCGCCACGCGCGCCAGCGCGCGCTCGATGAACTTCTCGTAGATCGATTCCTGGATCAGCACGCGCGACGGGCAGGTGCACACCTCGCCCTGGTTCAGCGCGAACATCGCGAAGCCTTCCAGGCACTTGTCGAAGAAGTCGTCGTCCGCATCCATCACGTCGGCGAAGAAGATGTTGGGCGATTTGCCGCCCAATTCCAGCGTGACCGGGATCAGGTTCTGCGCGGCGTACTGCATGATCAGGCGGCCGGTGCCCGTTTCGCCGGTGAAGGCGATCTTGGCGATGCGCTTGCTCGACGCGAGCGGCTTGCCCGCTTCCAGGCCGAAGCCGTTGACGATGTTCAGCACGCCCGCCGGCAGCAGGTCGGCGATCAGCTCGACCAGCACCATGATCGAGGCCGGGGTCTGCTCGGCCGGTTTCAGCACGACGCAGTTGCCGGCGGCGAGTGCCGGGGCCAGCTTCCACACGGCCATCAGGATCGGGAAGTTCCACGGGATGATCTGGCCGACGACGCCCAGCGGCTCATGGAAGTGGTAGGCGTAGGTCTGGTCGTCGATGGTCGAGATGGCGCCTTCCTGCGTGCGGATGCAGCTGGCGAAGTAGCGGAAGTGGTCGATCGCCAGCGGGATGTCGGCGGCCATCGTTTCGCGGATCGGCTTGCCGTTGTCGATGGTCTCGGCGGTTGCGATCAGGCGCAGGTTCTGCTCCATGCGGTCGGCGATGCGGTTCAGGATGTTGGCGCGTTCGGCCGGCGACGTCTTGGCCCAGGCGTCCTTGGCGGCGTGGGCGGCGTCCAGCGCCAGCTCCACGTCTTCGGCCGTCGAACGCGCGACTTCGCAGAACGGCTGGCCGCTGATCGGCGTGACGTTGGCGAAGTACTCGCCCTTGACCGGCGCGACGAATTTGCCGCCGATGAAGTTGTCGTAGCGTTGGCGGAACGGATTGGCGACGCCGAGTTTGCTGATGTCCGCGAGATTCATGTCATCCTCTTTCATTGTGAGTTGGGAGGCCCTTGCAGGCGCTGGTGTTTATTCGGTACATCCCCTCTTTCGCAAACCCCGTGCCAGGCCGTTTTCCCCTGTTTTTGCTGTGCCGGACGGCTCGCGCCGGCCGTTTCTGGTACAGGTGTTCCAAACTTGAACAGCTCAGCGGATCACCACGCCCCACGGCAGCTGGCCCACCGCGATATCGCCCGTCTTGCTGCCCGCGGCCGTATCGATCACGGACACGCTGTCCGAGCGCCCGTTCGCCACGTACAGCCGGCCGCCGTCCGGTGTGAGCGCCATGTTCCACGGCCGCTTGCCGACGGCGATGGTGGCGTCCACCACGTTGCGCGCCGCATCGATGCGCATCACGCTGCCGTCCGCGCCGTTCGACACGAACACGGTCTTCCCGTCGGGCGACACGGCGATGCCGGCCGGGTTCTTCCCCGCCGGGATCGTCGCGATGCTGCGGCGCGCGGCCATGTCGATCACGTACACCGCGCCCGCGAGTTCGCACGCGACGTAGGCCCGCGCACCGTCCGGCGTAAAGCCGATGCCACGGGGACGCAGGCCCACCGCGATCGAGCCGACCTGGCGGTGCGCGGCCACGTCGATCACGTCGACCTGCTCCGCGTTCTCGGCCGAGACGAGCAGCCAGCGCCCGTCCGGGCTGAACACGGCGTGCTCGGGGTTCTTGCCTTGCACGGGGATGTCGGCGACGAGCTTGCGCGCGGCCGCGTCGATGAGCGCCACGCTGTTGCTGTCTTCCACCGCGACGGCGACCCAGCGGCCGTCGCGCGACGCGTTCACGCCTTCGGGCGAGCTGCCGAGCGGGATCGTGGAGAGCACAGCGCCGCCGGCCGCGTCCAGCACGAGCAGCGCATTGCCGGCGGCGTCCGTGACGTACAGCCGGCTGCCGTCGGGATCGGCCGCGATGCCGCGCGGGCGCTTGCCGGCCGCGATCTGGCGCACGGCCGTGCCGGTGGCCGTGTCGATCACGCTGACGCTGCCGGATTTTTCGTTGGGGACGTAAGCGAAGGGAGCGGCCCGCGCGGCGCCGAAGCTGCAGGCCAGCAGGACGATGAGGGTACGAATGCGTGACATGATGATCCTCCGGGATTGAGCGGTACGCTCATCTGGTTGCAAGCGCCATGCCATGCGGGCAGCACGTTTCCGCCCTGGCAGGTATATTGCATGCCCTGATGGTCAGCGCCCGGACGACAGGGCGGATCATTCGACCTGGAGACAAGATGGAATACCGTTTGAATTTCGTGGCGGCGCTGTTCGCCGCCGCGCCCCTGGCTGCATCTGCGGCCGCACCCGATGCCCCGGAAGCCCCGCTGAGCGTGGTGGTGGTCAGCGCCACGCGCGCCGAGCACACGAGCTTCGATCTGCCGGCCGCCATCGACGTCGTCGACGCGGACCGCATCGGCGCCGCCCAGCCGCGCGTCAACGCGTCCGAGGCGCTGGCCGCCGTGCCGGGCCTCGTCGTGCAGAACCGCCAGAACTATGCGCAGGACCTGCAGATCTCGTCGCGCGGCTTCGGCGCCCGCTCGGCCTTCGGCGTGCGCGGCGTGCGCCTGGTCGCCGACGGCATCCCGGCCACCATGCCCGACGGCCAGGGCCAGGCCGCGACGTTCAACCTCGACATGGCCGAGCGCATCGAAGTCCTGCGCGGCCCCTTCTCCACCTTGTACGGCAACCATGCCGGCGGGGTGATCCAGTTGTTCACCCGTGATCCACGTGGCGCACCGTACATCGAGACGAATGTCTCCGCCGGCAGCGACGGCATGCGCAAGCTTGATGTCAACACGGGTGGCAAACAGGGCGCCATCGGCTGGCTGCTGGACGGCTCGCGCTTCGAGACGGATGGCTACCGCGCCCACAGCGCCGCCACGCGCGACCAGGCCTATGCCAAGCTGACCGTCGACACCTCCGCCACCGGCAAGCTGACGGTGACGGCGAGCGGCCTGCGCCAGGACGACACGCAGGACCCGCTCGGCGTGACGTGGGCCACGTTCCAGCGCGACCCGCGCGCGGGCGAGATCGATGCGACGGATCCGCAGACGCCCAGGCGCACGCTGGCCGACCGCTATGACACGCGCAAGAGCATCCACCACCAGCAGATCGGCGTCGCATGGGACGAGAAATTCGGCCGGGACCGCCTGCACGTCGCGGTCTACGGCGGCAACCGCAGCGTGATCCAGTACCAGTCCTTCTCGAAAGCGTTCCAGGCGCCGGCCAGCCATTCGGGCGGCGTGGTTGACTTCGACCGCGATTTCTACGGCATCGACGCGAACTGGCTGATGGTGCGCCCGCTCGGCGACGGCCTGCTCCGCACGACCGTCGGCCTGGAAGCCGGCAAGTCGAACGACGCGCGCAAAGGTTACGAGAACTACGTCGGCACGACGTTCGGCGTGAAGGGCAACCTGCGCCGCGACGAGGAAGACGACGTGCGCAACGTCGACCCCTACCTGCAGCTGGAATGGGAGCGCGGGCAATGGGTGTTCACGGGCGGCCTGCGCCACAGCCGCGTGAGCTTCGACGTGGCCGACCACTATCTTTCGAACGGCAGCGACGGTGGCAGCGTCGACTACCGCCATACGACGCCGCTGCTCGGCGCGCTGTACAAGGTCACGCCGACGCTGAACGTCTACGCCAGCGCGGCGCGCGGCTTCGAGACGCCCACGCTGAACGAGGTCTTTTACTCGGGCACGGGCGGCGGTTTCAACTACCGCCTCGGCGCGGCCACGAGCACACAGCTGGAGGCCGGAGTAAAAGCCCTGGTCGGCCAGGACGTGCGCGTCAACGCGGCCCTCTTCCAGGTGCGCACGCACGACGAGCTGGTCGTCGACAGTTCCAGCGGTGGCCGCACCAGCTACCGCAACGCGAGCGCCACGCTGCGCCAGGGCCTGGAGCTGTCGCTCGACGCCGACCTGCGCGCGGGCTTCTCGGCCCGCGTCGCGGCCACGGTGCTGCGTGCGATCTACGACGAGGCGTTCACCGGCGTCGCCGAAGGCAACCGCCTGCCGGGCGTGCCGCGTACAAGCCTGTTCGGCGAACTGGCGTGGAAGGATGCGGACGGCCGCCTGCAGGCGGCGCTGGAGACCATCGCCGGCGGCAAGGTCTATCCGGACGACGCCAACGCGGCGACGCCGGCGCCGGGCTATGCGATCGTCAACGCGCGCGTGCAGGCCAACCAGGCGCTGGGAGGATGGCGCGTGCGCGAGTACGCGCGCGTGAACAACGTGCTCGACCGCACGTACGTGGGGTCCGTCATCGTCGGCGACAGCAACAAGCGCTATTACGAACCGGCGCCGGGCCGCAACTGGGTGCTGGGCGCAAGCGTCCAGTATCAGTTCTGAATACGCGAGGCGCATAACATTCATGCACGCCGGCATATGACCGGCGTGCGCGTTGCCTGTTACGCTCGCGGGATGGACAAACTCTCGGAATGGCAAACGCGCGTCGACCTCGCCGCGTGCTACCAGTTATGCGCGCTGTACGGCTGGGCCGACGGCATCTACACCCACATCTCGGCCGCCGTACCCGGCGAGCCGGGCCACTACCTGGTCAACGCGTTCGGCATGTGCTTCGATGAAGTGACGGCGTCGAACCTCGTCAAGGTCGACAGCGCCGGCGCCGTCGTCGGGGCCATCCCCGCCCCGGTGAACCAGTCCGGCTTCCGGCTGCACGCGGCCGTGCACAAGGCGCGACCGGATGCGGCCTGCGTCATGCACCTGCATAACCCGGCCGGCATCGCCGTCGGCATGCAGGAGAATGGCCTGCTGCCGCTGTCGCCGTATGCGCTGCGCTTTTACGGCGACCTCGCGTACCACGATTACGAAGGCATCGCGATGACGCCCGACGAGCAGGCGCGCCTCGTGGACAACCTGGCCAACCGTCCCGCCATGCTGTTGCGGAACCACGGCAGCCTGACCGTGGGCCGCACCATTCCGGAAGCGTTCGTGCTGATGGAAGCGCTGGACCGCGCCTGCGACGTGCAGTTGCGTGCGCAGGCCGCCCGCATGCCGCTGGTGCAACCGCTTGATGCCATGTGCGCGACTGCCCATGCGCAGCTCGTGGGCGACGGCTCACCCGAAGGCGTGCTCGAATGGCCGTCGCTGCTGCGTCGCCTGGATGCCGCCGGTCCCCAATACCGTACCTGAAGGAACCCCTATGCCGACCATTAACGTTCAACTGTTCGAAGGCCGTACGCCGGAACAAAAGCGCGCCTTCGTGCAGGCCGTCACGGAAGCCACCGTCAGCACGCTCGAGTGCGCGCCCGAATCCGTGGACATCCTGATCCACGAAGTCAAGCGCGAGCACTGGGCCACGGGCGGCAAGCTGTGGTCCGACGAGTGATCAGGGCCTGACGGGCTGCACCCCGTACTTCGCGAAGATCGTCTTCAGTTCGCCGCTGGCCGCCAGGTCGTTCAGCGCAGCCTGCAGCTTGCGCGCAAGGCCGACGTTATCCTTTTTCACCGCCATGCCGATCGCCCAGCCGCCGCGCGGCAGACGGTCGAACGGCACGTCCTGCAGCGGGAACGCCGGGTCGCCCTTCATCACCGATTCGATCTGGGCGCGCGTCGCCAGCACCGCATCCAGGCCGCCGGCCTTCAGCTGTTCCAGCGCCTCGATCGCGGTCGGGTAGATGTGCACCTGGTCGCGGAAGCGTCCCCCGCCCTCGCCCAGCATCACCATCCCGGAGATCGACACCTTCTCGACGCCGATGCGCTTGCCCGCCAGCGCGTCGATGCCGTCGAACTGCGGAATCGCCTGCGCGCTGCGCACGAGCCGCACCGTCTCGACATAGTAGGGCGCGAAGATCTCGACCTGCGGACTCGCATTCATCAGCATGCGGTCGACCGGCACGTGCAGCATCACGTCGGCCGGGCCATAGCCGAGGTAGTGGCCCTTCCACACCATGTTGCGCAGGTCGTCGCCGAGGTCGTCGCCGGCATCGAACGGCAACAGCGCCAGCTTCAGCCCGAGCTTGCCGGCCAGCGCGGCGCCGAGGTCGGCGTCGATGCCCTGGCCGTGGTCGGCGAACGGTGCAAGGTCGTTGTAAATGGCCACCTTGAGCGTGCCCGCCGTGCGCAGCACGGGTGTGTCGTCGGCGAAGACGGCGCCGGGTGCGGCGACGCCGGCACCCAGCAGCAGGCCGGCGGCGAGCACGCGCCGGCGCGACGGCGAAGTCGGGGTCGACATGGGGGCCTCAGTCGGCGGCGCGGCGGGACTCGAGGTAGGTCTTGATGGCCCACATCGCTTCCTGGTTGAACACGCCCTCGAACGGCGGCATGTAGACGGCGCCGTTGCGCACCTTGCCGTGGCGGATGCTGGCCAGGAAGTAGTTGTCGATCTCCTTGTAGCAGGCATCCTTCTTCTTGTCGTTCTTGATGCCGGTGCAGTCGCGGTCGAGCAGGCGCAGGTCGGGCGCGATCCCGCCGGACACCGCTTCCAGCCCGTGGCAGCGCGCGCAGTTCTGCCCGTAGGCCGATGCGCCGATCTTCAGCGCGAGCTTGTTGGTGCGGTACGGATTCTCCTCGCGCCACTTGTCGCCCAGGGTGGGCAGGCCCGTCGTGTCGACGGCCTGCGGGACCACGTTGCCGTGCGCATTGGCCCAAAGCGAGGTGAGTGCCGCGGCGGTGAGCGCAAGCGCGCCGGCGGCGATGCGGATCGTGTGCTTCATGGTGATGTCTCCTGTAGGTTTATGGATCTATCCCACCATGAGCAATCGGCGTGCCATGCGTCATACGCCTTGAATGACGGCGAGCGCGGCCCGCGCCTGTCCCAATTTGCAACAGGTGTCACATGTCCGCGCGTGCCAATGCGCGCGCCGCCGTCTCCGGATATAGATGTTCCAGCGTCTCCGCCATCACGCGGCCCAGCAACGCCTGCACGGGCGCCGCGGCCGCCGCCGCATCGGGTGCGACGCGCGCCGTCTTCCACAGCTGCGCCAGTTCGGCCTCGTGCGCGGCGACGCTGCGTTCGACCTCGGCCTGCCAGAACGGCGGCGCCTCGCCTTCGACGAAGTTGCCGCGCCCGCGTCCGAAGTGCGCGACGGCCAGGTAGCGCAGCACGCTGCCGACGAGGAGCGTGCGCAGGAACGGATCCGCGAACTGCACGGTGGGCCGGTCGCGGTCCGTCGTCGTATTGAAGCCCCATGCGGCGCCGGCCATCGTGAGCGCGCCGACGATCGCGCCGAGCAGCGCGCCGCCGCCCAGCGTCAGGCCGCCGGCCATCAGGTCGGCCGACAGGCCCGTCGCCGCGCCCGAGACGACGGCGCCCAGCAGCCCCGCCTGCGCCTTGTCGATGGGCGCACGCACGGCGAAGTTCTCGCGCACGCGGGCATTGATGCGGCCCGCGTCGCCCGGGTCGAGCCGGTGCAGCCGCAGCAGGCCTATTGTCGTGTCGCCGATGCGCCGCTCCAGCCGCTCGACGAGGCCGGCCATCGCGGCATCTTGCCGCTTCTGTTCGTCCTTGCCCAGGCCGACGGCCTTCAGCGCCGCCTTGAACAGGTTCGCCTTGCCCTCCTGCTCGATCAGCTGGCTGTCGCGCGCGGCGCCGGCCAGCATCTGCGCGCCGAGTGCCGCGGCCTCGCGGAAGCGCTGCACGTTGTTCGCCTGCCACGCCGCGAGCAAGCGCGCATAGCCGGCGCGCTTGGACTCGTCGATCACCTTGCCGACACGCTCGTAGAACACGTCCTCGTGCACCCAGCAGCGCGCGAACGCGTCCAGCGCGAGCACGTCGCGCACGATCGGGAACTGGTCGAGGTGGGCCTTCCAGCGCGCCTGTTCCGCCTGTTCCTGCTCGTCCGGGCGCGGTGGCCCCAACTGGTTGAGCAGCACGACGACGGGCTTGCCTAGCCATTCCAGGATGCGCATCTCGGCGGGCAGATAGCCGGCGTCGCGCGGATCCTCGGACGAATTCACGAGGTACAGCACGACGTCGGCCGCGTCCTTCGCGGCGCGCAGCGCCTGCTGGCTGAGCCAGAACGGCCGGTCGCGGTAGCGGTCGAACACTTCGCGCATGAACCAGCCGATCGGGTTGCCGGCCTGCGCGAGGCGCTTGAGCAGGCGAACCGAATCGCCGAAGCCGGGCGTGTCCCACAACAGCAGGCGGTCGCCCTCGACGCTGGTCTGCAAGGTGTGCGCTTCGGCGAACACGGTCACGTGGGCCGCGTCGCGTACCTCGCCCACGTCCATGCCCACCAAGGTGCGCGCCAGCGTGGTCTTGCCGTTGTTCGTGTGCGAGACGAGCGCGAACTGGATGTCGACGGGCTGCGCGCTCATGCGACACCCGACACGGGAAGGCCGCTGCCGAGATCGAGCGGATGGCGCTCCGGATGCAGCAGGTCGACGACGGTCGCCTGGATGTGGTGATACTGGCAGAACTGGTGCCACAACGCGACGCGCTCCACCACGCGCGTGTCGAAACCGGCCTGGCCGGCGCCGCGTTCCACGAGTCCCGATTCGTCGAGCAGCACGGCGATGCCGCGCGGCGTAAGTCGCGCCAGGTACTCGAGGAAGGCGCCGTGGTTTTCGCGCTCCGGCGTGGCGGCGAGGTTGAACAGCACGGCCGTGATGGCGATGCCGGCATCGTCGAGGCGCGCATCGCGCAGCGCGTCCTTCGGCTCTTCGCCGTACGGGCACGATGGCCGCAGCATCAACTGCGCCTGTTCGCCGAGGACCATCGCAGCGACGGCGGCGAGGCCTCGATGGCGCGCCTCGTCGACGGTGAAGCTGTACGGGATCACGCGCAGCACGGCCGGGCCGGACGCGCCGACACGGTCGGCCAGCAGCCGGTAATACGGTTGGCCGAGGTCGAGCGGGAACCGGTGCGCGAGACGGCGCGCGCGCAGTCCGGACACGATCGCCAGCACGAGGCGCGGCAGCACGACAAGCAGGAACAGCGTCGCCGCATACAGGTGCACCCAGCGCGCGCCGCCGGCCGGCGACGGCTCCTGCACGAAGCGCAGCGCCTGGACGTCGGCCAGCGAAAAACCCTGCAGCGGAAACACGGCCAGCGCGGGCGCGAACAGGAACGACAGCAGCGTGTGGACTTGCTGCGCATCGAGAAAGGTACTTTCCCATCCGGCCGCATACTGCGTCAGCACGCCGCGCGCGTACAGCGATGCGATCGCACCGAGCGCGAACGCGGCGGCCGCGACGTGGATGGTGCGGCCGAGACGCAGGTGCGTCAGCCTGGCCGTCAGCTGCGACCAGTCCGTGAAGTATTGGGCGATGCCGGCGGCGAGCGGCGCCGGCAGCTTGCGCAGCAGCGCGGCCTTGCCGACCGACAGGCGGCGCAGCAGTTGCGGGCTCGCCCAGCCGGTCCGCTTCGACGGCACGAGCGCCCACACGATCAGCGCGACGTACACGAGCAGGTTCCACGCGAGGATCGCGAGCAGCGGCGCGGACAGCAAGTCGACGCGGTGCGGATTGCCGATGCGGTCCAACCCTGCCCCGGCCACGAACCCGACGATGGGCAGCAGCACGGCCAGCACGGGCAGCAGGCTGCGCCGCTGGCGGAACGCGGCAAACGCGGGCGTG
This sequence comes from Massilia sp., assembly GCA_045810485.1. GTDB lineage: Bacteria > Pseudomonadota > Gammaproteobacteria > Burkholderiales > Burkholderiaceae_D > Telluria. Next base: position 3,371 of record JBJMVU010000254.1, on the reverse strand, counting down.
CGCTCGGCCAGGCGTTTCAGGATGAGTTCCGCGCGCTGGCCGAGGAAGTGGTCGAGCCGCGGCTCGCTCTTGCCTTCGGCCGCCTGCCAGTGCGCCAGTTCGCGCGCGCTGCGGCTGGCGTAGACGCGGTCGTCTTCGGAAAGGATCTCGCGCTTTGCGTCTGCGGTTTCGATGGCGCGCATCAACACGACATCGCGTGCGGTCCGCTCGTTCATGGGCCCCCTGTCTGGTTGAATTAACAAGCTTGCAGGGGCATTGTGCCTGAGTTTGGAATGCGGCGACTCGACGAGTGTGTTCCCGTCATCGGCCTGCCGGCAAAGGATTGATCAATCCTGTGAGTATTGCCACGGGATTCCAGGTGGAATAGCCGATTGGTTTCATAATACGGCGCTCAACCCTGCACGACATCACATCCGGGAGCGGACGCTTGAAATTTTCGCTTCGTAAATTCGTCAAGCTCATGTTGGCCAGCACAACGCTGGAAGCCAGGGTGGGTGCAGCACATCCGATCACCCTGCCCGGCGTGCGCGAGGTCTCGATCGAATGGCAAGCGCAACCGCTGGCACTGGACACCTTACGGCCTCGTTTTCGGTGGACGATGGTGGCGCCGCCTGCTGTGCGCGGTGTTGGGCAATCGGTGTTCCGGCTCATCATTACCGATGAGCAGGGCGTCATGATTCTCGATACCAGACGTGTGAGCGGCAGCAGCATGGCCTTCCGCCCGCAGCAGGATCTGCTCCTGAAGAGCCAGCACCGGTACCGCTACAGGCTCGAAGTCTGGGACCTGAACGGGATCGGGTTGGCGGGCACCGCCGGCAGCTTTGCGACTGGTTTGCTCACGGACGCCGATCGGCGCGGTCAATGGTTGGCCAACGCGACCGATCTGGAGCCTCGGCAAGCAATCGAAGGCCGCGGGGAGCACGCGGATCAGGCGACCCCGTTGCCCATGTTCCGCAAGCATGTCCGGGTTGCCAGAAACGTGCGGCATGCCCACCTGTGCATTGCAGGCCTTGGCCAGTATCAGCTATATATCGACGACGAGAAGATTTCGCCGGACGGGCTGAATGGCGCCTGGACCAATTACCACAAGCGGGTGCGGTACGACGCCTACGACGTGACGGCACATTTGCCGGCTGGATTACACCGGCTCGGCGTAGCGCTCGGTAACGGATTTTTCAACGTCGAGGCAGTCAAAGGCCGCTATTCGAAGATCAATGGCACGTTCGGCAGGCCGCAAATGTGGTGCCAGCTGCGCATCGTATATACCGACGGGTCCGAAGACATTCTCGGCTCGGACAGCAGCTGGGAGACCACGACTGGCGGAACCGTGTATTCCTCCATCTACGGCGGCGAGGATTATGACGCCCGGTTGGGTGACGGGCGCTTCGGCGGCAATACCTGGACGCCGGTCACGGTCATCAAAGGGCCGGCCGGCAAGCTGGAGGGCAGTACTTATCGACCGCTCGTCGTACTTCACAAGCTGTCCCCCAAAGCAGCCGTATCCCACGCGCAGGGTGGCATCGTGTATGACTTTGGCCTCAATCATTCCGGCAGGCCGCTCATTCGCTTCAAAAACCTGCAGCCGGGCGCCGTTGTCCGGCTCTTGCCGGCGGAACTGCTGGGTGAAGACGGCGGCATTGACCAGCGCAGCATGGTGGGTGGTGGAAAAGAGCCGGGGTATCGCGGCATCGCCTTTACCTATATCGCGCGTGGAGGCGACAGCGAGACCTGGTCGCCCCAGTTCACTTACACCGGTTACCGCTACCTGCAGGTGGTCGGCGCGGAACCGGCCCGGATCGAGCATATCGCCAGCCTGTTCCTGAGTACCGATGTGCCCAACACCGGCGCCTTCACCTGTTCCGACCGTCGGATGGAAGACGTCCACCGTTTGATCCGTCAGGCATTGCTGAGCAATAGCGCCAGTGTGCTGACGGACTGCCCGCATCGCGAGAAGCTGGGCTGGCTGGAGCAGATCTACCTCAACGCGGCGACCGCATTGATGAACAGCGGGATGGTGCGTGTCTACGAAAAGATGGCCGCCGACATGCGCGATGCCCAGGAGCCGAGCGGCAAGATACCGACCATCGCGCCAGAGTTCATCAAATTCCTCGACAGGAATGGGGACGACACGCCATTCCGTGACAGCCCGGAATGGGGTGCCGCGTTGATCCTGGGCGCGTGGGCGGTATATCGGCTGCACGGCGATCCCGGCATGCTGGAGCAGAACTATGACGCGATGACGCGCCGCCTGACATTCCTGCAGACCCGGCAGAACAAGGACGGACTCATTGATTATGGCCTGGGAGACTGGTTCGACATCGGCCCGGACAAAGCGGGCGCGGCACAGCTGACCAGCCTGAAAATGACCGGCACGGGGACCTATTACGCAGAGCTGATGACTTTATCGGACATCGCCCGCGAGCTAGGCAAGCCCGATGCCACGCGGTTTGCGGAACAGGCGGGCAAGGTCCGCCAAAACATCGTGCGACGATTGTTCGACCCTGCTCGCTCCACCTTCGACACGGGCTCGCAGACGGCGCAGTCGATGGGCCTGGTGCTGGGACTGGTCCCGGACGACCACCGGGCTCGCGCACTGATGGTGCTGGTTGACGACATCCGCGCTCGTCGCAATCACGTTTCCGCAGGCGATATCGGCTTTCATTATGTCGTGCGGGCATTGACGGAGGGCGGGCGTGCCGATGTGCTGTACGACATGCTCAAGAGCACTGACAAGCCGGCCTATCTGGAGCAGGTGAAGAACGGCGCCACGGCATTGACCGAAGCGTGGGACAGTTGGCACCTGTCGTCGCAGAACCACTTCATGTTGGGTCATGCTGAAATCTGGTTCTACCAAGGGCTCGGCGGCCTGGACCTCGACTTCTCGCGGTCGACCGGAGCGATCACTCTCGCGCCGCAGGTCGTGGCCGGCATTGTTGAACAGGCCGCCAGCTACGATTCAATATACGGCCGCATCAGCTGTCGGTTGCTCCGCAATGGACGGCGATGCCGAATCGAGGTCGACATTCCGCCTGGGCAGACCGCGACCGTCCGTCTGCCTCGAGCGAATCCGGTCAATGTCCGCGAGGGGCGCGTCGCGTTGACAAACGCACCAGGCATCAGAGACGTCAGGGCCGTGACCGGGGCGACCATGCTCTCCGCAGAGTCGGGCCACTACCGATTCAGTTGGGACATGACCTGATCCAAATAGCGGAAACATGATGCTTTCGGCTGCAGAAAAGCAAAAAGCCCGCTCAGAGCGAGGATTGGCAGTGCCAATCCGAGCGAGCGGGCTTCGTTTTGCAAAAACGAAAAACCCCGTCGAGATCACTCGACGGGGTTTTCTTAATAACTAGCCTGACGATAACCTACTT
>JBJMVU010000253.1:0-2972 GCA_045810485.1 Massilia sp. | reverse complement strand
CGCCTGCCGCTCCTGGGCCGCCGCCGCTCCGTCGCGGGCGACTCACGCGCCTGGACCTGGGTCATCGCGCGGGTCATGCGCCGTCCCGTCGTGGCGCTCGTCGTCGCCGGCGGGCTGCTGGCCGCCCTGGCGGCGGGCGGCCTGTGGCTGTATGAAGAAAACCGCGTCGAGGGCGCGCTCGTCGTCGTGGCGAACACGTCGCCGGCAGGGCAGGCGCCGGCCGTGCCGGCGTACGCCGCCGGCGCACCGACGGCCGCGCCCGCGCCCGCGCTCGTGCCCGTGCCCGTACCTGCAGCCGCGGCGCCCGATCCCGTGAAACCGCTGCCGGAACCGGCGCCGCCGGTCGTCGAAGCGAAGACACCCGCTGTCGCGGACACGGTCGACGTCACCCCGCCGCGGCGCACGCCGCGTAACAGGATGCCGGAGAAAAAGCGCGCGCCCGCGAAGGCGCGCCGCGTCGCGCCGCAGGATGCGCCACCGGCCGCGACGGAACCGTCGCCGCTCCGGCGCCGCGAGGAAACGCTGATGCAGTGCCGGGCCCACGGCTACGACGCGCGCCAGTGCGTCGAGCGCGCCTGTACGATGACACGCTTCGGCCTGGCCTGCAAAGGCTAGCCGGGCGAGAAAACTCTAGTGGTGGCCGTGCTGCTTCTCGTAGTCGTCCGCCTCGGCCTTGGTGGCGTGGACGATGCCGTCCGGATGCTCGGGCGGCGTGTACAGCGTGTACAGGCGCATCGGTTCATTATCCGACGTGTTGATCACGTTGTGCTCGGCGCCGGCCGGGATGACGACGGCGACGCCGTCCTCGAGCTGGTGCCGTTCCCCGTCCAGGATCGCGACGCCCTGGCCGGCCTCCACGCGGATGAACTGGTCGTGGCCCTCGTGCTTTTCGAGGCCGATTTCCTCGCCGGGCTGCAGGGTCATGATGACCAGCTGGCTGCGCTGCGTCGTGTAAAGGACCTCCCGAAAATTATTCCCGGCAAGCGTTTTTTCTTCGATATTGATGCTGTAACCCGACATGGCGTTCTCCATAAAGTTGTCGTCCGCATTGTATCGGAATGCGTGAATCGGCACGCAACATTGTCAGCACGACCATAAAAGTTTCATTTAGCGCATGAAAGTTTCTTGAATGTTATAATGGGATCATGAACATTTGACCTTTGCCGCCATGACTTCCGACTTCACCACGCAGCGCCGCATGCAGTTGCTGATCGAGCGGGTCGCCGATTACGCGATCTACATGCTGAACCCCGACGGCACCGTCGCCAGCTGGAACGCGGGCGCGCGGCGTTTCAAGGGGTACACGGAAGCGGAGATCCTGGGCCAGCATTTTTCGCGCTTCTACACGCCGGCCGACCGCGCCGCCGGCGTGCCGGAACGGGCGCTCGCCACGGCGCTGGACAAAGGGCGGTTCGAGGCCGAAGGCTGGCGCGTGCGCAAGGACGGCAGTCATTTCTGGGCGTGCGTCGTCATCGACCCGATCCTCGACGACGACGGCCAGCTGCTTGGCTTCGCCAAGGTCACGCGCGACATCAGCGACAAGAAGCTGGCGCGCGAAGCCTTGCGCCGCACGGAGGAACAGTTCCGGATGCTGGTCGACAGCGTGATCGACTACGCCATCTACATGCTGTCGCCGGAAGGCCGCGTGACCACGTGGAACGCGGGCGCGCGCAACATCAAGGGCTACACGGCCGACGAGGTGATCGGCACGCACTTCAGCCGCTTCTACACGGACGAAGACCGGATGGGCGGCCTGCCGGAACGCGTGCTGGCGACGGCGCGCGAACAGGGCCGCTACCACGGCGAGGGCGTACGCGTGCGCAAGGACGGAACGCGCTTCCGGGCGGACGTCGTCGTGGACGCCATTCACGACCCGGACGGCCGCCTGGTCGGCTTCGCCAAGATCACGCGCGACGTCAGCCAGCGCGTGCAGCTGGAAGAGGCGCGCCAGGCGCTGCAGCACGCGCAACGGCTGGAAGCGGTGGGCAAGCTGACGGGCGGCGTCGCCCACGATTTCAACAACATCCTGCAAGTGATCGGCGGCAGCCTGCAACTGCTGGGCGGGACGGTCGCCGGCATGCCGGCCGCGCAGCGGCACCTGCAGATGGCGCTGGCCGCCGTCGACCGCGGCGCCAAGCTGTCGTCGCAACTGCTCGCGTTCGCGCGCCGCCAGCCGCTGCAGCCTTATGTGCTGAATCCGGGCCGCGTCGTACGCAACATGGAAGACCTCGTGCGCCGCGCCGTCGGCGAGCACGTCGAGGTCGAGACCGTCGTCTCGGCCTCGCTGTGGAACACGACGCTCGACCCGCACCAGCTGGAAAACGTCGTCCTGAACCTCGCCATCAACGCGCGCGATGCGATGCCGGCCGGCGGCAGGCTCACGGTCGAACTGTCCAACACGATGCTCGACGACACCTACGTCAGCGCCGCGCACGAGGTGCCGCCGGGGCAGTACGTGCTGCTCGCGATGTCCGACACGGGCACCGGCATGCCGCCCGACGTGCGCGAGCGCGCCATCGAACCGTTCTTCACGACCAAGGGGGAAGGGCAGGGGACCGGGCTGGGCCTGTCGATGGCGTTCGGCTTCGTCAAGCAAAGCGGCGGCCACTTCCGCATCTACAGCGAGGAAGGCCACGGCACGACGATCAAGGCATACTTTCCACGTGCGCTGGAGGCGGAGCAGACGCTGCCCGAACCGGTCGCGAACGCGGTCAGCGGCGGCACCGAGACGATCCTCGTCGTCGAGGACGATCCGAACGTGCAGGCGACCGTCGTCGGCATGTTGTCCGAACTGGGCTACCAGGTCCTGCGCGCCGACAACGCCGAGATGGCGCTGGCCGTGCTGAAGGCCGGCGTGCGCTGCGACCTGCTGTTCACCGACGTCGTCATGCCGGGCAAGCTGAAAAGCACGGAGATGGTGCGCCAGGCGCGGGCACTGCTGCCGGACATGAAGGTGCTGTACACGTCCGGCT
>JBJMVU010000252.1:0-4497 GCA_045810485.1 Massilia sp. | reverse complement strand
GGTGGCGTCGCTGGCGGCCGGGTGGCTGTTGTACGTCGTCGTCGAGACGCCGTTCATGCGCCTGCGGGCACGGTGGGATGCGGCGCTCAGCCCCGCACCCGCACCGGCGCTTCGATGACGTCGAACGCGGCCGGCATATCGGCCAGCCATGCCTGCAGGTGGGCGATGCGCATCGACGGGTCATAGCCTTCCGTCGACGCCAGCGCCGCGCGCAGGCCGGGCACCGCTTCCGGCGTGCGCGGGCTGTCGCAGGCGTCGATCAGCATGGCGACGAGGTCCGTCGGCGCCGTGCTGCCCCGGCGCAGGCGCGCGTGGATAATCGCCAGCAGCGCGCGCTGCATGCGCGGCGTCGGATGCGTGACGTGGGCGAAGACGGTCGGGGTGTTCGTGATGGCTTCGCAGACGGCCGTCTCCATCCGGTCCGCCGTCAGGTCGGAGGCGATGTCGAAATAGGCGCGGTCCCAACGCGTGTGGGGATAGCGGTGGCCGGGCGGGAAGGCGTCGACGCTTTCCAGGCCGAGGGCGCGGCTGGCGCGGGACAGCAGGGATGACAGGACGGGGAGCAGCGGCATCGTGAGCGAACGTAATCATGCGATGCGCGCTAGTGTAGACGAAGAAAAGGAAACGCGCGGGAGACCGCCACCGAGTGACGGTCTCCCGCGCGGAAAACTCAAACGATCACGCCGCCGACGCCGCCGTGCTGTCCGTGAACTTCCCGTTGCGGAAGTCCTCGACGGCCTGGAACACCTCGGCCTGCGTGTTCATCACGAACGGGCCGTACTGCGCGATCGGCTCGTTCAGCGGCCGGCCCGCGATCAGCAGCAGGCGCGACGGCTGCGCCGCCCTGATGCGCACGCCGTCGGCCGTCTTCGCGTTGTCGAGGATCGCCATGCGCGCCTGCGGCACGGCTTTGCCCTCCACGACGACCTCGCCGCGGAACACGTACAGGAACGCGTTGTGGCCGGCCGGCAGCGCCTGCTCGAACGCGGCGCCCGCGGGCAGTTCGATGTCGAGGTACAGCGGTTCCGTGACCTCGCGCTGCACCGCGCCGTCCACGCCGTGGCTGCTGCCGGCGATCACCTGCACGGTCGCACCCGAGTCCAGCGTGAAGCGCGGCACGGCCTCGGACGGGATGTCGCGGTACCACGGGGCGCTCATCTTGTCCCTGGCGGCCAGGTTGAGCCACAGCTGGAAGCCTTCCATCAGGCCCTCGTTCTGCTCGGGCATTTCCGAGTGAATCACGCCGCGGCCGGCCGTCATCCACTGCACGCCGCCGTTCGTGATCGAGCCTTCATGGCCGGCGCTGTCGCGGTGGCGCATATTCCCCGTCAGCATGTAGGTGACGGTCTCGAAGCCGCGGTGCGGGTGTTCCGGGAAGCCGGCGATGTAGTCGCCGGCCTTGTCGCTGCCGAACGCGTCGAGCATCAGGAACGGGTCGAGGCGGCGCTGCAGCGGCTGCGTCAGGACACGGTTGATCTTGACGCCCGCGCCGTCCATCACGAACTGGCCGCCGACCAGGCGTTCGACGCCGCGGCTGGTGGCCACGGCCTGGGTTTGCACTTGCTGGGTCATGATCGTTCTCCTTGACGCAATGTGGATGGTTTATGCCAGTGCTGCGACGGCGGCGTCCGCGTCGGCCTGGCCTTTCGCGGCCGCTTCCGGACCCATCGCCAGGCCCGCCGAGTAGATGAACTGGTGGTCCGTCAGGCCCAGGAAGTTCAGCAGCATGCGGATGTGCGGGACTTGCGGGTCGGCGTCGAGCGGGTAGATGCCGCCGCGGGCCGTGGCCACAAACACCTTCTTGTTCTTCAGCAGGCCTTCCGGACCGCTTTCCGTGTAGCGGAAGGTCACGCCGGCGCGGGCGATGGCGTCGAACCACGCTTTCAGCTGGACCGGCATGCCGAAGTTGTACATCGGGGCGCCGAGCACGATCACGTCGGCGGCCTGCGCTTCGGCGATCAGCGCGTCGTCCAGGGCCACGCGGGCCGCCTGCGCGGCCGTGCGCTGGTCGGCCTGGGTGAACAGGGCGCCCAGCGCCGCTTCGTCCAGCACCGGATGCGGGTTCGCGCCCAGGTCGCGCACGGTGACGTTCGCGCCCGGATTGGCGGCGGCCACTTTGGCGACGATCGCATTGGCCACGCGGGTCGATTCGGACTGGGCGCCGCGCAGGCTGGAATTGATCTGCAGGATGTTCATGGTGTCTTCCTTTGTTTGTTTCGTTTCGATGTAGACACTTTAGCGGTTCCAAAAACAGTGCGCTAGACGGTAGAATGGATAACATTATTCAACGAGTGGAACAATCCCAGCCATGGATGTCGAACCGAACGACTTGCTGTTATTTGCCCGTATCGTGGAAGCCGGCAGCTTCAGCATGGCCGCGCAGCGCCTCGATTTGCCGAAGTCGACCGTGTCGCGCCGCATCGCGATGCTCGAGGCGAGCGTGGGCGAGCGCCTGCTGCAGCGGACGACGCGCCGCCTGATGCTGACGGAGTTCGGCGCCAGCCTGCTGGAACACGCGCGCAAGGTGGTGGAAGAGGTGGAGGCGGCCGGTGCGCTGGCCCAGCACCGCCAGGCCATGCCCAGCGGCAAGCTGCGCGTGTCGATGCCGCAGGATTTCGCCAACGTCGTCATGGTCGACATGATTCCGAAATTCATGGACCGCTATCCGGCCGTGTCGCTGGAACTGGATTTGTCGCCGCGGCGCGTCGACCTTGTCGCGGAAAACTTCGACATCGCGATCCGCATGGGCGACCTGCCCGAGGATTCGACACTGGCCGCGCGCCGCATCGCCCTCCAGCAATTCGGCCTGTACGCGGCGCCGTCCTATATCGCGCGTCGCGGCCTGCCCGAACAGCCGGACGACCTGCTGCGGCACGATCTGCTATGCGTCCTCAGCCGCTCGGGCGGGGCCGTGCCGTGGGTTCTGCATCGGGGCAAGGTGCGTTGGGAAAAAGAGCTGACGGCGCGTTTGACGGCCAATTCGCCCCAGCTGCTGGCGAAGATCGCGTGCAGCGGGGCCGGGATCGCGGCGAGCACGGACTTCATCGTCTCGAAACACGTGCAAAGGGGCGAACTGGTGCGCGTGCTGCCCGAGTGGGATATGCCGCTCGCGACCGGCTGGGCCGTGTTCCCCGGCCGGCGCCTGATGCCCGCGAAGACGCGGGCATTCCTCGATATGCTGGACGAGATGTTCTGCAAGGACCGCGACAAGTCAGCCTGAACGGTCAGGTCGATGCGGGCGCCGCGCGCTTCGTGCCGCGCAGGATTGCCAGCAGGGCGACACCGAACACGATCTCGATGGCGCCGCCGGCGAACGCCCCGGCGGCCGGCGCCGCATGCCGGGTGGCCAGGCCGTAACCCGCCAGCGCCAGCACGGCGCCGCAGACCCAGAACATCTTCGTGCCGAACAGCGTGGCGAACGTGAGATAGCGGCCGCCGATCACGAACAGCATCGCGGGGAAGAACAGCTCGATGCGCCACAGCGCGATGCCGTAGGCGAGGGCGAGCATCATGATCATCCAGATCGTCGTCGCGAAGGCGAGCATGCCGAACGGATTGCCGGCGGCGTGGCGGGCGGAGCGTCCGAGGATGCGGGTCAGCAGGGACGACAACGGATGGATCAGCACGCCGCCCGCGTACAGGGCCCAGACGGCGGCCTGCGGCGACTTCCACAGGCAGACGAGGCCGGCAATGGTCCAGACGCTACCCGACACGAACAGCCCGGGCGCGCCGCCCAGGTAGGCCGTGCGCATGTCCTGCTGGGCGTTGGCGACGGTGAGCGGCTCCTGCATGGCGTTCCTCCTTGGATGAGGCCACCATGCTGGCACGAAACACTTGTCAGTACAATATCTTTTTTGCGCAGTACAATCAGGCGGGGCGATTGCCCATCAATTCACCCAGGCGCACGGCGCGTTCCGGCGCCCAGTCGGGGTTGAAGCGGATCGTGTCGGGACGGAACAGCATGACGATCGTCGAGCCGAGCAGGAAGCGGCCCATTTCTTCGCCCTTTTTCAGCACGATGTCGCGGTCCTCGTAGGTCCACTCGGTCACTTTCTGCATGCGGGGCGGATTCACGACGCCGTGCCACACGGTGGCCATGCTGCCGACGATCGTCGCGCCCACGAGCACCAGCACGAACGGGCCGTATTCCGGCGATTCGAACACGCACACGACGCGTTCGTTGCGGGCGAACAGGTTCGGCACGCCGCGCGCCGTCGTCGGGTTCACCGAAAACAGCGCGCCCGGCACATAGATCATGCGCGTCAGCCTGCCGTCGCACGGCATGTGCAGGCGGTGGTAATCCTTCGGCGACAGATACAGGTTGGCAAAGCAGCCGTGCTGGAACTGCCTGGCGAGGTTCGCGTCGCCGCCGACCAGTTCCGTCGTCGTGAAGCGGTGGCCCTTCGCCTGCAGGATGTGGTGGTCGTCGATCGCGCCGAACTGGCTGATGGCGCCGTCGACGGGGCAGACAAAGTCGGCATTGGCAAGCGGACGGGC
>JBJMVU010000251.1:0-29221 GCA_045810485.1 Massilia sp. | reverse complement strand
GGACGATATAGGGACCCATGAAATTCGCCACCGGCAGCGGCAGCTTCTTCCACATCTTGATGAACAGCTGGTATTTCGGGTTCAGCGGGTTGTTGTCCGGCAGGGCGGTGGCGCCGTACAGCTTGTATTCGTAGGGCAGGTGCTGGGCGGTGAAGCCCCAGTTCTTCTTGAAGTCGTAGGCGCCGGTGCCCAGCTTGCTGCGCCCGAAGTCGAAGATCCGGCAGCCGCGCGCGGCAGCCGCCTGCATCAGGTTCCAGTACATGAAGTCGTTGCCGGCGACGTTGCGCGCGATGTCCATGCCGCCGCCGTAGTAGGGCACGACCTCGTCGCGCCAGTAGAACGACAGCACGGCGGCCACGAGACGGTTGTCGTCCGTGACGATGGAGCGCACCTCGCACTCGTCGCCGAAGACGTCCTGCAGCATGGCGAAGTATTTTTTCGGGAACACCGGCGTGCCCAGGCGGTGCACGCTGCGGGCATAGGCGTCGAACATGCGGTCGACGTTGTTGTCGACCTCGCCGCGCAGGCCCAGCTTGATGCCCTTGCGGACCATCGCGCGCTGCTTGCGCGGGATGGCGTTCAGGTTGGCCTCGTCGTCGCCCGTGATCTCCTTGCGGAAGGTGACGTACAGTTCCTTCGTGTGCCAGCTGGCGTCGTCCGGGTGAAAGCGCTGCATGCCGCGGTATTCCAGGTGGCCGACGCCGAGTTGTTGCGCGAGTTCGTGCGCGGCCTCGTCGAGCATCTTGCGCGCGGCATCGCTCGTCGCGGCCGGGCCGCCGTACACGCAGAACGGCATCGCGCCGAGCGAGTGGCCGAACAGCCGGCTCTTGATTTCCGCGAGCGGCAGCACGCCCAGGATCTGGCCGTCCTGCTGCACGTAATAAAACCAGGTCTGGATGCCGAACGAGCCTTCGATCACCTTCTGCCAGCCGGAGAGGTGGAAGAAGGTGGCGTCCGGGCAGCCGCGCACGAACGCGTCCCAGCGGCCGTATTCGTGCGGCTGCAGCACGTGCAAGGTCATGGGGGAGGTAGCCAATACGGGGGCGGCCCGTTTGGCGGCGGCGGCTTCGATGATCGAGTTCATGGGCGGTTCAGGAAGATGTTGTCCATGCGGTCCCACGCGAAGTCGCGCGCGAGGGATTCGATGCGGCGTTCCATCCGGTCGATGTTGATGTAGTGGCGGAAGCGCGCCTTGGCGCCGAGGCCTTCGGGACGCGGCTGGCCGGGGTCGACTTCCCACGGGTGGAAGTAGAACAGGGCGGGCTGGCCGTCCTCGCGGTTCACCTTGGCCATCATCCAGCGCGACAGCGCGTACGGCAGCAGGCGGAAATAGCCGCCGCCGCCGGCCGGCAGGTTACGGCCCATCATCTGCACGGTCGTGATCGGGATTTCCAGCAGGCCGTCGGTGCCGTTCGGGTAGAACGCGAAGCGCGGCGCTTCCGGCATGCCGTAGTGGTCGTGCACGACCGGGTAGATGCTGGAGCTGTAGCGGTAGCCGGCGTCGAGCAGCTCGTCGAGCGCCCACAGGTTGTCGCGGCCGATCGAGAAGCTCGGTGCGCGGTAGCCCAGCACCGCCTGGCCGCCGATGTCTTCCAGCAGCGCTTTCGCCGAGCGGATGTCGTTGGCGAATTCGGCGCGGGTCTGGTCCGACGCGCGCAGGTGGCCGTAGCCGTGGCTGGCCAGTTCGTGGCCGGCGGCGACGATGCGTTTTACCACCTGCGGATAGCGCTCGGCGATCCAGCCCAGCGTGAAGAAGGTGGCGCGCACGCCGTGGCGCTCGAACAGTCCGAGGATGCGGTCCATGTTGGCTTCGACGCGGCATTCGCGGGTCGGCCAGCTGGCCCGATCGATGTAGGGAGCGAACGCGGAGACCTGGAAGTAATCCTCGACGTCGCAGGTCATCGCATTGCGGATGCGTTGTCCCGGGGCCGGTGCGGGCCGCGGGGCGAGTTCGACCATGTTCATTCTTGGTTGTCCATAGGGTGGGTTACCGCCCCGTGGGGCGTGGCGACGATCTTTTTCAGGATCGACAGCACGGAAACGATCGATTTCTCCAGGCGCATCATGCGTTCGTCGAGCACTTCGACGCTGCTGGCGCGGCGCTCGCCGCTGCGCTGGTCGATGGTGCGCAGGCCGGACTTGTAGTCCATGTCCGGCTCGTCGTCGGGGAGATGGCCCGGCAGCGTGTCCGGCGCCGGCGTGCCGACCGGATCGGGCGCCTGGAATTCTTCGCTGATGTCCTTCACGACGGTGTTGATGTCGTCTTCGCCGAACGCGTGCATCTCTTCCAGGAAGCCCATCAGCAGCACGCGGTCCATCAGAGTGTTGACCTTGCGCGGGATGCCGCCGCTGTAGGTGTAGATCGCCGCGTGCGCGCCGTCGTCGAACGCCGGGTCGCCCGTCCAGCCGACGGTGGTGAGGCGGTGCTCGACATAGGCGCGGGTTTCCAGGGCATCCATCGGGCCCAGGTGGTAGCTCGCGATCACGCGCTGGCGCAGCTGCTGCATGCCGGGGCTGTGCAGGGTGGCGCGGAATTCGGGCTGGCCGAGCAGGAAGGTCTGCAGCAGCGACTTGTCGTCGGTCTGGAAGTTCGACAGCATGCGCAGCTCTTCGACCGTGCGCGCGGACAGGTTCTGCGCCTCGTCGATCACGAGCAGGGCGCGCTTGCCCTGGTGGTCGACGTCGCACAGGAATTTTTCCAGGCGCGTGAGCAGGTCCGTCTTGCTGGCGCCCTCGTACGGCAGGCCGAAGGCCGACACGACCATGCGCAGCGTGTCGTCCGGGTCGAGGTGCGTGTTGACGATGTGGGCGGCGACGATCTGGTCGGACGGCAGCCGGTTGAACAGGTTGCGCACGAGCGTGGTCTTGCCCGCGCCGACTTCACCGGTGATGACGATGAATCCCTCGCCCTGCGACAGGCCGTACTCGAGGTAGGCCATGGCACGCTTGTGCCCTTTGCTGCCGAAGAAGAAATGCGGGTCCGGGCGCAGCTGGAAAGGTTTAGCGGATAATCCGTAAAAAGACTCGTACATCGTATGCCTCCGCGGGCTCAATACTGGACAGAAAGCGTCGCCACGATGGCATTCTCGTGGTAGTCGCGGTTGTCGAATACGCCGCTGCGGCCTTTCGAGTGGCGCAGGTCGAGCGATCCGGTGGTCTTGGTGTCGAAGCGGCTGCTCAGGCCCACGCTCAGCTGGCGGACGTCGTTCGACTGGCTCGTCCGCAGCGACTTGATGTTCACCCCGTACAGCGTGGCGTGCGCCGACGTCCGCGAGGACAGCCGGTAATCGAGGCTCGCGCTGGCGCCTTTCTGGTCCGTGTCCTCGTTGAGGGAACTCAGTTGCGACGGCAGCAGGACGCTGTCTTCCTGCTGCAGCGACAGGGCGTTCGTGCGTTCCTTGAACACGGTGAACAGCAGCGTGCTGCGCGCACCGCGGAACGTGGCCCCGCCCTGCAGGCGCTTGTTGCGCATGTAGCGGTTGCTCAGGTAGTTGATGCTGTCGAGCAGCGTGGGCGGCAGCCCCTGCTGCACGATGTAGGCCTGCACGATCTGCTGGCGCAGCACCGGATCGGGATATCTGGCGGCGAGCAGCTGGTTCAGCATCGCGGACGTGTCGACCGCGGCCGGCAGCAGGAATTGCTGGCGCGACGTCGTGACGATGTCGGCATAGGTCAGCGTCCACACGCTGTGCGGCGTGCGATAGCTGGCGTCGAGCGAGCCCGTCTTGCCGAAATAGCGGTGGCCGACCGTGGCCGCCACGCGGGTGCGGCTCGACGGTTGCCAGATGAAGCCGCCCGACCAGCTGCGGCCGCGCGTCTTTTCGGACAGCGCGCGGGCGCGGTATGCGTAATTGTCGTAGCCGGCGGTGGATGTCAGGCTCAGGTGCGACGTCGCGCGGTATTGCAGGCCCGCCAGGCTGTTCTCGGTCGTCGAATGGCCCGTGCGCTGCGAGTTCATGTCCTGGTGCGAATAGTGCAGGTTCCAGCCGAGGTCGGGGTACGCGGGGCCGCTGACCACGTCGACGGCGCCCGTGCTGGACAGGCTGTTGCCGAAACCGCTGCCGGTGCCGCCTTCGACCGAGTCGCGCTGGTAGCGGGCGTTCACGGTGGCCGTCGAGCCGAACTGGTGGCGCAGGTAAGGGCTGATGCTCCAGGTGCGGATGTCGGTGCCGTTGTTGGCCGTGTATGCGTTGTTCGGCAACGGGCCGAACGCCGAAATGGCCTGGCGCGAACCGCTCGCGGCGGCGTTCACGTACAGCCATTCCTTCACGGCGACGGCTTCGAGCGCGGCCTGGTAGCGGCGGTCGCTGCTGCGCGTGTTGGCGATGTTATCGTTGCTGTAGACGAATTTGCGCCATTCCGCGCTCGCATTGAATTTCAGGCGCGAGCTGACGCCGCTGACGCTCAGGCTGGGCGCCGCTTCGGTGATGAAGCTGCCGCGGGCCTGGTCGTCGGCCTGGTTGCCGGCGTTGTCGGAATACGTTTCGCGCAACTGGATGGTCGGCGTGACCCGCCACTGCGCCCATGCCTGATTCGACAGCAACAGTGCCGCGAGTGCAAGCGGCGTGAGCCGGAGCGCGGCGCTGCGTGGCCATTTGACCGGCCGGTGGACGGACAAATTAGCCGTAGTGATAGTCATACGTTTCTTCGATGCCGGGGAACTCCCTGGTCTTGTTATAGATGAGATTGACGTTCGGATAACCTTCCAGCTGGCGCAGGGCTTCCTTGACCGCGTGCTGGGTCGTCGTCTGGGCTTCGACCACCATGATGATCTGCCCCATGTGCGACGCGAGCACGCGCGATTCGCTCGTCAGCAGCAGCGGCGGCGAGTCGAAGATCACGATGCGGTCCGGATAGCGGTGGGCGATCTCGTCGACCAGCGTGCTCATGGCCGAGCTGGCCAGCAGCTCGGTCGCGCGCGGGGTGCTGGTGCCGGCCGGCAGGATCGACAGCGTGTCGACGTTCGTGCGCAGCATGACATCGGCCATGTCGATCTTGTCGTCCAGCAGGATGTCCATCAGGCCGCGGTGCGCCGGCAGGCCGAGCGAGCGCAGCACCGACGGGCGCGCGACGTCGGCGTCGACGAGCAGCACCGTGTGGTCGAGTTCCATCGCGATGCTCATCGCGAGGTTGATCGCGCAATAGGTCTTGCCTTCGCCCGGCAGCGAGCTCGTCACCATGATCAGGTTGCCCGGCTTCTCGCCTTCCGCACGTTCGGCGAAGGCGCGCTGCAGCAGCGGGCGCTTGATGACGCGGAAGTCTTCCAGCAGGCGCGTGCGGCCGCCGGCAGCGGTGACCATGCCCAGGTCGCGCATGCGGTTCAGGTCCAGTTCGACGCGGCGGGTCGAGAATTTTTGCGCCGGACGCGGCTCTTCGGCGGCTGCGGGGGCCGGGGTCGGGGCCGCAGCAGGCTCGGCCGCCGGTGCGACAGGCGCCAGCCCGGCGGGCGCGATGGGCGCGGCCGCGGCCGCCTCGATGGCGTCGACGGCGGCCGTTTCCGGCGCCTTGGCGACGGCCGGCGCGTTACGCTGCAGGTCGATCCGGCTTGCCGCTTTTTCGATGATGCTCACGATGTACTCCTTAATCTTAAAGCGTGGGGCGGACCAGGATTGCGGCCATCCCGATGCCATAGGCGCCGAACAGCAGCAGCACGGAGCTCGCGAGCGCGACCAGGCGGCGCTTGCGCTTGACGGTCTGTTCCGGCGTCCAGTTCATGCCGATCGAGCCCAGCACCGGCAGGTCGGTCACGTCGCGCAGCGTGCTCTGGCTCAGGAAGGTCGGACGCAGTTGGCTCATCAGGAACGCGACGGCCAGGCCGGCGACGAGGGAACCGACGAACACCAGCGAGAACAGGCGCAGGCGGTTCGGGCCGCTCGGGTGGTTTGGTACGGTCGGCGGATCGATCACTTTGAATTGCAGCATGTCGGTGGCGGATGAGAGGTCACCCGACAGACGCGCCGATTCGCGGCGTTCGACCAGCTTCTGGTAGTTCTCGCGGTTGACGGTGTAGTCGCGGTTGAGCTGTGCGAACTGGGCTTCGATCTCCGGCGCCGTCGTGCTCTGGTTGCGCAGGCGCGCCACGCGGTTCTCGAATTCCGCGACGCGGGCACGCATCGACGCCACGCGGGCTTCGGCCTGCGACAGCGACACGTTCAGCTGCTGCAGCATCGGGCTGTAGCTCGCGCCCGGGTCGAGGCTGCGCTTCTTGTTCTTCGCCAGGTCGGCCTTCTGCGCCAGCAGCTGGTCGAGCAGGCGGCGGTTGGCGATCACGTCGGGATGCTGTTCCGTGTACTGCAGGCGCAGGCTGTCCAGGTTCTTCTGGGCCAGTGCGAGGCGCGTTTCCAGTTCCGGATCCACGAGGGCCGGGTCGACCGTCACGGTGCCCGGCTTGGCCGGTTCGCCGTTGATCTGGCGGCGGATCGCGTTGCGTGCCTGTTCCGCTTCGGCCAGTTCCAGCCTGGCCTGGCTCAACTGGTCGGTCGCCGCCGTGAGCTGGGCGCCGAAGTCGCCGCCGCCACCGCCTTCACGGGGCAGCATGCCCAGGTTCTTGAGCTTGAACTCTTTCAGCGAGTTCTCGGCCGCGGCCAGTTTTTCTTCGTAGGTCTTGATCTGGTCGTCGATGAACTGGACCGCCTTCTCGGAATCCTGTCTCTTGCCGCTGAAGCTGCCTTCGACGAAGATGGTGAGCAGCGACGAGACGACGTCCTTGCCCAGCTTCGGATTGTCGGAGACATAGGTCAACGTATAGATGTCGTCGCGCTCCGTGCCGCTCACCTTGATCTGCGACATCAGCTCATCGACGATCTTGTCGTGTTCCTTGGTGTCCTTGGCCTTGACGTCGAGGTCGACCATACGCATCAGGCGCTCGACGTTCGGGCGGCTGATCAGCGTGCGACGCATGAAGATGACCTGTTGTTCCAGGTTCGGCACCGTCGTCATGCTAGAAAGCAATGGTTTCAGGATGCTTTGCGTGTCGACGTATACGCGCGCCGACGCCTCGTACTGATTGGGCAGGCGTAATACCACCACCCAGCCTATCAGTGCGACAACCCAGGTAATGACGATGGCATGCCAACGGTATTTGCCAATCGCCTTGAGGAAGTTAAGAAGTACGGCTGTGATCTCTGCCATCTCGTCAGTCTCGCCATGAATGCCCTGCTACCCGTGTGGGAAGAGAGCCAAAAAAATAATCAAATACCTCGCATGATCGCTTGTACACCGAGCAATTGCAATTACACGCGAGAAAAATATGGTGAGCTCATTCGGGAGTGCCCCATCTGCAACACAAATGCCACCAAGCAAGCTGAAGACCTTGGGTTTTTGCTTAATATTCGTGAATTATTAGCATGGATTTAATAAAAAATCGTTAAACCGTTGTATGCCTTCAACGCCAACGAAGGGCATTGAGGCATCGCATCGCGTAGACTTACGTTACAGCAATTTTCCAAGCTCAAGCGCTTTATTGTAATGTCTAAAATGCAAAAGGGGGTGCACGGTTGATGCTATTTCGAAATAAGGAGAGGGCTTCCGTCAACCGATTTTTCGGTTCGCGGCGCCGTCGCCTGACGAGCCTGCTGTCCATGCTCGCCGTGGCGACCGGCGCGCTGCCCGGCTGGTCCGCGGCGACCGACCTGCGGGCGATCATCCCGACCATCAAACGTTCGGTCGTCGGCGTCGGCACGTTCGAGCGGACGCGCAGCCCGTCGACCGTTTTCACCGGTACCGGTTTCGTCGTCGGCGACGGCCTGGACGTCATCACCAATGCCCACGTCGTCCCGGCCACGTCCACCGACGGCAAGATGGAGCAGCTCGGCATCGTGCTGCCGGACGGCGAAGGCGTGCGCTTCCGCCCGGCCGAACTGGTGGCGCGCGACAACGAACACGACCTGGCCCACCTGCGCCTGTCCGGCACGCCGCTGCCCGCGCTCGAGCTGGGCGATTCGGACGCGATACAGGAAGGGCAGGAATTGGCATTGACGGGTTTCCCGCTGGCCATGGCGCTGGGCCTGCACGCGGCCACGCACCGCGCCACGCTGGCGGCCATCACGCCCATCGTCCGCCCGTCGATCGGTGCACGCAGCCTCGACCCGCGCCAGATCGCGGCCCTGAGCCGCGCGCCTTTCAATATCTTCCAGCTCGACGGGACCGCGTATCCCGGCAACAGCGGCAGCCCCGTCTACGATCCCGCCACCGGCAAGGTCGTGGGCGTGATCAATGCCGTGTTCGTGAAGGGATTGAAGGAAACGGCGATCACGGCGCCGAGCGGGATCACGTATGCGATTCCGGCGAACTTCGTGCGGGACCTGTTGCGGAAAAAATGAGCAGAAAAGCGGAACGCACGTCGTGACCAGGAACAAATTGTATTGTGCGCAGTCTTTTCATTTGGCACTATGTTATACAATACGCAGCTGTTAATGGCTTTATAACAACGGCTTTACCGAAAGGGATCTGACGTGGGCAAGTACAAGGTGAACCTGGAGAAATATTCGGCGATCGTGCTCGCCGCCGCATGCGCGTTGGCGCTGGGCGGTTGCGCCACGCGTGGCCAACAGCCGATCGAGACGCAGGTGACCGATTCCCAATACCTGATCGGACCGGGCGATGCCGTCAACATCATTGTCTGGCGCAACCCGGAAGTGTCGATGTCGGTACCGGTGCGTCCGGACGGCAAGATCACGACGCCGCTCGTCGAAGACCTGCCGGCCGCCGGCAAGACGTCGACCGCGCTCGCACGCGACATCGAAAAAGCCCTGGCCAAGTATATCCAGCAGCCGGTCGTCACCGTCGTCGTCACGAACTTCGTCGGCAATTACGAAGAGCAGATCCGCGTGATCGGCCAGGCGACCAAGCCGCAGGCGCTGGCTTACCGTCGTAATATGAGCCTGATGGACGTGATGATCGCCGTCGGCGGCACGACCGAGTTCGCGGCGGGCAACCGCGCCAGCCTGATCCGTAATGTGGACGGCAAACAACAACGCTTCAACGTCCGCCTGGATGACCTGATCAAGGATGGCGACATTTCGGCCAACGTGCCGATGCGTCCGGGCGACGTTCTGGTCATTCCGGAAAGCTTCTTCTGACAACAGTGGCCGTCGATATTTTTTACATCACCCCGCGTTCCAACATACAATAGTCGTTGCTGGGTGGTACGGCACCAAAATAAGCACCTGATTTTAATGTAAGTTTTTCTTGCAAGCAGCATGCTGGCGCAAAACTTGCTTGATCAGGTACTGGTCGCCCTCAGTGAGCGACAACATTTTGGGGAACGCACGTGGCTACCGAACATCAAAATAACGACAAGATCGAACCGGCGCCGTCCTTGACTCAACGCGGCGCGGCCCGCCGTCGCCTGGCCAAGGCCGGGATGGGCGCGGGAGTACTCGCCACGCTGGAAAGCAAATCGGCGATGGCGTCGATGGTCTGCAGGTCGCCTTCGGGCTCGCTGTCGAACGGCCTGTCCACGAGCCATTACGGGCCGAAGGCACCGGCCTGCGGTGGCCTGTCGCCGGGCTACTGGAAACAGCCCCAGCACGCGTGGCCGGTGTCGCGCGACCTCAAGTTCACCGACGTGTTCTATGCGGTCAGCACGGGCACGAGCTGTCCGGTGCGAGCGGCCTCTTACCCTAACGGCAAGTACTACGAGCCGGGCTCGTACTTCTGCGCCAAGCTGGAAGACGTGCTGAACCCGCAATCGTTTGACACGAACAACGTCGGTATGCACCTCGTGGCGGCCTACCTGAACATCCAGCAGAAACTCGTCGGCTTCCTCGAACTCACCGACCTGCAGACCATGTGGAGCGAGCTGCAGACCACGGGCCGCTACAGCCCGACCGCCGGCGTGTATTGGGACAATGCCCAGGTCGCCAACTATCTCGCCTCGATCCACGACTGACGAGGCGGCGAAACGCATGTGGCGTCTGACGCCTGGCCAGGCGCTGGCCTGCCGGGAATGGGATGGGGAAGCCGTGCTGTATAACGACTTGTCGGGCAGTACCCACCTGCTGGATGGCGCCGCGCTCGACCTGTTGTTCGCGCTCCGTGACGAACCCGCCGACGCGGCCGCGCTGGCCGGCCGCCTGGCCGAACGTTTCGATGCCGGCGACGACGACCTCGTGTCCCTGATCGGCGAGATGCTGGCCGCGCTGGCCGGCCTGGACCTGATCGAACCATGCTGACGGTCGGTTCGCTGTCGCGCGCCGAACTCGCGGCGCGCCTGTCCGGCGACGGCCTCGTGTTGCGCACGGGCCCCTTCACCAACCGCATCCGCAGCGACGTGGCGCCGCTGATCGACAGCGTCGCGCTGATGTATGCCGACTATCCTGTCGAACCGCTGGGCGGTTTCGTCGACTTCCACCTCGAATTGCGGCGCTCGGGCGGCCTGCGCCGCTGGCGCCGGTCGCAAGTCCATTTTGCCTACGACGGCACCACGCCGTTCCAGCCGCTGCCGCTGGGGCAGGCATATCCGATGCTGGAATGGACCATGAACTGGTGCGTGTCGCACCGCGCCCACGGCTACCTGATCATCCACGCGGCCGTGCTGGAAAAACATGGCCGCGCAATCATCCTGCCGGCGCCGCCCGGCTCGGGCAAGAGCACGCTGACGGCCGCCCTGCTGGGGCACGGCTGGCGCCTGCTGTCGGACGAGATGACCCTCGTGCACCTCGACGACGGCATGCTGGTGCCGCTGCCGCGCCCCGTCAGCCTCAAGAATGCCTCGATCGACATCATCCGCGCGTTTCGCCCGGACGCCGTACTGAGCCGTCCCGTGGACGAAACGACCAAGGGAACGATCGCCCACCTGAAGGCGCCGGCCGAGAGCATCGCCCGTGCCTTCGAACCCGCGCGGCCGGCCTGCATCGTGTTTCCGCGCTGGGAGGCCGGCGCCGCCATCGAACTGGAACCGTTGCCGAAAGCGCGCGCCTTCATGCAGGTGGCCGACAACAGCTTCAATTACCAGGTGCTGGGCGCGCGCGGCTTCGCGGCCCTCGGCCGGCTGATCGACGCCAGCGACGCCTATGCGTTCCGCTACAGCAGCCTGCCCGGGGCGATGGCGCTGTTCGAACGCCTGGCGCTGGGGGGCGTATGATGCCGCTGCTCTTGCGCGTGCTGCGCGATCCGGGCGCGGTGCAAGGCCTGGACGACGCCGGCTGGGACCTGCTGCTGCGCCAGGCCGATGCGGCCAACCTCGACGCCTGCCTGCTCGTGCTGCTGGAAGATGCCGGCCTGCTGGACACGGCGCCCACTGCCGCACGCGCGCACCTGGAGTGGACGCGCGTGGGCGCGGCCGGCCATGCGCGGGCGGCCCGCTACGAAGTCCGCCAGATCGGCCGGGCGCTGGACGGACTGGGATTGCCGCTGATCCTGCTCAAGGGCGCCGCGTACGCGATGGCCGGCCTGGACGCGGGCCGCGGCCGCCTGTTTTCCGACATCGACATCCTCGTGCCGAAGGCGCGGCTGCCCGAGGTCGAGGCCGCACTCATGATGCATGGCTGGATCAGCACCCACCACGACGACTACGACCAGCGTTACTATCGGCAATGGATGCACGAGCTGCCGCCGATGCAGCACGCCCGGCGCGGCAACTCGATCGACGTGCACCACGCGATCCTGCCGGAAACGGCGCCCGTGCGCCCGGACCCGGACAAGTTGCGCGCAAGCGCCCGCCCGGTCCCGGGCGAGCCGCGCCTGGCCACGCTGTCTCCGGCCGACATGGTGCTGCACAGCGCCGTGCACCTGTTCTTCGACGGCGAATTCGACAAGGGTTTGCGCGACCTCGTCGACCTGCACCGGTTGCTGACGCAATTCGGCCGGGAGCCCGGGTTCTGGGACGCGCTGCCGGCGCGGGCACGCGAGCTCGAGCTTGGGCGTCCGCTGTTCTATGCGCTACGCTATTGTCCGCGCCTGCTGGGCACGCTTGTCCCGCCCGCAGTGCAAGCGGCCGTGGCGCCGGAAGGGCCGAATCCGGCGCTGTTGTGGCTGATGGACCGGCTGTTCGGGCGCGCGCTGCTGCCGCCGCATGCGAGCTGCGCCGATGCATTCAGCAAGCTGGCGCATTTTGCCTTGTACGTGCGCGGGAACTGGCTGCGCATGCCGCCGCTGCTGCTGGCGCGGCATCTGTTGCATAAAGCATTCATCACGAAGCATAACGAGTCGCAGGCGGCCTGAGCCGCGGCTGGGGGAATGATGTCCGAACCGTTTGATATCGACCAGAACTGGGATGCCGTCGTCGTCGGCACGGGCATGGGAGGCGCCACGCTGGGCCATGCGCTGGCCCGTGCGGGCCGCCGCGTGCTGTTTCTCGAAAAGGGCTCCGCCAGCCCGGACCTCGTCGGCCATTATGCCGAAGACGATTTTCCGCGGCAGGAAGTTCCGCAGCCCGCGCACCGGGACATCCTGGTGCGCGCAGGCCGCTATCCCGACGAGATCGTCGACCGCTCGACGCCGCGCACCCAGCGTTTCGTGCCGTTCATCGGCTCCGGGGCGGGCGGGTCGAGCGCGCTGTACGGCATGGCGCTGGAACGCTTTTTCCCATCCGATTTCGCCGCCGGCGACCACTACCAGGCGCCGCCCGGGGCCGATCTGCCGCCGCGCTGGCCCGTCGCCTATGACGAGCTGGCGCCGTACTACGACAAGGCCGAGCAATTGTTCCGGGTGCGCGGCACGGCCGATCCCCTGCGCGCGGACGGGCGGCGCGAACACCTGCTGCCGTCGCCGCCGTTGACGCCGGGATCCGAAGAACTGTTCGGCTTCTTCGAGGGCCGTGGCCTGCATCCGTACCGGTTGCCGCTGGCCTGCGAATTCGTCGAAGGCTGCAGCGGCTGCCAGGGGTATCTGTGCAGCCGCGCCTGCAAGAACGACGCCGGGCGGATCTGCCTGCAACCGGCCGTGCGCGACCACGGCGCCCGCCTGCTCGACGCGTGCGAGGTGGTGGCGCTGGAAGCGGATGGCAGCCGCGTGACCGGCGTCGTGTGCGAACGGGGCGGCAAGCGCTTCACCGTGCGTGCACCCATCGTCGTGCTGGCCGCCGGCGCGCTCGAGACGCCGCGCATCCTGCTGGATTCCGTGTCGGGCGCGTGGCCGCGGGGCGTGGCCAACGCGTCCGGCCTCGTCGGCAAATACCTGATGCGCCACCACATCGACCTCTACCTGGTCGAGCCGAAGCTCAAGGGGGAGTTTGACAATCGCCAGAAAGAACTCGCGTTCAACGATTTCTATCTGGTGGACGGGCAAAAGCTCGGCTCCGTGCAATCCTTCGGCCGCCTGCCGCCGCCGGCCACGCTGGCGGCGTCGGTCGCCGACGACCTGCGCCAGGGGCCGCTGCCGTGGGTTGCGCCGCTGTTCAAGCTGGCCAGGCCGTTCGTCACGCCGGTGCTCGACGGTCTTGTGCACCGGCGCATGATCCTCGCGGCCACGCTCGAAGACTTCCCATATGCCGACAACCGCGTGGAACCGGCGCACGACGATGCGCGGCAGGCCCGCCTGGCCATCGAATACCGCGTGCGCGACGCCGACCGTGCGCGCATCGCCGCGTTCCGGAAGACGATGGGCGAGGTGCTGTCGGGCTACAGCTTCAAGCTGATCAAGCAGGCCGAGAACAACCAGCGCATCGCCCACGTGTGCGGCACGTGCCGGTTCGGCGACGATCCCGCAACGAGTGTGCTCGACCGCAATAACCGCGCGCACGGGCTTGCCAACCTGTACGTGGTCGACAGCTCGTTCTTCCCGTCGTCCGGCGGCACCAATCCGAGCCTGACGATCGCGGCGAATGCGCTGCGCGTCGCGGATCACCTGCTGGCGCAGGCCTGATGCGGTTTTACCCATTCATCATCCATCGACAAGGAGATCGCCGATGCGGCTTTCCGACTTAAAAGGGCATTGGGCGCTGGTGACCGGCGCATCGTCCGGCATCGGCGAGGAATTCGCCCGCCAACTGGCGCAGGCCGGCATGCAACTGGTGCTCGTGGCGCGCCGCGAGGAACGCCTGCAGGCCGTCGTCCAGGCGCTGCGTGCCGAATTCGGCGTCGAGGCGCGCGCCATCGTGGCCGATCTTGCCGATCCCGCCGCCGTGCCGCGCATCCGGGACGAACTCGACGCCGCGGGCATTCGCGTGCGCCTGTTGTGCAACAACGCCGGGGCAGGGCGCTGGGGCCGCTTCGAAGCGACCGATGCGATGGTCTACGACGAGCTCAATACGCTCAACACGACCGCGCTCGTCGCCACCTGCCGCCGCTTCTTCGACCATCTGGCATCGTTCCCGGGCAGTGCCGTGATCAACGTGTCGTCGGCCGCGGCATACCAGCCGGTGCCCTATATGGCGGTGTACGCGGCCAGCAAGGCCTTCGTGCAGAGCTTCAGCCAGGCGCTGCACGGCGAGTGGAAGGAGCACGGGATTCTCGTGCAGACGCTCGTGCCGGGGCCGACGGCCACCGAGTTCGACGCCAAGGCCGGCGCCTACGAGAGCGCGCTGACGGAACGCGATGCGCCGGCCGACGTCGTGCGGGCGTCGCTGGCGGGACTCGAGCGCGACGTGCCCGTCGTGAACGCGGCCAAGGGCACCTATAAACAGCGCGTGTTCGCCGGACTGGCTCCGCACGCCATGGTGATCCGTGAGGTCGGCAAGATGTTCAAGCCGCCCGCAGGCAAGTGAAACGGGAATAAAAAAACCGCGGTCGAGACCGCGGTTTTTCTGAGGCTGATCCGATTGCCGGATTATGCCTTCGTAGCGCGACGACGACGCTGTGCGCCGACCAGGCCCAGCATGCCCATGCCCAGCAGCATCATGGTGCCCGGTTCCGGGACTGCGTTTGTGAAGGTGTTCGAGCCGTCGACCTTGAAGACGATGTCGTGTGCGGTGTCCACGGTGTAATCCGGGAACAGGCCGCTGCCACCCTTCTGGAAGTTCAGCGTAGCCGAGTTGCCAGCGGGGTAGTTCAGGTTCGATTCGAAGTTCACGCCGAACAGCATTTGCGACACGCCCTGCAGGTAAGCCGGGTCGATGAAGTCGGTGGCTTCGACGATTTGTGCGTTCAGCTTGGTCGAACCTTGGCCAGCAGCACCACCGGTGATGGTAAAGGTCGACTGGGTGTTGTTCGGAACGATGGTCAGCAGGGCGATCAGCTTGCCGTCGTCGAAACCGGTGCCGCCGGTCGTCGATGCATTGGCGGCGGCGTCGTAGTAGATTGCGACTTTGTTGTCGGCTGCGGCGCCGGCCACACCGAAGGTCACGGTCGAACCGTCGATCTTCGCGACTTTTTCGGTCAGCTTGGCGACGATCGTGAATTCGAAGGTCTTGCCCGAGCCTTTGGTGCCGTTAGCGAAAGAATCCAGGCCGTTGAACAAGCCGGTCGTGTCGCCATCGACGCTGGACAGGTTCGACTGGTACAGGAACTGGAATTCCTTGCCGACGGTCAGCGGCGCGCCGAACGGGCCGACGCCTTTTGCAACACCGCTACCGCTCGTGTTCCAGTCCAGGGTAGTGGCATCAGTTGCCAAGACGTTGGTGCCATCCTTCAGCGTGAAAGCTTGTGCCGACGATGCGGCGAATGCGAAACCGAGGGTAGCTGCGACCGGGATCAGTTTGCGGAACGAGTTCTTCATGTAGGCTCCAAAATTCTGCTGGTTAATTTGTCGGGGGTAGCCCAGCGCGTTCATATTTGCGGGCTCATGCCCAACCTAATGCAAGCCG
The DNA here is from genome assembly GCA_045810485.1 of Massilia sp. Lineage (GTDB taxonomy): Bacteria > Pseudomonadota > Gammaproteobacteria > Burkholderiales > Burkholderiaceae_D > Telluria. The sequence goes on along the minus strand of JBJMVU010000251.1, from coordinate 13,536 downwards.
CGTGCCAGCTTTATCTACCATGAGTAAAATCAAGGACTTACGTTAGTATGAAGAAAGACATGTGATTTTAGGCAAGAACGGTGTAAAAAATTCCGACAGTTAACTTAATGCACACTGGATGGTGTCGCCAAGTCACTTTCCGTCTGTTCGGCGACAACATGCGCTGGCGCAAATCGGTGGAAAGCACGCACCCCTTCCAGGAAGGCCGCCATGCGCTGCGGCGCCGGGTAATGGGCGAACGTATCGGCCAGCTGGCGCGCCGCCGCCGTCAGCGCCGGATCGTCGAGCATCGCGCGTACCTGGCGCGTCAGTTTCTTGGCGCGGAACCGGTCTGCGCGCAGCAGGGCGCCGGCGCCGGCCTTGATGACGCCGCTCATGTTCAGGAACTGGTCGAGGTTGGCGGCGATGCCCAGCACGGGCACGCCGGCCACCAGCGCCTGCTGGCTGGTCGGGCTGCCGCCGTTGCAGACGACGAGGCTGGCACGCTGGGCCGCCAGGTCGCCCGGCAGGTAGGACGCGACGAACGCGTTCGGCGGCGCGCTGGCCACGTCTATCGTGCCGGCCGTGGCCGCGATGACGGTCACGGGCAGCGGGGCCAGCGCTTCCAGTACCAGCGGCAGGAGGCGGCCCTGGCCGGAGCTGCCGAGCGTGACGTAGATGATCGGCTTATCGTCCGGCACGTTATCCCACCAGTCGGGCTTGGCCAGCGGCGGCGCCCAGATGATGGGGCCGATATAGGCGTGCTGTTGCGGCAGGCTTTTCGGCGGGAACAGGTCGGGGACGTCGGCGTACATGCTGTAGTCCGCATCCGTATAAACCTTGCGCAAATCCGTGCCCAGCGAAGGCAGGCCGTACTGGCGGCGCACGCGGTTCAGCGGCACGGAATGCGAAGCGAACGCGACCGGGCGTGCCATGCGGAAGATCGCGTTCGCGATGCGGATCGGCAGCAGGCGCGTCAGCGGGATGTGCGGCACCGCGTAATGCTGCACGACGTACGGGCTCCAGTAAGCGTTCATCAGCGACACGTACGGGATGCGGCGCAGTCGCGCACTGACCGAGAGCGACAACCGGAAATCGCCGACGACGATGTCGGGCCGGACCGCGTCGAGCACGCGCAGGTCGTCTTCGACGTAGCCGGCGAGCGTCGCCGCGTTGTACACCGGCTTGCCGCCCGCGAGCGCATCGAGGAATTGTTGGCTGGGAATGCTGTGTATGGTCCAGCGGGTGAACTGCGTCCCGTTGAAGCAGAAATCGTAGCCCTCGGCGCAGGCGAAATGCACGTCGAAGCGTGCCGGATCGAGGGATTGCGCGAGCGCGATGGGGCGGCCGACGTGGGCCAGCGTCACGGCTTCCGCAAAAAAGAGGATTTTGATACGTTCCATATGGGCATTTATCGTGAGGGTTGCGGGAACGTGCCGGACGGGCGACGCCGACGGCGCGGAACGATCCCGCGCCGCCGGTTTACTTCATCAGTTCTTCGAGCGGCTTGCGCAATGAGCGGGCATGGGGCGCCGGACCGGCGCCGAGCCGGCCCATGAAGACCGGATGGCCGTTGCCGGTGCCGATCAGCTTGTGTAGGCGCTGCTGCAATTGCCGCGCCGAACCGTGCAATTTTTCGACGGTCGAGAACGACTCGCCGTGCTGCACGTAGGCGGAAAAGATCAGGGGCGTCATCTCGGGCTGCATCGCCAGGCCCAGGTGCGTCAGCGTGAGCCAGAAACGCTGCACGGCGCGGCCGGCGGCGACGTGCTCCTCGACCGTTTCCGGCGCATGTCTGGCCATGATGACGAAGTGGGCGGCGCAGCGCAGACCCGGCACGAGGTCCATCTGCAGGCGCGGGGCCCAGGTGCCCATCAGGCGGTTCATCGTCGACAGGCGGCCCCAGCTGGCCATCGCCCATTTCATCAGGCGCAAGGTGGCGGCATCGACGCCCAGGGCCTGGTCGGGCACGCGGTCGGGGCTGTGGCGCGCGTTCCAGTGGATGATGCGGCGGTGCACCTCGTAGGCTTCCGGCATCGTCAGGCGCAGCTTGGCGTTCGAGAACATCAGGCGCGCCGCAGCCAGCTTGCCGCCGAAGCCTTCGATCCAGCGCACTTCGTAGCCGGCGCCAAGGCTGTCCTCGAGGGCGCGTTTTTCCTCGGCCGTCAGCGCGCGCGTGCTCATCGCGCGGCGCTGCACGCTGCGGGTCGTGATCGCGGCCAGCAGCGGACTCGGCTTCACGGCCGGATCGGGCACGAAACGCACGTCGAACACGGGCAGGTGGTCCTGGTCGTCCGGGCGCCGGGCGATCTCGGTGCGCAGGCCGTGGGCGGTGGCGGCGATCGCCATCGTTTCCAGCAGGGTGCCGTGCGACAGCTGGCTCGGACGACCGCGGAAATCGTACACGGTATCCTCGCGCGTATCGTGGAAGTGCACGGCCACATGGTCGGGGCCGAGCACTTCGAAACGCCACACCTGGGTGTTGTCGCCGCTCGGCGCCCAGCGTGCCAGGTCGAGGATGTCGCGGATGGTCTGCGGGAGATTCATGCCTGTACCGCTTTCCCGGCGAGCTGGCGCGTCATCTGGCGCTTGGCGACGGCGATCATCAGGCGGTGGAACGGGTTGCCGTTGCCGCCCGGGCGCCAGGTATGGGCCAGCTTGTTGCGATAGGCGTCGAACTGCATGCCGTGCGGCGCGGCCAGGACCTTGCCGCGTCCCAGCAGGATCTTGAGCGCTTCGGTGGCGACGATGCCGGCGCACAGCTGGCAGGCCATGAACGTCGACGGACCGCGGCGCTCGACGAAATTGACGGCGTCCGGCACGACGAGGTAAGGGCGGTGCAGGCCGGCCGGCGCGAGGCCGACGACGAAGCGGATCGCCTTGTCCAGTTCGGGCAGGTCGCCCCACTGGAAATACTCTTCGAACGTCATCTGTCCCGGCAGGAAATTCAGCAGGGCGGCGCCCATGCCCAGCGGCGCGGCCGTCGTGGCCGGGATGCCGAGGCGGGCGCAGGCCGCGAACGTCTGCTGGCGGGCGTCGAAGGCAAAGAAATCGAGTGCGTCGACGTACAGGTCGACGCCGTCCAGGAATTGGTCGAGATTGCCCTGGTTGACACCGTCAGGAAAGATCTTTATGTCGATTTCAGGGTTGATGTCCTTGGCCATGCGGGCCAGGACTTCGGCCTTGGGCTGGCCGACCGTCGACATCATGGCGCCGACCTGGCGGTTGAAGTTGACGATGTCGAAGGTGTCGAAGTCGGCGATATGAAACTTCGTCACGCCCAGGCGTGCCAGGGTCAGCAGGTGTACGCCGCCGACCCCGCCGCCGCCGGCGATGGCGACACGCTTGCCGCGCAGGGCCTGCTGTTCTGCAGGCGTTACCCAGCCGATGTTGCGCGAAAACGCCTGTTCATAGCGGAACGGATTTGTCATTGATGAGGAAAAACGGTTTATCGATAAAACGGCCGAAAAGCGCCGATATCTGCTACGCACAGCCCTTTTTATGCGTGCTGTTCGTCCATGCGCAGGAGGCGGTTGATGATGCCTCGTTCTTCACGCGGCGAGAAGAAATAGGGATAAAACGACCGTTCGGACACGTTGTTATCGGCGGTGAATGTGCCGCCGAATTTCTGGATCTGTTCCGTAACAAATTCCAGATTCACCCGCAACAGGTAGGCCGGCGCCTCGACGCGCGGGTTGATTTTCAGTTCGCCCTCTTGCTGGAACCCGAGCATGCGCTCGTAAAAGCGGCGATGGCGCGGATTCACTTCAATGACGATATCCGTGCATTGGTGGATGTCGCGGGCGTAGATCACGGCCAGGTGGAACAGGTTGGCCAGCGACGTCTTCGAGCGGACCGATGGGTCGAACGCGAGCTTCGTGAACTCGCACAGGCGCGCACCCAGGTTGCGGTGCGCGTCCAGCTCCTCCTTGAAGATCTGGTCCGCCATCAGGCCGATCGGTGAATCGATACCGATCGTGAGCGTACCGACCACGTCACCCTTGTCGGTGGCGGTGAGGGTAATGCGATTCGGGTCGTCGCTGAATTGGTGCGTGCCTGAATAACCGCGCCAGGCATACATCTTGTTGATCAGCATACTTGCCGAATTTCGCCCGTCCGCAGTATCGGTAAGCCGGATTCCGTACGAATCGTGGTTCACGATGACATCCTCATATTGCGAGGGCGTCATATTATCGCGATCACCAAAATCATGAGCGTCCGATAGGGATGCGGCCGAACCACCCTCTGGATCCTTGAAATCGTCGAAAGTCGTCATCGCAGGATTCCCCAATTGTTTAAAAACGTTCGCGTACTGCGAACGGAAGTTCTGGTAGCCCAACGCCCTGGCGGTGCCGGGCGTGGATTATTATTTATTTATTAATGTATATTAGCTTCTTACAAAGCCTTTAGCAACGCGCGCGCTTCGTCGGCCTGGGCGAACGATTTATCGTCCGCCAGAAGCTTGTCGAGCTCCTTGCGCGCACCGGTCTTGTCGCCCGATTTGCTCAGCCCCACCGCCAGGTGGTAGCGCACTTCCGACGAATTCGGCGCCAGACTGCTGGCTTTTTGCAGCAGCGGCACGCCGCGGCCCGTATTGCCCTGTTCCACCAGCAACCAGCCCAGCGTATCCATGATGCCGGGGCTGTTCTCAGCCAGTTTATATGCCTGCTCGGCCGTTGCAAGGGCGCGCGGGTCTTTCACTTGCTGGTAAGCATATGCCAGGTTGTTCAGTGCGGCGGCATTGTTCGGCGTGCGCTTGACGATGTCTTCCAGGCGTGCGATCGCCGCCTTGTAATCCTTGGCGGCCAGGCTGTTCTCGGCCACGTACATGCCGATCAGGATGTCGTTCGGGTGGTCCTTCAGGAACTGGGCGGCGCGCGCCTGTGCTTCCTTGCCCTTGCCGCTCAACGTCATGGCCTGCAGGGATTTCACGAGGATTTCCGGCGCCTTGGCGAGTGTGAAGGCCTTGTCGTAGGCGGGCAGTGCCAGTGCCGGTTTCCTTTGCGCCATCAGCACATCGCCTTCCGTCGCGTAGCCGACGGGCGACTTGTCGTTGAGCTTCTGGATCTGGCGCGCCATGGCCAGCGCTTCATCCGCGCGGCCCATGCGCACGGCCAGCTCGACCTGGGCGAGGCGGGCGGGGATCAGGTCCGGCTGCAGGTCGACGGCGCGCTTCAGATCCTCGACGGCGGCATTATTGTTCTTCATCAGCATGTGCACGCCAGCCAGGCGCAGGTGCGGCGCGGCCGATTTCGGGACCAGGTTGACCAGCTTGCTGTAGGTCTCCAGCGCGCCGGACGTGTCCTTGTTGGCGATCTGGGACTGGCCCAGCAGTTCCACCAGCTCGGGATTGGTCGGGTTGGCGGTCTGAAACTTGCGTGCCAGGGTCAGCGCTTTTTGTGCCTGTCCCGTACGCAGGTAATGGCGGCCGAGGGTGATCGCCGGGCCGACGGCGTTCGGGTTCGAATTGCTGGCCTTCTCGAACCACGTCGTCGCTTCGTCGTTATGGTTCTGGATCATCGCCAGCTCGCCCAGGGCGCGCATCGCGTCGGCGTTGTTCGGTTCCTTCTGCAGGACTTTGTCGTAGCGCTGCTTGGCAACGTCGGGTTTCTTCTCGACGAGGTCCAGGCGCGCCAGGTTCTGCACGGCCGGGATGAACGTCGGCTGCAGCGCCACGGCCTTGTCCAGCGCGGCACGGGCGGCGGGGATGTCGCCCTTCACCATGTTGACCGCGCCCCGCAGGGTCAGCACCTGGGGATTCTCGGGCTGCTGTTTTTCGAGGGCGTCGATGGCGGCCAGCGCCTTGTCGTAATGCTTGAGGCTGATTTCCGTCTGGACCAGTGCCATCGTGGCGTGCGCCGACTTCGGATCGAGTTCCGTGGCCATTTCCAGTTCGGACAGGCCACGCGCCTGGTCGCCCTGGGCCAGCTTGGACAGGCCGAGCGAGGTGCGCAGGCCGGCCGCCTTCGGCGACAGCGCCGCGGCTTTTTCCAGATAGGCGCTGGCTTTGTTGAAGTCATGCACCTGCATATAGGTTTCGCCGGCCAGGGCCAGCACCTGCGGATCGTCCGCCGCGCTCTTCAGTGCCGGCGCGAGGGTCGCGGCGGCGTCGTTTGGTTGGGCGCTCTTGAGCTGGACCTGGGCCAGCAGCTTGCGGGCATAGACGTCGTTCGGATTGCTTTCCAGGTATTTGCGCAGGTGCAGGTCAGCCTGTTGCAGCGAGCCGAGGTTCAGTTCGGACGCGCCGGCCAGCAGCACGCTGGGCATATGGTCGGGCGCGACCTTCAGCACGCGTTGCAGGGAGTCCTGCGAGGCCTGGTACTTCCCTTGCGAGAATTCGTACAGGGCGCGGGTGTACGTCACGAGCAGGTTGCCCGGGGCATTCTTCTCGGCCGCGTCGATCTCCGCTTTCGCATCCGCATACTTGCCGCGCGTGATGTCGATGTACGCCTTTTCGATGTGCGCCGTGCGATGGTGCGGATTCAGCGCCAGCGCCTGGTCGTAGGCGGCGATCGCCTCGTCGGCCTTGCCCTGCGTGCGCAGCATCGTGCCGCGCGCCATGAAGACGTCCGGATTTTTCGGATCCTTGGCCACGGCTTCGTTGATATAGCGTGCGGCCGTATCGCGGTCGTGGTTGGCGATGGCATGGCGTGCCAGGCCGAGCAGGGCATCGCCCGAATTGGCGTTCAGCGCGAGGGCCTGCTCGAACGCCTGCTTGGCGTCGTCCAGCTTGCCGGTGGCCAGCAGGGCTTCGCCGCGCAGCGTCTGCAGCGGCGCCGATTTGGCGGCTACTTCCGGCGTGACCTCGTCGAGGATTTCCTTGAACTTGCCTTGCTGCGACATCGCCTTGGCCAGCTGGGGCAGGACGCGGTCGGCCGCGACACCGCTCGAGCGGGCCTTGCGGAATTCCTTCTCGGCCGAGGCGAAATCGCCCATGCCGAGTTCCAGGTTGCCCAGCTCCAGGCGCGCCTCGCCGTTTTCCGGGCTCTTTTCGACGGCATTCTTGAGCTGAATCATTGCCGACTTCAGGTCACCCTTCTGCTCATACTGTTTGGCTTCGGCCAGCAGCTGCTCGGCCGACTGCGTGGAGCGACCGCAGGCGGACAGGCCGCCCACTATGAACGCTCCGGACAGGATGGCAGCGGTAAGTTTGAGCTTGTTGGGGTGACGCGGCATCTGGAATTCCTCGAGATATGTAACGTAACCGCATTGTTGTGCGGATTCCTCTCCAACAATAATACCTGAAGGAATACTAATAAAGCCGCACAAGTTTGGCGTCGTGTTGCAAATCCCCCCACCGAAGTGGTGGGTATCCGCCACTTTTGACGTCATATCTCGACAATATGACGGCCATATTCCTATTCGGGGCCGGTTTCACCTTTGCGCAGACGGCTCAGCAGCGCTTCGACGTTGTCCCCGACGGGCAAGCCGTGGCGGCGTAATAATTGCACGTGCAATACAAGATTTTCGAGGACGAGCTTGGCCGAGACGGCCAGCAGGGTCATCAGGCGGTCTTCGGTACTGAAGTTCTCCATCGAGGCGGCCATTTCGCACAGGTGGCTGGCGACCAGCTCGCGCAGGTCGTCCTCGGGGAAGGGCAGGTCCGCGAAGTCGATCGGATCTTCCTGTTCGACTTCGCGCATGAGGGCGGCAAGTTGTTGCGGTTGGATCGGCATGGATGGCTCCTAGGGGGTCAGAGCACATTTTCGGCCGCACCGAAAATGTGCTCTGACCCCGAATTTTACCGCGCTGCCTGCTTTACATATTGCGACGGTATTGTCCGCCGACCTCGAACAGCGCCGTCGTGATCTGGCCCAGTGAGCAGACGCGGACCGCGTCCATCAGGCGGGCAAACACGTTCTCGTTGTCGATGGCGGCCTGCTGCAGCGCGGCGAGCGCGGCCGGCGCCTCGTCCGCATGACGGCGATGGAAGTCCTCCAGGCGCGTGAGCTGCGACTGCTTTTCGTCGTCGGTGGAGCGGGCCAGTTCGATCGTCGCCGGGGCCTCCGCGGCCTTCGGGTTGCGGAAGGTGTTGACGCCGATGATCGGCAGCGAGCCGTCGTGCTTGCGGTGCTCGTACAGCATCGACTCTTCCTGGATCTTGCCGCGCTGGTAGCCCGTCTCCATCGCGCCCAGCACGCCGCCGCGCTCGGCGATGCGCTCGAATTCCTGCAGCACGGCTTCCTCGACGAGGTCCGTCAGTTCCTCGAGGATGAACGAGCCCTGGTTCGGGTTCTCGTTCTTCGCGAGGCCCCATTCGCGGTTGATGATCAACTGGATCGCGAGCGCGCGGCGCACGGATTCATCGGTCGGCGTCGTGATCGCCTCGTCGTACGCGTTCGTGTGCAGCGAGTTGCAGTTGTCGTAGATCGCGATCAGCGCCTGCAGGGTGGTGCGGATGTCGTTGAAGTCGATCTCCTGCGCGTGCAGCGAGCGGCCCGACGTCTGGATGTGATACTTCAACTTTTGCGAGCGGTCGTTCGCGCCGTACTTGTCGCGCATCGCGACGGCCCAGATGCGGCGGGCCACGCGGCCCAGCACCGTGTATTCCGGGTCCATGCCGTTACTGAAGAAGAACGACAGGTTCGGCGCGAAGTCGTCGATGCGCATGCCGCGCGCGAGGTAGGCTTCGACAAAGGTAAAGCCGTTCGACAGCGTAAAGGCCAGTTGCGAGATCGGGTTCGCGCCCGCTTCCGCGATGTGGTAGCCCGAGATCGACACCGAGTAAAAATTGCGCACCTGGTTCTGGACGAAGTATTCCTGGATGTCGCCCATCACCTTCAGCGAGAATTCCGTCGAGAAGATGCAGGTGTTCTGGCCCTGGTCTTCCTTCAGGATGTCCGCCTGGACGGTGCCGCGCACGTTGGCCAGCACCCAGGCCCGGATCTGCGCGGCTTCATCAAGCGTCGGCTTGCGGCCGTTGTCGCGTTCGAACCTGTCCATCTGCTGGTCGATCGCGGTGTTCATGAACATCGCGAGGATGGTCGGCGCCGGGCCGTTGATCGTCATCGAGACCGAGGTCGTCGGGCTGCACAGGTCGAAGCCCGAGTACAGCACCTTCATGTCCTCCAGCGTCGCGATCGACACGCCCGAGTTGCCGACCTTGCCGTAGATGTCCGGTCGCAGCGCCGGGTCGGCGCCGTACAGCGTGACGGAGTCGAACGCCGTCGACAGGCGTTTCGCGTCCATGCCCTGCGAGACGAGCTTGAAGCGGCGGTTCGTGCGGAACGCGTCGCCTTCGCCGGCGAACATGCGGGTCGGGTCCTCGCCCTCGCGCTTGAAAGGGAACACGCCCGCGGTGTACGGGAACGCGCCCGGCACGTTTTCCAGCATCAGGAAGCGCAGGATCTCGCCGTGGTCTTCGAAGCGGGGCAGGGCGACCTTGCGCACCTTGTTGCCGGACAGCGTCGTATAGGTGAGGTTCGTGCGGATTTCCTTGTCGCGGATCCTGACGACGTGCTCGTCGCCGGCATACGTCGCCTGCAACTGCGGCCACGACGCGAGCAGTGTCTTCGCCTCGCCTTTCATCGCATTGTCGCGTTCCATGATCAGGTCGTCGAGCACCACTTCACGGTTGGCGGCGGCCAGCATGCGTTTCGTCTCCGTCAGCTGCTGGCGCTCGCGCGCGAGTTTGACCTGCTTGCCGACGTTGCGGTGATAGCCGCGCACGGTGTCCGCGATCTCGGCCAGGTAGCGCGTGCGCGCGGGCGGCACGATGACGTTCTTGCCGCTCGAGTATCGGGTGGCCGGCCGGGGCAGCTTCGACGTTTCCGTCTCGAGGCCGAATTCGGCCAGCGCCGGCAGCAGGCCGAGGTACAGCGCGGTGACGCCGTCATCGTTGAAACGCGACGCCTGCGTGCCGTAGACGGGCATCTCGTCCGGCGACTTGCTCCACAATTCCTTGTTGCGCTGGACCTGCTTCGCCACGTCGCGCAGCGCGTCCTGGGCGCCCTTGCGGTCGAACTTGTTGATGGCGATGAAGTCGGCGAAGTCCAGCATGTCGATCTTCTCGAGCTGCGACGCGGCGCCGAATTCCGGCGTCATCACGTACATCGACACGTCCACGTGCGGCACGATGGCCGCGTCGCCCTGGCCGATGCCGGACGTCTCGACGATGACGAGATCGAAGCCCGCCACCTTGCACGCGGCGATCACCTCCGGCAGGGCTTGCGAGATCTCGGACCCGGCTTCGCGCGTGGCGAGCGAGCGCATGAACACGCGCGCCCGCATTTCTCCATCCTTGTTCCACGGGTTGATCGCATTCATGCGGATGCGGTCGCCCAGCAGCGCGCCGCCGGATTTGCGGCGCGACGGGTCGATGGAGATGACCGCGATGTTCAGGCGGTCGCCCTGGTCGAGGCGGATGCGGCGGATCAGTTCATCCGTCAGCGACGATTTGCCCGCGCCGCCCGTGCCGGTGATGCCCAGCACGGGCACCTTGAGGCCTTCGGCCGTGTCCATGATGCGCTTGCGCAGGCTGGCGTCGGCCTTGCCGTTTTCCAGCGCCGTGATCAGTTGCGCGAGCGGACGGTGGCGCTGCTCGATAGCACCGGTCTGCAGCGGCTCGAGCGTGGTGGGCGCATAGGTCGACAGGTCGACGTCGCACGCTTCCAGCATCGAGCGGATCATGCCGACGAGGCCCATGCGCTGGCCGTCTTCCGGCGAGAAGATGCGCGTGACGCCATAGGCATGCAGCTCTTCGATCTCGTGCGGGACGATGACGCCGCCGCCGCCGCCGAACACCTTGATGTGGGCGCCGCCGCGCTGGCGCAGCAGGTCGATCATGTACTTGAAATATTCGACGTGGCCGCCCTGGTAGCTGGAGATGGCGATGCCCTGCACGTCCTCGGCCAGCGCCGCGGTGACGACGTCGTCGACCGAGCGGTTATGGCCCAGGTGCACGACTTCGGCGCCGTTCGTCTGCAGGATGCGGCGCATGATGTTGATCGAGGCGTCGTGGCCGTCGAACAGCGAGGCCGCCGTGACGAAACGGACTTTGTTGGACAGTTTGGCGTGCTCCGGCAGGTCGAGCTTGGCGGCGGGCGTGATGTCGTTCATGGTGTTCCCTGGAAAACGGAAGCGAACTGTGTGTTCTTTGTACGGTATATGACGTTAACGTAAACGTCAAGAATGGTTCTTGATCACGCGTGGGCACGGGGTGCCCACCCTACGGTAGGGTAGGCACCCCGTGCCCGCGCGTTCAACCGGCGTGAATCAGGCCGCGCGTTTTTTCACGTTGCCGGACAGCAGCGCCTGCTTGCGCACCCGATACTCGGCCACGGCCTGTTCCTTGACGTGCCCGAAGCCGCGGATCTGCTCCGGCAACGCCGCTAGCTCGACGGCGACAGCGTGGCTCGCGGCATCCAGCGACGGCAGCAGTCCCTCGATCATGTCATGGTATTCGGTGATCAGGGCGCGCTCCATCTTGCGCTCGGCCGTGTAACCGAACACGTCGAACGCCGAGCCGCGCAGGCCTTTCAGCTTGGCCAGCAGCTTGAACGCACGCCACATCCACGACCCGAATTCGGCTTTGACAAGATGCCCCTTGGCGTCCTTCTTCGCGAACAGCGGCGGCGCCAGGTTGAATTTGACGCTGAACTTGCCGTCGAACTGGTTTTGCAGCTGCTCGACGAAGCGGCCGTCCGTGTACAGGCGCGCCACTTCGTATTCGTCCTTGTAGGCCATCAGCTTCGCATACGACTTCGCGACGGCCATCGACAGCTTGGTGCCCAGCTTGAGCGCCGCCTCGCGTTCGCGCACGCGCGTGACCAGCGTTTCGTATTGCGCGGCGTAGGCCGCGTCCTGGTAACCGGTCAGGAACTCGACGCGTTTCCTGGTCACGCTGTCGAGGCTCTGCGGCATCTGGACCAGGACCGGCTGCGCGGGAATCGCCGTGCGCTCGACGCGTTGCAGGTCGACGGCGGCGCGGCGGCCCCACAGGAAGCTGCGCTGGTTCGATGCGACGGCGACGCCATTCAGTTCGATGGCGCGCAGCAGGGACGCTTCCGACAGTGGCACGAGGCCCTTCTGCCACGCATAACCCAGCATGAACAGGTTGGCGGCGATCGAGTCGCCCATCAGCGCCGTCGCCAGCTTCGTCGCGTCGAGGAAGTCGGCGCCCGCCGCGCCACCCACCGCTTCCACGATCAGCGAGCGGACCTGGTCGGCCGGGAATTCCCAGTCGCGTTGCTGGGCAAAGGTGCCGGTCGGCTGCTCGTGCAGGTTGACGACGACCATCGTGCGGCCCGGACGCATCTTCGAGATGGCGTCGGCCGCGCCGGCCGTCAGCATGTCGCAACCCAGCACGAGGTCGGCTTCGCCGGTGGCGATGCGCTGGGCGCGCAGGCGTTCCGGCGTTTCCGCGATCTTCACGTGCGACGTGACGGAGCCGTTCTTCTGGCTCATGCCCGTCATGTCCAGCACGGACGCGCCCTTGCCTTCGAGGTGGGCCGCCATGCCCATCAGCGCGCCGACGGTGATGACGCCGGTGCCGCCGATGCCGTTGATCAGGATGTTGTACGGCGCCGCGATCGAGGGCAGGGCGGGCGTGGGCAGCGGACCCCAGCCGTCGTCCCCATCCTTCTTGCCGGCGCCGGCCTTGTTCTTTTTGAGCGTGCCTCCTTCGACGGTGGCGAAGCTCGGGCAGAAGCCCTTGGCGCACGAATAATCCTTGTTGCACGCCGACTGGTCGATGGCGCGCTTGCGGCCGAATTCCGTTTCCTTCGGCAGGATGGCCACGCAGTTCGACTGCACGCCGCAATCGCCGCAACCCTCGCACACGGCTTCGTTGATCACCATGCGTTTTGCAACGTCCGGGAACTCGCCCTTCTTGCGACGCCGACGCTTCTCGGCCGCGCAGGTCTGGTCGTAGATCAGGACCGTCACGCCAGGAATCTCGCGTAGCTCGCGCTGCACGTCGTCCATCTTGCTGCGGTCGTACAGCGTGACTTCGGCCGGCAGGGCGGAACGGTCTTCATAGCGCGACAGGTCCTCGGTGACGAGGGCGATGCGCTGCACGCCTTCCGCCGCCATCTGGCGCGCGATCAGCGGCACGGACGTCGTGCCGTCGACCGGCTGGCCGCCCGTCATCGCGACGGCGTCGTTGTACAGGATTTTATAGGTGATGTTGACCTTGGCCGCGATGGCGGCGCGCACGGCGAGATAACCCGAGTGGAAATAGGTGCCGTCGCCCAGGTTCTGGAACACGTGCGGGACGTTCGAGAACGCGGCCTGGCCGATCCACGGCGCGCCTTCGCCGCCCATGTGCGTGGTGAGCTTGTTCATCTCCGGGTAGATCGACGTGGCCATCACGTGGCAGCCGATGCCGGCCAGCGCGAACGAGCCGTCCGGTACTTTCGTCGACGTGTTGAGCGGGCAGCCGGAGCAGTAGAACGCGGGACGGAACGGCGTCGTCACGGCCTTCATCAGCACCGCATCCTTCGCTTCCAGGAACGCGAGGCGGGCCTTGATCAGGTCGCGGGTGCGGTCGTCGAGGTTCAGGCGGGTGATGCGGCCGGCGATGACGCGCGCCACCTGCGCGACCGAGAAATCGGCCTT
>JBJMVU010000250.1:0-12491 GCA_045810485.1 Massilia sp. | reverse complement strand
GGCGCCGGTGCATCCACGACCGCCGGCTCTTCGCCTTCGGCCAGCTTGAAGATGCTGACGACGCGCTGCAGTTCCGCGGCCTGGTCCTGCAGGCTCTGGAAGGCGGCGGCGGCTTCTTCGACCAGTGCGGCGTTCTGCTGGGTCATGCCGTCCATCTCGATGATCGACAGGTTGACCTGTTCGATACCGGCGCTCTGTTCGGCGCTGGCATTGGCGATGTCGCTCATGATGTCGGTCACGCGCTTGACGCTGGCGACGACCTCGTCCATCGTGTCGCCGGCCTGGCCGACGAGCTTGCTGCCGCGGCCGATCTTCTCGACGGAGTCGCCGATCAGCTGCTTGATCTCTTTGGCGGCCGCAGCGGAACGCTGGGCCAGGTTACGCACTTCCGAGGCGACGACGGCGAAGCCGCGGCCCTGTTCACCGGCACGGGCTGCCTCGACGGCGGCGTTCAGCGCCAGGATGTTCGTCTGGAAGGCGATGCCGTCGATGACGCCGATGATGTCGGCGATCTTGCTTGCCGAGCTATTGATCTCACCCATCGTGCCGACGACCTGCGACACCACTTCACCGCCCTTGCGTGCCACGTCCGACGCGGTCGCAGCCAGGTGGTTCGCTTCGCGGGCATTGTCCGCGTTCTGTTTCACGGTCGACGTCAGTTCTTCCATCGCCGACGCGGTCTTTTCCAGCGAGCTGGCCTGCAGTTCGGTACGCGACGACAGGTCGGTGTTGCCGGCTGCGATTTCACGCGATGCGGTGGTGATGGTGTGCGTGCCGCGACGGACCTGGCTGACGATGTCGACCAGGCTGTTGCGCATCTGTTTCATTTCGATCAGCAGGCTGCCGCGATCCGACGACTTGGTGTCGATGGCGATCGACAGGTCGCCTTCGGCGATGCTGCCGGCGATCTTGGCGGTGTAGCCCGGCTCGCCGCCCAGCTGCTTCAGCAAGCCGCGGGTGATGACGGTGGCGGCCAGGACGCCGAATGCGACGGCCAGGGCCAGCAGCATGAGCATGAAATTACGGGCGCTGGCGAAGGCGGCTTCCGCGTCGACCTGGGTCTGCGCGTTCTGCTTGTCTTCCAGCTTGCCCAACTGGTCGAGCGCTTCCAGCCATTTCTTCTGGGCCGGACGGATTTCCTTGACCATGACGCGGGTCGCGTCCATGGCGTTGTTGGCCAGATAGAGTGCCGATGCCTTGGCGATGGCCGGCATCGCGGCGCCTTCGGCTTCTTTGACCTGGTTCAGCAGGGATTTTTCTTCAGCCGACGCTTCTTCCGAGAACTTGGCAGCCAATTTCTGCTGCAGAGCATCGTACTTGGCGGTCTGCTCCTTGAAACGGGTCAGTTCCGGCTCCATGTCGGCCGGGTCCGTCATCAGGGTCAGGGTACGCAGCGAGGTGACGCGTTCGCTTACGTTATTACGCATGTCGACGACAAGGCGGGTGACGACATTATTGACATTCACGACATGGTCGAGCCGGTTCTGGATCTGCGCCATGCGCAGGATGCCGACGACGGTGACCGTGACCAGCAGGACGAGCACAAGGGCAAAGCCCAGGCCCAGACGCACGCCGACCTTCATGTTTGCTAAGTTCATTCCTAATCTTCCCTGTTTCAAGTGATCAGACCCGCTCCGTGGCCTTTGTCTTTTGTTACGGAAAGTCCATCTTCCCGGTGGACTTACGTATTTCCGTCAGGATAAATCAAAACGGCGATTTGCAGACAGAAAACATGCACCGCTGTAATTATGTTTCGTCACAACAACAGGATTAGATGTCGTGCAAGGAGAAGAGCCCAAATTATGGGTCTATTCTTGCCGTCGAGCAAGGATAACGTTGCAAATGATTTCACAATTGCAACGTTTTTTGTAGCGGATTTTGAACATCCCGGCCATTTTCATGCGGCCGGGGTAGTAAATTAACAAAGAGCTACGCTGCGAGGCGCAGTCTGCCTGCGGCTTCGAGGAGGAGGTCGGGGTTGCCTTCGGCCAGGCGACGGGAGTCGGACAGCAGCTGGCGGTAGCCGCGCGCGCCCGGCAGCCCGGCCATCAGGCCCAGCATGTGGCGCGTGATGCTGTTCAGGCGCAGGCCCAGCGGGCCGTAACGGTCGAGTTCGGCGCGGATGTACGGGATCATTGCTTCCAGCACCTGTTCACGCGACTTCGGGGGCGTCGCCGTGTCGCCATAGAACCGCGCGTCCCAGCCGGCCATCACGTACGGGTTGTGATAAGCCTCGCGGCCGATCATGACGCCGTCCACGTGCCGCAGGTGCGTGGCGATCTCGTCGTCGGTCTTGATGCCGCCGTTGATGATGATCTCGAGTTCCGGGAAGTCGCGTTTCAGCTGGTACGCCACTTCGTAGCGCAGCGGCGGGATCTCGCGGTTTTCCTTCGGCGACAGCCCCTTCAGCACGGCATTGCGCGCGTGCACGATAAAGGTGCGACAGCCGGCATCGGCGATCGTGCCGACGAAATCGCGCACGAACCCGTATTCTTCGTTGTGATCGATACCGATGCGGTGCTTGACGGTCACGTCGATACTGACGGCGTCGCGCATCGCCTTCACGCAGTCGGCCACGAGCTGCGGCTCCTGCATCAGGCAGGCGCCGAAGGCCCCCTTCTGCACGCGCTCGGACGGGCAGCCGCAATTGAGGTTGACCTCGTCATAGCCCCACTGCTCGCCCAGCTTCGCGCTCTTGGCAAGGTCGGCCGGATCGCTGCCGCCCAGTTGCAGCGCGATGGGATGCTCGACGTCGTCATAGCGCAGGTGGCGCTCGACGTCGCCATAGATCAGCGCGCCCGTCGTCACCATCTCTGTATACAACCAGGTGTGCTTCGTGATCTGGCGGTGGAACACGCGGCAATGGCGGTCGGTCCAGTCCATCATGGGAGCTACGCTCAGTTTTCTCTTGCTGTCTTTCATCAAATCCCTACTTTTCCCTCTTAGAAGGAGCAATACGACTCCCGGAACTTCCCGCAGAATGCCCCTGTTTCCTCCCCTCGCTGCTACAAATTTGCTACAGATGGCTTCGATACTTAAGGTCGGGGACGCCTGGCGGGCGCAGGTCCGCCGCAAGGGTCACAAGTCCATTTCGGAAACTTTTCCGACGAAGGCGCAGGCCGTCGCGTGGGCGCGGAAGGTCGAGGCTGAGATGGATGCCCGGCGCTTCAACAACACTCGCGGGCTAGCGAATATTACCTTAAAAGAGCTCATTGACTGGTACTTCGATGAGATCGGGGCTGCTCACCCCTTGGGCAAGAACAAGACAGCCGTCCTGCGGACGTGGCAACGGGACCACGGTGATGTCTGCGTGGCTGACGTCCGACTACCTGACTGCCTTCGTCCGCAAGCGACGCAAGGCCGGGACGTCAGGCGTGACGATCTCTATCGACCTGACGTATCTGGGCGGCGTGTTCAAGTCCGCACGGGACTGCGCAAGCTGCCTGTGAACCTCGAAGTGATCTCCAGTGCGCGAGCCAACATGGCGCATCTTAAAATTTCGTCAAAAAGCAGGGAGCGCGCTCGGCGGCCCACTGAAAAAGCGATATCGGATTTATGCGACTACCTGGACAAGCATTCATCGTTGAAGAACTCAAGCGCCTGCACGAGGGCGTACTGGCGCGCTATGGTTTGCGACCGTCCGCATACGCTGCCTGGAAAGCGGTACACAGGCATTGAGAACCATCGGAGCATCTGACTGTACCAGTGCCACAAAACTCCCGACAATTTACCCATGAGTTCGCTCCGTCGGACCGCGGTGGTTCCTGATGGGCGATCTACCGTAACGGCTGGCGCCGCGGGCATGTGCTTTCATACATATCAAACATGTAACACTTAGTTGCTTCCTTGGGCTAAGCTCATGCATCGCGCTAAGCTTTCTGCACTATAACAATCAGGGATGCACGATGAAGAAAAGACTGCTGTGTGCGCTGGTACCGGGCGTCCTGGCGCTGCCGACGTTCGGCCAGACTGAGCCACCCCCGCCGGCCGCCGCGCAAGCCGAACAGCCCGCGCAAGTGCCAACCCAGATCATCGTCGAGGGTCGTCGCCCCGGCCCTGGCGTCTGGAAGGTCAGCAAGGGCGACCACGTCATCTGGCTCTTCGGCCTGTACTCACCGCTGCCGAAGAAGATGGAGTGGGACGACAGCCGTGTCGAACGGCTGATGAAAGGAACGCAGGAATTGTTGCTGCCGCCCGCTTTCTCGGCCGGGTTATCGGGGTTCGGCGGCTTCCTGCGCGGCCTTACTGCATTGCCCAGCCTGATTGGCCTGGAAGACAATCCGGACGGCGCCACACTGCACGACGTGCTGCCTGCCGATGTCTACGCGCGCTGGACGGTGGCGAAGCAGAGGTATTTGGGCGGTGGCGACGGTTTGGAGCGGCTGCGGCCGATTGTGGCTGCGGATCGTTTGAAAGAGGCCGGGTATGACAAGAATGGCCTGTCGGGGGGCGGCGAGATCCTCGGGCGTATCGTCGAGATCGCGCAGAAGAACAAGGTGAAGCAGACTTTTACCGGCGTTAGCTTCGACGTCAAGGACCCGCGCGGACTGCTCAAGGACATCAAGGCGTCGCAAATGGAAGACCTGGCTTGCTTCACCAGGACACTCGACAATCTCGAGGGCGATCTGGCCGCGATGCGTGTGCGCGCGAACGCCTGGGCCAACGGGAATATCGCAGAGATCAGGAGCCTGGATTTCTCGGAGCGCGACGCGACCTGCGTGAGCGCCGTGGCGGCCAGCCCGGCGATGCGCAGGGCCGCAGGCATCGACAACCTGGTGGAACGCTTGCGCCAGTCCTGGATGGAAGCGGCCGAAAAGGCGCTGAGCAACAACACGTCGACGTTTGCCGTCCTGCAGATGCAGAACATTCTTGGCCCGGATGGCGCCTTGGCCGCGCTCCAGGCGAAAGGCTATACGGTCGACAGTCCGAAGTAGCATAGAAAGTCTCGATACGCGACAGACATGGTCCGGCGCAGCCGCCCCATCGAGCGTGCGAATATTGCGATAAAGTAATTTGCATAAAATGTTAAAAATGACATAACATTTATGCGCATCGAGATATTTACACTTCCGCGTCGTTCGAGATCATGGACAAAACAGATGTTGCACCGGGCCCGGCGCGCGCGAGACACGGTCTTGAGCATTTCACGATCCTGCGTCCCCTGGGCCAGGGCGGCTACGGCGAAGTCGTCGAAGCCTGGGACGAACGACTGCAGCGCAAGGTTGCGATCAAATGCCTGAAGGGATCGGCCGGCGTACAGCATGCCGGCCTGCTGCTCAAGGAAGCGCGCTTGGCGGCATCGTTGCCGCATCCCGCGTTCGTGAAAATCTACGCCATCGAGGACACCGACAACGGGCAGGCCATCGTCATGGAGCTGATCCCGGGCGTGACGTGGCGCGAGCTCATCCGGTCGACACCGGCCAGGCCGGAGGCCATCGGCGACATGTTCGCGCAGCTTTTCGATGCGATGCAGGATGCGCATAATGCCGGCCTCGTCCATGGCGACCTCAAGCCCTCGAACCTGATGCTGGAACCGTCCGGCAAGGTGCGCATCCTCGATCTCGGCCTGGCGTTCTACGACGACGCGCAGGCCACCGCCTCGGTCGAGGAACTCGCGCACCGCGGCACGATCGCTTACATGGCGCCGGAGTGCCTGCTCGGCCGGCCGCCGTCCAGGCAATCCGACATCCACGCACTCGGTGTCATCCTGTACGAGATGGTCGCGGGCGTCCGCCCGTTCGGCACGCTCGACGGTCTCGCATTGGCCACGGCCATCATCCAGTCCTCGTCCGCAACTTGGACATTTCCCGACAACGTGCCGGAAGCCGTGGCCGACCTCGTGCGGCAGATGACGACGCGCCAGCCGGAACAGCGTCCTGCGAATCTGCGCCAGCTCGCGGCGGCGCTGCAGACCGGCCGGCAACCGGTCGACACGCCCGCGCAACCCGTTGCCGGCGCGCGGCGCCGGACGTGGCGGCGTGGCTGGCTCACGGCCCCGCTGGTGCTGGCGACCGCGGTCGGCGGCACGTACCTGGCGACGCACCGGTTCGACACCCCCCTGCCGTTCTCGACGTCGGCGGCGATCCGCGACGGGCTCGGCAATCTGCGCCAGTTCGACCGCCCGCCCCGGCTGGAAGCGGCCGCGCGCGACTTCACGGCCATCCTGGAGCGCGACCCCGGCCATGCGGCCGCGGCGGCGGGCATGTCGCTGGTCGACAGTTTTCGCTACGCCGGCGACGGCAGGGACGACACCTGGCGCCGGCGCGCGGCCGCCGGGGCGCAACAGGCGCTCAGGCTCGACCGGCGCCTGGCATTGAGCCACGTCGCCCACGCCTGGGTGCTGGCCAACCAGGGCGACTACGAACAGGCGCTGGCCTCTGCGGAACAGGGACTGCGCCTCGAACCCGGCAACTTTTTCGCCATGCTGGGCAAGATCACGTTCCTGACCCGGCTGAAGCGCTACGACGAGGCGCGGCTGGGCGCTGAAGAGGCATTGCGCAAGTATGCCGGCGAACACGCCTTCGCCAACCTGCTGGGCACACTGCACTTCGAACAGGGCCACCTCACCGAGGCCGAACAGGCGTTCAGGCTGAGTATCCGCCTCCAGCCGGATGCGGTCCTTGCCTACGCCAACCTCAATGCGACCCTGCTGCAACAGGGCCGGAGCGACGAGGCGCTGCAGGTGCTGCAGCAGGGCCTGCAGGTCGCACCGAACGCCATGCTGTACACCAATCTCGGCAACGCCTTGTTCCAGCGCGGCGATTACGTCGGGGCGGCCGATGCGTTCGAGCAGGCGGTCACGCCGCCGGCCGGCACGCCCGACAACTACCTCGGCTGGGCCAACCTGGCGGACACGCTGCTGTGGATACCGGGCCGCGGCGCCGAGGCGCGGCAGGCGTACCGGAAGGCGCGCGACCTGATCGCGCCCGAACTCGAGCGCCGGCCGAACGACGCGACCCTGCTGTCGCGCCTGGGCCTGTACGCGGCCCGCGGCGGCGACACGGCGGCCAGCATCGATCTGTTGCGGCGGGCGGCGGCCCTGGCGCCATCCGACCCCGCCGTGCATTTCCGCGCGGGCCTGGCATATGAATTGCTCAAGGATCGGGTAAGCGCCCTGGCCGCATTGTCCAGGGCGAAAGCGCTGGGCTACCCGGCAAGCGCGATCGACGCCGAGCCGGACCTGGTGTCGCTGCGCAGGGATGCCCGTTATCCACGCAACTGACCGAGAGACATCATGCCGAAAAAAATAACGTTAGTGATCAGCTTTGCCACCGCCCAGGAAAGCGATCGTCCCGACTGGGTGTTCGAGGATGCGGAAGGCAACAAACTGCCCATCGGCAAAGACAAGGACACAGGCATCTTCTGCCTGGGAAGTGATTGGGAAGTGGGCCTGCGCGTCGAAACCAACGACCCGGAACATGTCGAATTCGACGTCCTCAACTGTCACCTGATCACCAGACCGAAGCTGTTTTCCGTGCGCGCCAATGCAGCCTATGCCGGACGATACCCGTATCCGTCGCCATTTTTTGATCCGGAGAGCAACCTGGTCGGCCAGGGCGCGGCCGTCGATTTCGGCTCCGGCCAGTCGCAGGCTGGCGCTCAAGGCAAGCCACAATGGACCTCGATCGCCACCTACCCGTGCATCAACGAGGGTAGCTGGGACATGCGCTTCGTCATGACGGTCGCCCTCTACGTTCCCGGCACCGAGTATCCGCAATACCGGGTGTTCACCTTCGACCCGGAAACCCAGGTCGGCGCAGGCACCCTGCCCCCGCGCTAACCGCCGGCCGCCAGCGCGCGCAGGTGGCGGCGCAGCGCCTCGACCGGCGTGCGCAGGCGCGCCGCACATTGCTCGAGCACGCCGGCACTGGCGTCCAGGGCGGCGCGCAGCACATCGGCCTCGATGTCCTCGGGGCGCCGGATACCGGAATGAGCGCCGATCAGCTTGTACAGCGTCGGCCGTGAAATACCCAGTTCGCGGGCGGCGCCCTGGATGTGCCAGCCATTATTGTCCAGCGCCTGCAGGATGGCCTGTTCGCTCAATGCGCCGGGCCGGGACGGCGCGGGCGCGGCCGGCACCTGCGGCGGCGAGGAAGCCGGACGGGTGTGCGCCAGCTTGTCGAACTCCGGCGTTTCCCCCAGTTGCACAGCCAGCGCCGCCCGTCCCAGCAAATGCATGAGTTCGCGGATATTGCCTGGCCAGTCATACGTCGCACACGCGCTGACCAGCTGATAAGGCAGGGAGACGGGCTGCCCGTAACGTTCGAGGAAGTGGACGATCAGCACGCCGATGTCTTCGCGCCGGGTCCGCAACGGCGGCAGCTGGATCACGAATTGTTCGAGCCGGCGCAACAGCGGCTGGTTGAAGGCGCCGCCGTTCAGGTCCTGGTCGGTGGCGGCGATCAGGCGGGCCCGGTTGTGCTCGTCCCGCGTCGCGCCGACCGGCCGGTACTGCCCGCCCTCGAGTACGCGCAAGAGCATCGCCTGCACGGGCGGCGGCGCGTTGCCGATCTCGTCGAGGAACAGCGTGCCGTCGCCCGCTTCGGCAAAGAAACCGCCGCGGTTCGCCTGCGCGCCCGTGTAGGCGCCCTTGGCCGCACCAAACAGTTCCGCGGCGGCCAGCGATTCATTCAAGGTGGCCATATTCACCGCGACCAGCGGCGCCGTCCCGCGCCGGCCGAGCGCGTGAATGGCGCTCGCCGCGACTTCCTTGCCGCAGCCCGTCTCGCCCAGCAACAGCACCGGCACGTCGGTCGCCGCCACGGCGTGGACCATGGCGCGGACCTGCGTCGCGGCACTGCCCACACCCAGCAGGCCGGGTACCGGATTGTCGCTCGGCAGGCGCCACGTCCAGTGCAGGCAGAGCAGGACCGCCCGTCCGAGGCCCAGCATGACCCCGGCGCCGATCCGTTCGCTGTCGAGGCGCAGCGCGCCGTGGATTGCCTGGCCATCGAGTTCGACCACCATGCGGCTCTCCGGCACGCGCAACTCCACGGCGTCGGCGCCGACGCGCACCAGGCCCACGGGCTGGCGCGAAATGCCGCCGTACAGCAGCGGCGCGCCCTCGCCGAACGGGCGCCGGAACGACGGCTCCGCACGGCTTAGTTGCACGCCTTCGGAACGGGTATCGATGTACTGCTCGCCGACGCGCGCCAGGTCCGGATGCCAGACGACCGTCAACGTCAACAGCGGCGTGCCGCCACCGTCGACGCCGGCGGCTGGCGATGTGAGCGTCAGGTCGCTGCTTTGCATGGGGTTTCCTGGAGTCCGTGGTGTGTAAAGCCACGTGTAAAACGACGCGGCCGACATGTCAATTTTACATGCCGACGCCGGTTCGCTCATCCGGCCGACCGGTCCAGCCACGCCTCCATGTCCGCGACGGACAACGGTCTGGAAAAATAATAACCCTGCGCCTCGTCGCATTCCCATTCCGCGAGCAAGGCCACGCCCTCTTCCGATTCGACGCCTTCCGCGACCACGCGGTAGCCGAGATCATGCGCCATGCCGATCATCGCGCGCACCAGCTTGCGGTCGCGCTCGCTCGTCGGCAGGTCCTTGATGAAGGCGCGGTCGATCTTGAGCACGCTGGCCGGCAGCTTTTGCAGGTAGGCGAGGCTGCTGTAGCCGGTGCCGAAATCGTCGATCGCGATCTCGACGCCCATGTCGCGCAGCGCGCACAGCTGTTCGATCACGCGGCCGTCGTCGCGCGCCAGTACGCTCTCGGTGAACTCGAGCTCGATCGCGCCCGGCGGCACGTCGTGCCGCGCCAGCAGGCGCGCGACACCGGCCGCGAAGTCCGGCTCCTCGAGGTTCGGCGCCGACACGTTGATCGACACCTTGAGCGAATATCCGGCGCGGCGCCAGCGCGCGACCTGGGCCAACGCATTGTCCAGCACCCATTGCGTGAGCTCCTGGATGTGGGCGGTTTCTTCGACAAGCGGCACGAATTCGGCGGGCGACACGGCGCCGTGGTGCGGATGCCGCCAGCGCAGCAGGGCCTCGGCGCCGCGCGGCCGGCCGGACAGGTCGACGCGCGGCTGGAACATCAGCGCCAGCTGGTCGTCCGCGCGCAGCGCCTCGGACAGGCTGCCCAGCAGCTGGAAGCGGCGCGCATGGATGCGGTCGTGGTCGGGGTCGTAGCTGGCCGTGAGCACGCCGTCGTCGCGGGCGTCCTCGACCGCGTTGTACAGGCGGCGCAGCACGTCGCGCGGCTTCACGTCGGCCGGCCTGAACGTGTAGACGCCGATCGCGGGCACGGCGCGCACCGGAATACCGCCGCAGTCGATCGGTTCGCGCAAATGCCGGTCGAGCCGGCGGGCGGCCGCTTCCCACACGCTCGCGCAGGCCGCGCTCAGCAGCACCGCGCAGCGGGTCGGCCCCATATGGTACAGGCGCGTGTCCGCATCGAGGCAACGGCGGATCGTCTCCGTCGAGCTGTGGATCAGGTTCTCGACGAAATTCGCGCCAAGCACACGCATGCCCTGGCGCAGCTGGCGCGCGGGCAGCAGCTCGATCAGCAGCGCCGTGTGCACGGCGTCCGGCGCACGTCCGGCGATGTCGTCCAGGTCGTCGATCAACTGGTATTCGTTCGGATGGCCGCTCACCGGGTGGATGCGGCCGATGCTGTTCTCCAGCTCGATCTGGCTCATCACCATCTCGGCCAGGTCCGCCAGCAAGTCCGTTTCCTCGGTGCTGAAGGTGCGCGGCCGGTTGTCGATCACGCACAGCGTGCCGAGGCTGTAGCCGGTGCGCGTGACCAGCGGCGCGCCCGCGTACGAGCGCATGCCGCCGTGCTGCACGATGTCGGTATGTTCGAACCGTTCGTCCGCGAGCAGGTCGGGCACGGTGTAGACGCCATCTGACTGGAACGCCCAGTGGCATGGCGTCTGTTCGCGCGGCGCTTCCGGCTGGTCGAACCCGACCCGCGATTTGAAAAACTGGCGGTGGCGGTCCGACAGGGAGATCGACGATACCGGCGTCCGCAGCAGGCGGCTGGCCATGCGCGTGATGCGGTCGTAGGCTTCGTTCGGCGCGGTGTCGAGCAGGTTGAGGTTGCGCAGCGCGGCCAGGCGCGCCTCTTCGTTGGCGGTGAGGGGGTGTCGTTCCATCCGGTCACTGTAGCGCCCATCAGTTATGATAGCAACAGCAATATTGCCGGTTGGTTATGATTGTTTTTGTGGCATAAGGCGTATGCCGTCAGTCGCCGCGGTTGGTGGGAAAGCAGAAGGCGGCGACCACGAGCACGACGACCAGGAACCATGTCACCCGATCCAGCCAGTCCATGATGGGTCCAGGAAAAGACGTGCCGGCGCGGGATGCGCCGGCGGTAAGGGATCAGGCTATCTTACTTGCCCGGCTGGTACAACTGGTCGAACGTGCCGCCATCCGCGAAGTGGGTCTTCTGCGCCTTGGTCCAGCCGCCGAACACGTCGTTGATGGTGAACAGGCTCACTTTCGGGAATTGCGCCGCGTATTTCGCGCCGACCGTGGCGTTGATCGGACGGTAGTAGTTCTTCGCGATGATGTCCTGGCCTTCATCCGTGTACAGGTATTGCAGGTAGGCCTCCGCGACCTTGCGGGTGCCGCGCTTGTCGACGACCTTGTCGACAACGGCCACCGGCGGCTCGGCCAGGATGCTCACCTTGGGCGCGACGATCTCGAACTTGTCCGGGCCCAGTTCCTTGATGGCCAGGATCGCTTCGTTTTCCCACGCGATCAGCACGTCGCCGATGCCGCGTTCGACGAAGGTCGTCGTCGCGCCGCGTGCGCCGGAATCGAGCACCGGCACGTTCTTGAACAACTTGGCCACGTAGTCGCGCGCTTTCGCCTCGCTACCGCCCGGCTGTTTCAGGGCGTTGCCCCAGGCCGCCAGGTAATTCCAGCGCGCGCCGCCGGACGTCTTCGGGTTCGGGGTGATGACTTGCACGCCCGGCTTGATCAGGTCGTTCCAGTCGTGGATGCCTTTCGGGTTGCCCTTGCGGACCAGGAACACGATGGTCGAGTTGTACGGCGAGGCGTTGTGCTGCAGGCGCTTCTGCCAATCCTTGGCGACCAGGCCGCGCTCGGCGATCTCGTCGATGTCCCACGCGAGGGCCAGGGTGACGACGTCCGCCTGCAGGCCGTCGATCACGGAGCGGGCCTGCTTGCCCGAACCGCCGTGCGAGGCCTTGAACGTGACGTTGTCGCCGGTCTGGGCCTTGTACTTGGCGGCGAACGCCTTACCGACGTCCTGGTACAGCTCGCGCGTCGGGTCGTACGACACGTTCAGGAGAGTGATGTCGGCGGCGTGCACGGTCGGGGCAACGAGTGCGATAGCCACGGTGGCCTGGATCAGTTTTTTTAACAGCATATTGTTTCTCTCTTTCAAGGGCGGGTTCTGGAAGTCACAGGTTAAGCACAGCGGTTCGAAAACCAAACGAATACTTTTGCCCTTGTTTATCCGGTTTTGTCATATCCGCTTGGACGCGCCGCACGAACGCGAACAGGGTGCG
>JBJMVU010000249.1:0-4233 GCA_045810485.1 Massilia sp. | reverse complement strand
CACCTCGAAGGACACCATCGCCAACACAATCGTCACCGCCATCGTGACCCCGACCATGCCCACCGCCGGCAACTGCACATGCGCCTTCTTCTCTACAAAAAGAATGGTGCGATACACGATCGGATGCAGCAAATACACGCCATACGTCACGACCCCGAGCCTGGTCAGCGGCGCCGCCAGAATCGCGGGCAGGGCAACCGTGTTCTTGTAGAAGGCGAAAACGAGCAGGACAGAGGCCGCGCTGAACGCCATGCGGCAGGCGCCAGTGACGATCCGGATCTGATCCCCGGCCACCGGATACAGCAGGAAGGCGCCGACCGAGAACAAGAACATGCCCGCAACAACGCCCATGCCCGGCCTGGCGTCGTGAAAATTGTAGTAGAGCGCAATCCCGGCGCAATACAGAAACAGGTTGTTGAACGGATTGATATACAGCGCCCACTGGTCCGCGAGGCTACGATCCGGCGCCAGGACATCGACGGCAAACCACGCGCCGACCAGTACCGCCGCCAGCACAAGCAGGTTGCCAGCGACGAGCGACCGGTTATAGACAAGAATGATGAATGGCGTCAGCGCGTAATACACCATCTCGTTCCCGATCGACCACGCGCCGACGTTCATGTACGCGGCGGGATCGACGAAGCCGAAGGCCGTCGTGAGGTTCGCCAGGATCAGCCACCAGTACGGCGGCTGGCCGGCGAGGATGGCGGTGCCGGTGGCAAATGCGACCGCCACCCACAGGAGCGGCCAGATGCGGGCGATGCGCCGCACGAAGAACCTGAGCGACGATCCGGCATCGCGGATGTACCCGTGGTAGACCAGGGCCATGCTCAGTCCGGACAGGACGAAGAACATCGACACGCCATAGATGCCCAGCCGGCCCGGCACGGTCGAGGCGTCGAGCGCGTGCACCTCCCAACTGGTAAGGTGATAGGCCATGATGGCGAACGCAAGGAGGCCCCGTTGCCAGTCCAGGGAATCGATTCTATGCATGGGCACACGGCAGCGGACCTGCCATCGAAGATCGGTAAAGACGTATCATACCGTCCAAGCCGTTGATCCCATGCCGATAGTGTCCTCCACGCAACCCTACCACCGCGAAGTCGAGCCGCCGCCCGCACTGCGAAGCGCCATCAAGTGCTTCTGGTACGACCGCCACGACGCCGGTCCGTTGCGCCAGCCGTTCCAGATCCTGCCCGATGAACCTGATCAGGCCGCGCGGGCGTAGCGCGCGGGCGGCTGCCCGACGTGGCGCGCGAAGGCGACGGTGAACGTGCTCGCGGAACTGTAGCCCATGCGCTCGGCCACCGCGGCGACGCTGCCGGCGCCGCGGCGCAGCAGGTCCTGCGCGAGCGCCATCCGCCAGGTCAGCAGGTATGCCATCGGCGCCATGCCGACGGTGCGGCTGAAGCGCTCGAAAAACGCGGAGCGCGACAGCGCCGCCTCGCGTGCGAGATCGGCCACCGTCCACGCGCGCGCGGGCGCGGCGTGCAGTGCGCGCAGCGCGTGCGCGAGGCGCGCGTCCGCGAGGCCGCGCACGAGTCCCGGTGCGGCTTGCGTGCCGGCGGCGCCGCGCAGCGCTTCGATCAGCAGCACTTCCAGCAGGCGCGCGAGCACCACGTCACGCCCCGGACGCCGCGCGCGCGCTTCGTCGTTCACGAGTTGCACGAGCGTGGCCAGCCGGGCCTCGCCGCGCACGTGCACGACGCGCGGCAGCAGCGATACGAGCAGCGCCGCATCGGGAGACGCGAACTCGCAGTGGCCGATGAGGAAGCGCACGTCGGGCGGACCGTCGCGCGCGCCATGGCGGACTTCGCCGGGAGCGACCTGCGCGGGCGGCTTGTCGAAGTCGCGTGCGGGCGGCGGGCGTAGGCTCGACATCGCGAATTCGTGCGTGGCGGGGATCAGCACGAAGTCGCCCGGTTCGAGTGCGATCGCATCCATGCCGGCGATCGCGAGCAGGCAGGCGCCGTCGAGCACGACGCAGTACGACGGTTCGCCGGTCTCCGTCCGCCGCACGCCCCAGCGGCCCGCCGCGCCGACGACCTTCGTGAAGCGCACGCCAGGGCGCAGCAGGCCGACCACTTCCGCCAGGGGATCGCTCATTCCGGACGCTCGCAAAAGTATTGTGGACTTGCGATTGTAGCGCGTCCGGACGGGAGCGACTATCGTTCCGGTACCGCAAACCCTTCACAGGAGTCCTTATGAAAACGGTCATGATCACCGGCTGCTCGTCCGGCTTCGGCCTCGAGATCGCCCGCCACTTCCTCGAACGCGACTGGCACGTCATCGCCACGATGCGCACGCCGCGCACGGACCTGCTGCCGGCATCGAGCCGCCTGCGCATCGTCGCGCTGGACGTCACCGACGCGGACAGTATCGACGCGGCCATCGCCGCGGCGGGACCGGTCGACGCGCTCGTCAACAATGCCGGCGTCGGCGTGATCCATCCGCTGGAAGCCGTATCGATGGACACGGCGCGTGCCGTCTTCGACGCGAACACGATCGGCACGATCGCCATGACGCGGGCCGTGCTGCCGGCCATGCGCGCCCGGCGCGCGGGCGTGATCGTCAACGTCACGTCGACCGTCACGCTCGCGCCGCTGCCGCTGCTGTCGGTCTACACGGCCAGCAAGGCGGCCGTGAACGCATTCACGGAATCGCTCGCGCTGGAGCTGGCGCCGCTGGGCATCCGCGCGCGCCTCGTGTTGCCGGGCCGCGCGCCAGGCACGCGCTTCGGCGAGAACGCCCGCGCGCTGATGCAGGGCGGGGCGCCGGCGGAGTACGCGCCGCTGCTGGACGAGGTGTTCCGGGGCATGCGCGTGCCCGGACCGGTCACGCAGGCGCGCGACGTCGCGCAAGCGGTGTGGCGCGCGGTGACGGATCCGGCGGCGCCGATGCGCATCCCCGCGGGCGACGATGCGGAGGCACTGGCGGCCTCGCTCTGATCAGCGGCTGGCGTAATACTTCGCCAGCACGTCGATCTCCTGGTCCGTCAACGCATGGGCCGCATTGCGCATCTGCTGGTTGATGTCATTGCCTCTCCGCCCGGACTTGAACGCTTTCAGCTGGTCGGCGATATAGGCTTCCGGGAGCCCGTCGATGATCGGCGTCGCCACGCGCGCCACACCCGGGCTGTGGCAAGTCGCGCACGCGCCCACGTTGCGCATCGGCGAGCCGTTGCTGACGATGCGCGGTACGTCGACCCGGACGCCCGCGTGTCCCACCAATGTCTCGCGCTGTTGCTGCGAATAGAAGGCGGCCAGGTCGCGCATGTCCTGGTCGGACAGGTTCGTCGCCAGCGGCTGCATGACGGCGCTCGGGCGGTGGCCGGACTTGAAGTCGCGCAACTGCTTGTACGTGGACGACGGCGGCTGTCCCGCCAGGTGCGGCGCGTTCGTGCCGGCCGATGCGGTGCCGCGCGCACCGTGGCACATGCTGCATTGCAGGGCCAGGGTGGCGCCGCGGCCGACGGCCACGTTGTCGATCGGGCCCGTGAATTCGCTGCTCACGATCACGCTCGTCGGGTAGACGGCTTTCTCGTCCGGCTGGTCCGGGCTGCGGTAGCGGGCCGGGGCGCCGGCCGCGCTGCAGATCGATTCCCAGATCGACGCCATCGCGTCGCGCGCGTGGGCGCGCGGGAGCCACAGGAAGCCGACGGCGGCGGCGAGGGCCGCGATGACGACGACGGCTGCGACGCTGATCGTGAACCAGCGGTTCTTTAGCGAGAACAAAGGCTCGTTCATGGCGTGCCTCCGATCGGGACGGCGGGCACGGACGTCTGCTTCAGCCCGAGCAGTTGCGCGATCGGGTAGCCGTAGTTGACGAGGGACAGGCCGATCATCAGCGCCAGCCACAGCGCGTAGCCGTTCAGCGCGACGGGCACGCGAGCGACGGCGTGGACCGGTTGGCTGAAGCGGAATTCGGGCAGCTCGACGAGGCTGCCGCGGTGGCCGCGCAGCAGCACGAGCAAAAACAGCACGCCCGAGATCACGAGCAGCAGGCCGCCGATGGCGCTGAGGATCACGGTGATGGCTTGCGGCGCGATCTCGGGGTTCGTGTAGTCGAAGTAGGCCATGCGGCGCGGCATGCCCATCACGCCGACGACGTGCCATGGGAACGTCAGGATGATCATGCCGACGAACCATAGCCACAGCTGCGCCTTCATCATGCCGCCCTGGACGAGCGCGCGGGCGGTGTTGTTCGGAATATGTTCGTTTTGGTATTGTTTGT
>JBJMVU010000248.1:0-9088 GCA_045810485.1 Massilia sp. | reverse complement strand
CGGCACGGCTGGCGGCGGGACAGGTTGGGCGTTTGCGGCTGGTGATGTAGGCGGAGGTTGTCATGTGATCGAGGTTTGTTATTGAAAGGTCATGCGAACCCGGCCACCTTAACAAAGTTTTACACACATGTAAACGCGAATCATTATCATTTGCGTTAACACTACGGATTGCACCAGCCGACCCTCAATAGAAATTTCACTTTGGAAGGACTACCTCGCCAAGCTGCCCGACCAGCTGGAACTGACGGTGCGCGTCAACGAGGAGTTGCGCCGGCGCGCTGCGCGTGGGCGATGCGCGCCGCGCGGGACGCGAACAACCGGCGCTGCCGCATCCGGGGGCGATGGGCGGCTTCGTCACGATGTCGCCGGGCGTGGCGGGCACGGCGCCGGGCGAGGACGACGACCCGGACGACCTCGTCGCACGGGTCGACGCGGCGCGGTACGACGCCAGGCGCAGC
Organism: Massilia sp.; assembly: GCA_045810485.1. Taxonomy (GTDB): domain Bacteria; phylum Pseudomonadota; class Gammaproteobacteria; order Burkholderiales; family Burkholderiaceae_D; genus Telluria. Next base: position 8,630 of record JBJMVU010000248.1, on the reverse strand, counting down.
GGCCCCAACCGGGTCGGCCCGGCCGGGCCAGGTGTCCCTCAATCCAGCACGGGTTCCGGCTCCAGCCGCACGCCGAAGCGGGCCGCGACGTCGTCCTGGATGGCGCGCGCCAGCGCCATGATCTCCGGGCCCGTCGCGCCGCCGTTATTGACCAGCACGAGCGCCTGCTTCGGGTACACGCCCGCGCGTCCCAGGCTTTTGCCCTTCCAGCCGCAGCGGTCGATCATCCAGCCCGCGGCCAGCTTTTCGCTGCCGTCCGGCTGGACGTGGTGCACGAGGTCCGGCCACGTGGCCAGCAGGCGCGCGCAGTGCTCGGACGGCACGACCGGGTTCTTGAAGAAGCTGCCCGCGTTGCCGATCTCGGCCGGATCGGGCAGCTTGCGGCGGCGGATCGCGATCACGGCGTCCGCCACCTCGCGGGCGGTCGGTGCGGCACTGCCCTGCACCGCCTGCGCCAGTTCCGCATAGCGCAGGTTCGGCGCCCACGCGCGCGGCAGGGCGAACGTCACGTCCAGCACGACGAGCGTGCTGCCTTCCGCATGCTTGAACACGCTGTCGCGGTAGCCGAAGCGGCAGGCGGCGGCGTCCATCGCGCGCGTCGAGCCATCGGCGAAATCGAAGACGGTCAGCGAGTGAAAACGGTCCTTGACCTCGGCCCCGTACGCGCCGATGTTCTGGATCGGCGCGGCGCCGACCGTGCCCGGGATCAGCGCCATGTTTTCCAGGCCGCCCAGGCCCTGCGCCAGCGTCCATTCCACGAATGCATGCCAGTTCTCGCCCGCGTGGGCGCGCACGAGGACGGCGTCGTCCGTCTCGCCCACGATCTGCCTGCCTTGCAGCGCCATGTGCAGCACGAGGGCGTCGACCTCGTCGCGCGCGATCAGCAGGTTGCTGCCGCCGCCCAGCACGAGGCGCGGCAGCGCGGCGAATCGCGGGTCGGCGGCGACGGCCCGCAACTGGGCCGGGTCGGTCACCCGCAGGTAGCGTTTGGCGCGCGCGGGAATGCGGAACGTGTTGAAGGATTCGAGCGAAACGTCGGAAGAGAAAAGCAGGTCGGCTGGCATGGCTGGGGCGGGTAGTGTTTGGCGCATTATAGTGGCGCGCGCGTTGTTGGTTACAATACCGTCATTCATTACTGTGCAAGGAAAAAACACGATGCCATCGTTTGATGTGGTCTGCGAAGCAGACATGGTCGAAGTCAAGAACGCCATCGAGCAATCCAACAAGGAAATCGGCACCCGCTTCGACTTCAAGGGCAGCTCGGCCAAGGTCGAGCAGAAGGAACGCGAGATCACGGTGTTCGGCGATTCCGACTTCCAGCTCGGCCAGGTGCGTGACGTGCTGTTGAACAAGATGACCAAGCGTAAGGTCGACGTGCGCTTCCTCGACGAGGGCAAGATCGAGAAGATCGGCGGCGACAAGGTCAAGCAGGTGCTCAAGGTGCGCAACGGCATCGAGACCGAGGACGCCAAGAAGATCACCAAGCTGATCAAGGAAAGCAAGATGAAGGTCCAGGCGTCGATCCAGGGCGAAACCGTGCGCGTGACCGGCAAGGATCGCGATACGCTGCAGGAAGCGATCGCGCTGCTGCGCAAGGACGTGAAGGATCTGCCGCTGGAATTCAACAACTTCCGCGACTGAACGCGCTCCGCCGGCTCCGCACGACCGTGCGGCAAATGGTGCTCTCCGCCCGTCCCCGCGTGGGGTAAAATGCGGCGTGTGCGAGCACGCCGGTCGGCGGCATTACCTATAACAACGAGTTGGATAGCAATGAAACGTGTTGATGATTTCCGCCTGCGTTTGGGCAACAAAGAATACGTGCCCATCATGATCGGCGGAATGGGCGTGGATATTTCCACGTCGGAACTGGCCCTGGAAGCGGCCCGTCTGGGCGGTATCGGCCACATTTCCGATGCAATGGTGCCGGACGTGTCGGACCGCAAGTTCGACACCAGCTTCGTCAAGGAAAAGACCAAGCTCTACAAGTTCAACATCCACAACATGGACAAGTCGGTCGTCCAGTTCGACCTCGACCGGCTGGCCGAGGCGACGCGCCTGCATGTGGGCGCGACCATGGCGGCGAAGAAAGGCGATGGCCTGATCTTCGTGAACTGCATGGAAAAGCTGACGATGAACGCGCCGAAGGAAACCCTGCGCACGCGCCTGTCGGCGGCGCTGGACGCGGGCATCGACGGCATCACGATGTCGGCCGGCCTGCACCTGGGCTCGTTCGAGCTCGTCAAGGACCACCCGCGCTTCCGCGACGCCAAGCTGGGCATCATCGTCTCGTCCGTCCGCGCGTTGCAGCTGTTCCTGCGCAAGGTCGCGCGCCTGAACCGCCTGCCCGACTACGTCATCGTCGAAGGTCCGCTGGCCGGCGGCCACCTGGGCTTCGGCATGGAAGACTGGAAGGACTACGACCTGCACACGATCATGGACGAGATCCATGCGTACCTGGCCGCCGAAAAGCTCGACATCCCGCTGATCGCGGCCGGCGGCATCTTCACGGGCAGCGACGCCGTGTCGTTCCTGGAAAAAGGCGCCGGCGGCGTGCAGGTGGCGACCCGCTTCACGGTGACCCGCGAATGCGGCCTGCCGGACTCGGTCAAGCAGGAATATTTCCGCGCCAGCGAAGAGGACATCATCGTCAACGGCGTGTCGCCAACGGGCTATCCGATGCGCATGCTGAAGCAGACGCCGGCGATCGGCTCGGGCATCCGTCCCGGCTGCGAATCGTACGGCTACCTGCTGGACGCGACGGGCAACTGCGCCTACATCAATTCGTACAACCGCGAAGTGCAGGCGAATCCGGGCAACAAGAACATCCAGGTGTTCGACAAGACCTGCCTGTGCACCCATATGCGCAACTTCAATTGCTGGACCTGCGGCTCGACGACGTACCGCCTGAAGGACACGACGCACAAGCTGTCGGACGGCACCTACCAGATCCTGTCCGCCGAGCACGTGTTCAAGGATTACCTGTTCAGCGTGGACAACCAGGTCGCGCTGCCGCCCCGCGAGGAAGCGGCCGCCTGACGGCGACTACGATTGACGACAAAGGCGTGCTGCGGCACGCCTTTTCTTTTGGCGGAACGGAAACGCGGTCATGCGGTCTAACGGGTTCGATCGACACCGGGAGCCGGAATGTCCGAGTCCGCACCGCCCAGCCGTTGCGTCTTCCTCACCGACGAAACCGGAACCATCCAGGCCTGGAACGACGGCTGCACCGCCCTGTTCGGCGCCCCGGCCGGGCAGGTTCTCGGCCGCCCCGTCACCACGCTGTTCACGCCGCGCGGGCGCGATGCCTGGAGCGCCGGCTGGAGCGCCCTCGCCGGCCACCCGGAAGGCGCCGAAGTCCACGTCGAGCTCATGTGCGCGCGCAGGCGCGTGCTCGAAAGCACGTTGACGCTGGCGCCGCTGGTCGATGCCGAAGGCCGCGCGCACGGCTGCGCCGTCGCCGTCGCCACCGGGTGCGCACGGGGCGGCACGGAAACCGAACGGGTCGCGCGCACGCCGCTGTCCGCCATCGTCGACACGTTCCCGGGCACCTTTTACGTGCTCAACCGCGACGGCCGCTTCGTCCTCTGGAACCACAACCTGGAACGGGTCACGGAGATGACGCCGGACGAACTGGGCGCCACGCGCGCCCTCGACCTGATCGAACTGCCGCAGCGCGCCCTGCTGGCGAATGGCATCCGCGCCGTGTTCGACGAAGGCGGCGAAATGAAGCTGGAGCTCGACTTCGTGTCGCGCAGCGGCCGCGAGACGCCCGTGCTGCTGAACGGGACGAGGATCCGCTGCAACGGCGGCGAATACCTGTTCGGCACCGGCATCGACGTGACCGAACGGCGCGCCCACGAACAGCAGTTGCGCCTGCGCGAGCGCGCGCTGCACGCGGCCAGCAACGGCATCCTGATCACCCGGCTGGACCATGGCCAGAGCGTCATCGAATACGTGAACCCGGCCTTCGAACGCATCACGGGGTATCCGGCGGCCGACATCATGGGCATGGACCCGCGCTTCATGGCCGCGCCCGGCATGGACCTCGCCGAACGGGCCCAGTTGCGCGACGCGATCGCGGCGCGCACGGGCGCCAAGGTCGTGCTGCGCAACCTGCGCAAGAACGGCGAACTGTTCTGGAACGACCTCGCCATTACGCCCGTGCAGGACGAGGACGGCGTCGTCACGCACTTCATCGGCGTGATCACGGACGTCACCGCCACCATGCTGCGCACGGCGCACCTGGAGCACGAGGTCAACCACGACCCGCTGACGGGCCTGGCCAACCGCAACCTCCTGTGGGACCGGCTGGAGCAGGCGCTGCACCTCGCGCAGCGCCACAAGGCGCTCGTGGCCACCGTGCTGATCGACCTCGACAACTTCAAGACCATCAACGACACGTTCGGCCACGAGGCGGGCGACGTCGTGCTGAAGGTCGTGGCGCGCCGCCTGCAGGCGTCCGTGCGCGACAGCGACACGGTGTCGCGCATGTCCGGCGACGAGTTCGTGCTGATCCTCGCGAACCAGCCGTCGCTGCGTTTCACCCTGCGCATGGTCGAGCGGGTGCGCCAGAGCTTCGTGATTCCCGTCGCCTTCAACAACCGCGAGATCCCCGTCGGCGCCAGTGTCGGCGTGTCGCTGTACCCGCACGACGGCGCCACCGCGGCGGAGCTCGTGCGCGCGGCCGATCTCGCGATGTACCACGGCAAGGGCAGCGGCCGTAACGACGTCCAGTTCTTTTCGGCCGACATGAAATCGAGCACGGAAGCCAGGCACCGCATCGAACTGGCGCTGCGCGACGCGCTCGACCACGACGAACTGTTCCTGCTGTACCAGCCGCGAGTGACCGTCAGCAACAACCGCGTCGCGGGCTTCGAGGCGCTGCTGCGCTGGCGCCACCCGGACCAGGGCGTGCTGTCCCCTGCCCGCTTCCTCGCCGAGGCCGAGGAAAGCGGCGTGATCGTCGCCATCGGCCAGCGCGTACTCGACCAGGCCTGCGCATTCGCCGCCCAGCTGCGCGCGGCGGGGTATGTGGACGTGCCCGTGGCCATCAACGTCTCGCACCGCGAGTACAGCCAGCCCGGCTTTCTCGCCTGCCTGTCCGACCGCCTGACCCGCTACCGCCTGCCGCCGCGCACCCTGCAGCTCGACCTGCGCATCGATGCGCTGGTCCGCAATCCGGTACTGGGCCAGGAATTGGCGGGACAATTGCACACGATGGGCGTCGACCTGTCCGTGGACGGCTTCGGCGCCGGCCTGTGCGACCTCGGCTATTTGCAGCAGTTGGCGGCCACGCAGGTCAAGCTGGCGCACACGACGGTCCAGGCGCTGTCCGACGGCGGCCAGGCCGTGGCCAAGAGCCTGATCGACATCGGGCACAACCTGAACATGAAAGTGGTGGCCGAGGCCGTTGAAACACGGCCCCAGCTCGATTTCCTCACGTCGCATGGCTGCGACCAGATCCAGGGCATCTGGATCAGCGAGCCGCTCGCGGCGGAGGCGGCGCAGCGCATGCTGGAAGAACAGCAGCCGGCGTGATCAGCCTTCGCTCGTGATCCGCCTGATCAACGCGCCCAGCACGTCTTCCGCCATGTCGTTGGACACCTGGCACGTCCCCGCGTTCTCGTGTCCGCCGCCGCCATACTCGAGCATCAACGTGCCGATATTGGTCTTCGACGTGCGGTTGAGAATCGACTTGCCCGTCGCGAACACGGTGTTCTGGTTCTTCAGGCCCCACAGCACGTGGATCGAGATATTGGTCTCGGGGAACAGCGCATAGATAATGAACCGGTTGCCCGCGTAGATCACGGATTCGTCGCGCAGGTCGAGCACGACGAGGTTGCCGTGGACGTGCGCACAGCGCCTGATCTGCTCCTTGCACAACTCGCTGTGTTCGAAGTACAGGCGGGTGCGCTCCTGCACGTCCGGCAGCTGCATGATCTGGGCGATCGTGTGATTGCGGCAGTAATCGATCAGGTCCATCATCAGCTGGTAGTTCGAGATGCGGAAGTCGTGAAAGCGGCCCAGCCCCGTGCGCGCATCCATCAGGAAATTCAGCAGGTTCCACCCCTGCGGATCGAGCACTTCCTCGCGGCTGAAACGGGCGGCGTCGGCCTTGTCGACGGCATCCATCATGTCGCGCCAGGCGGCCGGGAAGGCGCGCGTGGCGCCATAGTGGTCGTAGACGACTCTGGCGGCCGACGGCGCCTTCGGGTCGATGACGTGGTTGTCGCGCTGGCCCGTGTTGCGGATCGTTTCCGACAAGTGATGGTCGAATGCCAGGTGTGCGCCGGCAACGTACGGCAGATTGGTCGTGATGTCCCGCGCACTGATCGCGATCTTGCCATCCTGCATGTCCTTCGGGTGGACGAACAGGATCTCGTCGATCAGGTCCAGGTGCTTGAGGAGGACGGCGCAGACGAGGCCGTCGAAATCGCTGCGGGTAACGAGGCGGTAACGCTTGGGAACGGCAGACATCGGCAAACCCTTTCATGGCGAAAATGAAGCATGGGCTGGTGCAGCCAGGTGGTCTTTCATCATACCGCGCAATATTGCTAATTAACAGTTTTTCTATACGTCATCACGGCGTCATCAACCTGTGCATTCCAGGGCCCGAATCGTGCAGGCTGTCGCAAACCGATGGCACAGCGCGCGCCACGGAACTAAGGTTGCAACATCCCAACAGTGGCCGGCCGCGATGCCTGCGGTTACACTCGGCGCACCTTTTGATAAAGATAAGTTTCATGCAAACACGGCGTTCTACCCAACAAACTTTCTCGAATACCCTGTCTGCGCTTTACCGGGCCTTCGACGCGGTCGCGACGTGGGTGACGCAACTGTCGTGGTGGAAATTCTTCCTGTTTGCAGCGCTGATGCTGGTCGCCGGCAAGATTCTGCAGGATGAATTGTTCTCCGGCGGTGAGGAAGAGATCGCCCGCACGGAACACAGCGCGCGCCGGCCGGAGCCGACCGTCACGATCGACGACAGCGGCATCCACATCAATCCGGGCAAGAACAGCCGGCGCGGCACGGTCACGATCAATCCGGAAGTCGAGGCGGCCAAGGCGGAAGCGGCCGCCAAGGCCGCGGTGGCGGCGCATGCGACGGTGGAGGGCAAGGCGGAACAGGCGCAGGCCAGGGCCGACGCCGCGGCAGAGGCGGCCGAAGCGGCGCAACACGCGGCCGAGCCCGCCGAGCCCGCCGAGCCCGCCCCGCCAGCGCCACCGGCGCCGCCCGCCCCGGCCACGGGCAAGGCGGGCGCCGCGCATCCGGTCACGAAGACCATCCGCGGCGCCAACGGCGAGGAGGTCCACATCGACCTGCCGCCGCAAATCGGCGAAGAATTGTCCAACGCTATCGAAGCGGCTGTCGACGACGCGGCCGAAGCCAAGGCGCGCAGCTATCACAAGCAGGCGTCGACCTGGTTCACGAGCTTCGTGTGGCTGTTGATCCTCGCCCTGTTCGGCACCAAGGCCCTCGTGGGCGGCAAGAAGCGCGCGGAGGCCGAGATGCAGTCCGCCACGGCCGCCGCCGAACGTGAATCGATGCAGCGCCAGCTGTCGGAAGCCAAGATGCAGGCCATGCAGGCCCAGGTCGAGCCGCACTTCCTGTTCAATACCCTCGCTTCCGTCGAGCACCTGATCGAGACCAATCCGCCGCGCGCCTCGGCCATGCAGCGCACCCTGATCCAGTACCTGCGCGCCGTGCTGCCGCAAATGCGCGACAACAACCTCGTGACGAACCTGGGCCGCGAGGTCGATATGGTCAAGTCCTACCTCGACCTGCTCAAGATGCGCATGGAAGAACGCCTGACCGTCGAGCTGCAGGTGCCGGAAGGCCTGCGCAGCGCGGCGTTTCCCCCGATGATGCTGCAGTCGATGGTCGAGAACGCGATCAAGCACGGCCTCGAGTGCAAGCCCGAGGGCGGGCGCCTGGCCGTCACGGCGGAAGTGGTCGACAGCAAGCTGCGCGTGACCGTGGCGGACGACGGCGTCGGCTTCGGCGTGATGCCCAGCAAGGGTACGGGCCTGGGCCTGTCGAACATCCGCGAGCGCCTGAAACTGCTGCACGGCGAGGCCGGCCACCTGCACATCGCGGCCAACAGCCCGAGCGGGGTGATCGCCACCATCGAAGTGCCGTATCAACTTGCGCCGAAGTAAGCATTTCGGGTATTGCTTGTACCGACAATTCGTTGAATAATCGACACTCTCATTACTCAAGCCTTCCGACCATGCCTACCGCAATCATTGCCGATGACGAAAGACTGATGCGCGACCTGCTCCGTACCCGGCTGTCCCAAGTCTGGCCGGAGCTGGAAATCGTCGGCGAAGCCAAGAACGGCGACGAAGCCGTGCAACTGGTGTCCGCGCTGAAGCCGGACCTGACCTTCCTCGACATCCGCATGCCCGGCAAGACCGGCATGGAAGCGGCGCGCGACATCGGCGACGCCAGCCAGATCGTGTTCGTGACCGCCTACGACCAGTACGCGGTCGAGGCCTTCGAGCGCGGCGCCGTCGACTACGTGCTGAAACCGCCCGAGCCGGAGCGTCTGAAGATCACGGTCGAGCGCCTGAAAGAACGCCTGGCGGCGCCAGCCAGCAAGGGCGCCACCGCGAGCGCCAACGTCAGCG
>JBJMVU010000247.1:0-7474 GCA_045810485.1 Massilia sp. | reverse complement strand
TGCGGCGCCTGCGCCCGACCGTGCTGCACACGTATAACCTGGCCGCGCTGGAATATGCGTTCACGGCGACCATGGCCGGCGTCCCCGTGCGCATCCACGCGGAACACGGCCGCGATGCGAGCGATCCGCACGGCCTGAACCCGAAGCACAACTTCCTGCGCCGCCGGTTGGCGCCGTTCGTCGACCGCTTCATTCCCGTGTCCGAAGACCTGAACCGCTGGCTCGGCGACGTCGTGCGCATCCCCACCGCGAAGACGCTGTTCATCAAGAACGGCGTCGACACGGACAAGTACGCGCCCGGCGGCACGCCCGCCGCGGATGCGCCCTTCGGTGCGGACGACATCGTCATCGGCACCGTCGCCCGGGTGCAGGACGTCAAGAACCACCGCGCCCTCGTCGACGCTTTCGCGCGGCTGCGCGCGCAGCTGCCGGATCTGGCGCCGCGCCTGAAGCTGGCGATCGTCGGCGACGGTCCGCTGCTGCCGGCCGTGCGCGAACAGGTCGCAAACCTCGGTCTCGACGGCGCCGTATGGCTGCCGGGTGCGCGCGCCGACATCGCCGCGGTGCTGCACACGTTTTCCATCTTCGCCCTGCCCTCGCTGGCCGAAGGCACGCCGGTCTCGATGCTGGAAGCGATGGCGTGCGGCCTGCCCGTCGTCGCCTCGCGCGTCGGCGGCATCCCGGAAGTCGTCGACGAAGGCGTGCAGGGCCTGCTGGCGCCGGTCGGCGACATCGACGCATTGACCACCGCGCTGGCCCGCTACGCGCAGGACGCGAGCCTGCGTGCGACACACGGCCGCGCGGCGCGCGCGCGCGTGGAAGATCGCTTCAGCCTGCGCGCCATGGTGGCCGCGTACGGCCTACTTTACGACGGACTTTGCCAAAACAAGGCACACTGACGCGTTACCGTTTCACCCTCGACAAGCAAGAAAGCCAACACCATGTGCGGAATAGTCGGAATCTTTGACACCCTGGGCAACCGGGAGATCGACCGCGAAGCGCTGCGGCGCATGAACGAAAGCCAGCATCACCGCGGTCCCGACGAAGGCGAGCTGTATCTGGAAAAAGCCCTGGGCATGGGCCACCGCCGCCTGTCCGTGATCGACGTGGCCACGGGCCAGCAGCCGTTCCTGAACGCCGCGCGCGACGTGGCCCTCGTCTTCAACGGCGAGATCTACAACTACCGCGCCTTGCGCGACGAACTGATCGCGCTGGGCCACGCGTTCCGCACGAAGTCCGACACGGAAGTCGTCATGAACGCCTGGATCGCGTGGGGCGAGGACTGCGTGCGCCGGCTGCGTGGCATGTTCGCGTTCGGTGTGTGGGACCGCAGGAAGCAGACGCTGTTCCTCGCGCGCGACCACGTGGGCGTGAAGCCGATGTTCTATTCGCTGCTGCCCAGCGGCCTGTTCGTGTTCGGCTCGGAACTGAAGTCGATCATGACCTTCCCCGAACTGTCGCGCAAGCTGAACCCGCGCGCCGTCGAGGATTACTTCGCCTACGGCTACGTGCCGGAGCCGAACACCATTTTCCATAACGCTTATAAACTCAGCCCGGGTCACTCGATCCTGCTGAAGGTCGGCGACCGCGCCGTCCAACCGAAGCGCTGGTGGGATCTCGCCTTCAACGTCGCGCCGGCGCGGCCGGAGGCGGACGTCGAGGCCGAACTGATCGACCGCGTGCGCGAAGCGGTGAAGAGCCAGATGGAAGCGGAAGTGCCGCTGGGCGCCTTCCTGTCCGGCGGTGTCGATTCCAGCGCCGTCGTCGCGATGATGGCGGGCGAGCGGGACGGCACGGTCAGCGAAGGCGTGACGACGTGCTCGATCGGTTTCGACGATCCGGAATTCGACGAGACCCAGTTCGCGATGCAGGTGGCGCAGCGCTACCGCACGCACCATCACGCGCAGATCGTCGACAAGGATGACTACGGCCTGATCGACACGCTCGCGCATTTGTACGACGAACCGTTCGCCGACAGCTCCGCGATCCCGACCTACCGCGTGTGCCAGCTGGCGCGCCGCCACGTGACGGTGGCGCTGTCGGGCGACGGCGGCGACGAGAACTTCGCCGGCTACCGCCGCTACCGCTTCGCGATGGCCGAGCACAGCGTGCGCTCGAAGGTGCCGGAAGCGATCCGCAAGCCGCTGTTCGGCACCCTGGGCAGCCTGTACCCGAAGGCCGACTGGGCGCCGCGCGTATTCCGCGCCAAGACCACGTTCGAGTCCATCGCGCGCGACCTCGTCGAGGGTTATTTCCACGGCGTGTCGCGCCTGCCGGACCGCCAGCGCGACCTGCTGTTCTCGGATACGTTCAGGAGCGACCTGCAAGGCTACCGCGCGATCGACGTGATGCGCGCGCACGCCAAAGAGGCGCCGACCGACGACCCGCTGTCGCTGATCCAGTACCTCGACTTCAAGACCTGGCTGCCGGGCGACATCCTGACGAAGGTCGACCGCGCCAGCATGGCCCATTCGCTGGAAGTGCGCGTGCCGCTGCTCGACCACGAGTTCTGCGAATACGCGGCGACGCTGCCCCCGAGCCTGAAACTGCGCGGCGGCGAGGGCAAGTACATCCTCAAAAAGTCGCTGGAACCGCACCTGCCGCACGACATCATGTACCGCGCCAAGAAGGGCTTCTCGATCCCGCTGGCGGCCTGGCTGCGCGGCCCGCTGCGCGACGCCGTGCGCGAGGCCGTGCTTGGCGCGCGCCTGGTCGATACCGGCATCTTCAATCGCCGCTACCTGGAAAAGCTGGTGGCCGAGCACCACGCCGGCACGGCCGACCACAGCGTGGCCCTGTGGTCGCTGATGATGTTCGACGCGTTCCTGCGCGTCAGCGCGGGGGCATGAGGATGCAGCATGCGTGACATGATCCTTTTGCTGGCGATGCTGGCCAGCCTTCCCTTCGCGTTCAAGCGGCCCATCGTGGGCGTGCTGGTGTATGCCGTTTTCAGCCTGATGAACCCGCACCGGCTGACCTATGGCTTTGCCGGTTCCTTTCCATTCGCGATGATCATGGCGGTGGCCACACTGGTGTCCGCCGTGATTTCGAAGGAAAAGAAGAAGCTGCCGTTCACGCCGGTCGTCATGCAGCTGATCATCGTGTTCAGCTGGGTCACGCTGACGGCCGTGTTCGCGCTCAACCAGGCAGGCGCCTGGGAAGAATGGAACACCGTCATGAAGACGATGCTGATCGTCCTGCTGACGATCGCCGTCACCCGGACCGTCAACGACGTAAAGGCCTTGGTCCTGACGGTCGCAGCGTCGTTGGGCTTCTGGGGCGTCAAAGGCGGTCTCTGGACCATCATGACGGGTGGCTCCAATGGCTTGATCGGCCCGCAAGGCACCTATATCGGCGACAACAACACCCTGGCGCTGGCGATGGTCACGAGTGTGCCAATCATCATGGCGGTGGCCTCGTTCGCGCCCACCAAGTGGACGAAGCGCGCGGCCATCGCGGTCGCGATCCTCACCGGCGTGTCCGCCATCGGTTCGTATTCGCGTGGCGCACTGCTGGGCGGCGCCGCAATGGCGCTGTTCCTGTGGCTGAAGTCGACGTCGAAGGTCAAGACCGGGCTGCTGTTCGCCATGGCGATCCCGCTGCTGCTGGTGGTGATGCCGTCCGCGTGGATGGACCGCATGCATTCCATTAACGACTACAAGGAAGACGCCTCGGCGCTGGGCCGCATCAACTCGTGGGGCTTCGCGATCAACGTCGCCAACCACCTGCCGCTCGGCGGCGGCTTCGCCACGTTCACGCCGCAGATCTTCCAGCTGTACGCGCCAGATCCGACCGTGTTCTTCGTCGCCCACAGTATCTATTTCCAGGTGCTGGGCGAGCACGGCTACATTGGCCTGTTCCTGTACCTGCTGATGTTCTTCTTCGCGTGGCGCACCGGGTCGCGCATCGTGAAGAAGTGCGGCAAGGATCCGGAACTCGCCTGGGCCGCGACCACCGCGCGCATGTGCCAGGTCAGCATCATCGGCTACATGACGGCCGGCGCGTTCCTGGCGATGGCCTACTACGACCTGCCCTACTACGTGCTGGCGATCCTGGTGTGCGTCGAAAAGGTCTTGTTCATCGCACCGCAGCCGGACAACACGCCGCCGCTGCGCCTGCCCTTCCTGTCGCGCCGCAAGCCGCAGGCAGGCGCGTGGAAGCGGCCGGCGCCGGCCCCGACGACCCGCAAGCGTTAAACGAGCACTTCGAGCGGCGCCGGGTGGCCCAGAAAGGCACCCGGGCTGGCCGACGGCCCGTAGGCGCCGGACTGGAACACGACGATCAGGTCGCCGACCTGCGCATGCGCCAGCTCCATGCGTTCGGCCAGGATGTCGAGCGGGGTGCACAACGGCCCCGTCACGCTGGCCGGTCCGCTGTCGACGGGCGCCGCGCGGTTGCCCACGGCGACCGGATAATTCTTGCGGATGACCTGCCCCAGGTTGCCGGACGCGGCCAGGTGGTGGTGCATGCCGCCGTCCGTCACGAGGAACACCTCGCCGCGCGAGACCTTGCGGTCGACGACGCGCGTCACGTAGACGCCGCATTCGCCGACGAGGTAGCGGCCCAGCTCCAGCGCCAATCGCGCCTGCGGCAGCGCGGCCGTCAGCTTGTCCAGTTCGGGCGCCAGGCGCGCGGCGATCGGCGCCACGTCGAGCCGCTCCTCCCCCGGGAAATACGGGATGCCGAAGCCGCCGCCGATGTTCACCTGGCGCACGGGGACCGGGGCCGCATCGGCCAGCCGCAGCGCGAGCTCGATGCTCTTCGCCTGCGCGTCGATGATGGCGTCCGCGCGCAGGCTCTGCGAACCGGCGAAGATATGGAAGCCCTGGAAGTCGACGTTCAACGTGCCCGCCAGGCGCAGCAGGCGCGGGACCTCTTCGGCGTCGACGCCGAACGGCTTGGCGCCGCCGCCCATCTTCATGCCAGAGGACTTCAGTTCGAAGTCCGGGTTCACGCGCAGGGCGATGCGCGGCGCGATCCCGAACGCGTCGCCGATGCGCGCGAGGGCGACGAGTTCGCGCTCCGATTCCACGTTCACGCACACGCCGGCCGCGACGGCCTGCGCCAGCTCGGCGTCCTGCTTGGCCGGACCGGCGAAGCTGATGCGTTCCGGCGCCATGCCCGCATCCAGCGCGGTTTTCAGTTCGCCGCCAGATGCGACGTCGAGGCCGTCGACGAGGCCGGCCATGTGCTGCACGAGCGCCGGCATCGGATTGGCCTTGATCGAGTAATGCAGCAGCACGCCTTGCGGCAGCTGGGCGCGCAGGTCGCGCACGCGCCGCGTGCACAGGGCGCGGTCATACGCGAAGAACGGCGTGCGGCCCACGCGCTGCGCGAGCCGCGTCAGCGGGATGCCGCCGACCTGCAGGACGTCGTCGACGACGGGAAAATGAATCTGCGGCGCGTGACGCGGTTTTGTCATGATGCTTCGTTCGTTTGCAGGGTGTGACGCAGCGAATTGCGGTCGATCTTGCCGTTCGGGTTGCGCGGCAGCGGGCCGGCGCGCAGGTCGATGCGGGCCGGGACCATATAGGCCGGCAGGCGGCGCTTGCATTCGGCCAGCAGCGCCGCGGCGTCGATGGCGTCGTCCTCGACCGGCACGGCGATCACGGCGATCGCCTGGCCCAGTTGCGGATGGTCGATGCCGAACGCGGCCACCTCGGCGACGAGGCCGGTCGCGTGCAGCACGGATTCGATCTCGGTGGGGCTGATGCGGTAGCCGGACACCTTGATCATGTCGTCGCTGCGGCCGATGAAGTACAGGTAGCCGTCGGCGTCGCGACGCACCGTGTCGCCCGACCACACGGCCAGTTCCGGCACGGGCAACCCCGGATCCTGGCCGGGCGCGGGACGGAAGCGCTGCGCCGTGCGGGCCGGATCGTTCCAGTAGCCGAGGGCGACGAGCGCGCCGCGGTGCACGAGTTCTCCCGGCTCGCCGGCATCGCACAGCGTGCCGTCCGGGCGCACGACGAGGATCTCGGCGTTCGGGATCGCGCGGCCGATCGAATCGGGACGGCGCGCCACCTCCGCCGGCGGCAGGTACGTGGAGCGGAATGCTTCCGTCAGGCCGTACATCAGGAAGATCTGCGTGTCCGGCAGTATCTCGCGCAAGGCCTGCACCGTCGGCACCGGCATGGCGCCGCCGGAGTTCGTGATGTAGCGCAGCGTGCAATCTGCCGGCCACGCGAGGCGCGCCAGCGCGATCCACAGCGGCGGCACGGCGGCGAGGCCCGTGATGCGCTCACGCGCGACCATGGTCACGATGTCCTTCGGGAACAGGTAGTTCATCAGCACGACGCTGGCGCCGCGCAGGAAGGCCGTCGTCAGTTGCGACAGGCCGTAGTCGAAGCTGAGCGGCAGCACGGCGAGCAGGCGGTCGTCGGCGCGCAGGTCCAGGTAGCTGGCGACGCTCTGGGCGCCCGCGACCATGTTCCGGTGCGACAGCACGACGCCCTTCGGCTGGCCCGTGCTGCCGGACGTGTACAGGATCGCGGCGACGTCGGTGTCGATGCGGCGGTGCGGCGCCGGGTCGGTGGCCGCCGGCCCGGGCCACGCCAGCACCGGCAATGCGGCGGATACCGACGCGGCGTCGCCGTCGGCCAGCAGCACGGCGCGCAGGTCCGGGCAGCGGGCCAGGACGGGCGCCAGCTGCGCGAGGCGTTCGGCCGTCGTGGCCAGCACGCGCACGTTGCAGTCGGCGAGGATGTACGCGACCTGCTCGGGCTTGAGCAGCGGATTGACGGGGACGAAGACGCAGCCGGCGGCCGCGGCGCCGAACATCGCGGCCACGTTCTCGATGCGCTTTTCCATGTACACGGCCACGCGCGCGCCGGGTTCCAGGCGTGCGTCGAGCAGCAGTGCGGCGACGGCGCGCACGTCGCCGGCCAGCTGCGCATAGCTGCAGCTTCGGTCGCCATACGCGAGGGCTTCGGCGGCGGGGGTGCGCGCCGCCGTCTCGAACAGGGAGTCGTGGATCAGGTGGTTCATCGATGCCAGCGGGGACGTGTAAGGCAAACGCCCATCTTACCAGTTTGCCTCTGGGAAGCGTACCAACCGGCACGTTGCCAGTCCTGTCGGCCGGCCGATAGCGATATCAGGAAGCCATCGTGTGGCAAATAAACACAACCGTATTATTTTTCTTAAAAAATATACAACTAAACACATGCATCTGGTAAAACCGGTTATCGTAGGCGGTCTTGACCGGCCGGCAGTGTCGGCATGTTGGCCAGATGCGGCAGAATAATGGAAAACAAAACGACTTTTTCTCAACCGTCGAACGTGTTGCAACCGAACCTATCGGTGTATCTGGACCTGCTCAGATATTTTGCCGCGTTGATGGTCTATCTCTTCCATGCTGGCCACTTCTCGCAGTACAAGCTCCCGTTCTTCGGCACGTATGGCGGCCTCGGTGTCGCCGTATTTTTCGTGCTGTCCGGTTTCGTGATCGCGTTTTCCTCGACGGGGAAACGCCGGG
>JBJMVU010000246.1:0-25487 GCA_045810485.1 Massilia sp. | reverse complement strand
TCGGCGATGTAGCGCTCGACCAGGGCTTTCAGCAGGGTTTGTGCACGGTTATCGAGTTGCATGGTCTAACCAGGATTTCGTTTCATTTCTGTCATTATGCACGTTCGATCGACGCTTGTGCTTATCCGTGCTCTCGTTTCAGCCAGTCCAGCAGCTCGTCGAAGTCGCGCACGATCGCATCCGGCACGACTTCGTGCTCCAGGTGCTTCGCCGAACCCGTGCGGTTCATCCACACGGCGCGCAGGCCGGCGCGCTGGGCGCCCTGCACGTCGAGCAGCACGTCGTCGCCGACGTAGACCGCATCCTCGGGCGCCACGCCCAGTTCCGCGCAGGCGGCAAGGAAGATCGCCGCGTCCGGCTTGGCCACGCCGAACTGCGACGCCGCCACCGACACCTTGAAGTGATGCGACAGGCCGATCGTGCGCAGGTCGGCGTTGCCGTTCGAGATCGACCCGACCAGCACGCGGCTCTTCAATCTCAGCAGGCCCGGCACCACGTCGTCGTACGGGATCACGGCATTGCGCGCGGCGAAGAACTGCGCCATCGCGTGCTCGACCTTGGCGGCATCCTCGCCCGCCTGCTGGAAGGCGTCGACGAGGCCGGCATGGCGCAGCTTGCCGAGGTCGAGCTGGAATTCGGGCTTGCGCGCCAACAGTTCCAGGCGCGCCTGGCGCAGGGTGTCGATCGTGAAGCGCTCGGCCACGCGCGGCGCGTGCTCGCGCAACCACGCGAACAGCGCTTCCTCGGCCTGCAGGATCACGGGAGCGATGGGCCACAGCGTGTCGTCGAGGTCGAACAGGATGGCTTTGGGCCAGGCGCGGCGCGTGGTCATGGTCGGGATTGCGGCTCCGGAAACGAAGCTTGGAGAGTGGAAAGGAGCGGTCCAAGCATAACGAGGGCGGCGCCGAAAAGCAATGCCGCCCGGGACACAGGCTCATGGTTACACCGTGATACAAAGCCAAATAGGGCCGAGGCTTGGCAAATGCACTAAAATGATGGGTATTTTTCTATTCGGCCGTACCGGCGCAGCGTCCGCGCGCCACCCATTCCACTGTGGAGATTTTATGAAGAGCTCGATCCTGCGTGCCGGCGTTGTAGCGCTGGCATGCGCGCTGGGCCTGTCCGCCTGCGGCGGCGGGAGCGGCGACCTGTACCTGACCGGCGCGGTCTACAACGTCACCAAGGATGGTCTGGTGCTGACGAATAACGGCGAAGACCTGGCCGTGACGACGCCCTACACCTCGTTCCAGTTCAATAGCCGCATCTCGACCGACGACCAGTTCAACATCACGGTCAAGAGCGTGCCGTCGAACGTCGAGAAGGCCACCGATTGCATCGTCAACAACGGCAAGGCGCGCGCCAACTACTACACGATCGCGCAGATCAGCGTGACCTGCACGATCCGCAAGCGCGCGCTGACGGCGAGCATCAACAACCTGACGGCCAGCGGCCTCGTGCTCGTCAACGGCGCCGACAAGCAGACCGTCGCGGCCGGCACGCAGACCGTGAAAATGGCCCCCGTGAACGAAGACGGCGCGTACGGCGTCACCGTCCTGACCCAGCCGACCGGCCAGACCTGCGCCGTCAGCGGCGGCAGCAGCGGCAACGGCTCGGGCATCATGGGCGCGACCGAAACCACGACCGTCACGGTCACCTGCTCGTAAATCTGGAGAGACACATGAAGTTTTCCCTCGCGCGTCCGGCCCTCGCCCTCGCGGTCCTGGCCACGCTGGCCGCCTGCGGCGGCGGCGGCAAGGCCACGTTCCCGATCAATGTCACGGTCAGCAACCTGCAATACCCGGGCCTCATCCTGAACACGAACGGCCAGGACCTGACCGTCAACCCGCCGGCCACGGCCGGCCAGGATGTCACGGCCGTCTTCCCGAACGGGCTCGAATACGGCCAGGTGTATGAAGTGACGCCGAAAGGCGCGACCATCGCCAGTCACGCCTACTCGGGCGGCGCCCAGCCGAAGCACCAGACCTGCTCGCCGGCACTGTTCCCGGCGTACGGCACGGCCGGCCAGCTGGCCAAGATCGACATCCGCTACGCCTGCGCGATCAACACGTACCAGCTCATCGGCACCGTCAAGGGCCTGACGGGCACCGGCCTCGTCCTGGCGAACGGCAGCACGACGGGCACCATCGCCGTCAGCCCCGCCGTGGACGCAAACAGCAAGCCGACCGGCGCCGACGTTGCCCTCATCATGAACCCGGTCCCGTACAACACGACCTATGGCGTGACGGTCCTGACGCAGCCCACCAGCCCGGCCCAGACCTGCAAGGTCACCGGCGGCGCCAACGGCACCGGCGGCGGCACGATGGACGATGCGGCGGAAGCGGCCAATGGCGTGACCAACCTGGTCGTGACCTGCGTCAATAACTAAGTCCTGAAGGGCTGGATGAGATATCGCAATTTCTTATAACGAATATGCGAAACAAAAATTGGACTGATATGCTGTAGCGCAGCATAATGGACCTGTCTCCTCCAACTCTCCTCAGAAAGAATTGGATTTAAGCCCGCCTCAACAGCGGGCTTTTTTTTCGCCCAACCGGCGACAAGCATCCCTGCGGCGGCATGCCGTCGCGGCTGTTCAGTGTGTGCGGGGTGCCGGCAAAGGCGCCGGTATTGTCAGGCCTGGGGCCTGGTCCGAACGGCGCTCTCGAGCTGCGCGTTCTTCGTCTTCACTGCCGGGCGGCAGTTGCTTTCAGTATGGTGCGTTACAGGCGCTTCGCGGTCACCTTGACGACGGCCATCTGCTGGCCTTCGATCGTCACCTGCGCATCGTAGCGCTCGTGCCTGACGGTGCTGGCGGCATGTGCGGCGCTCGTCACACCCACGAGGACGGCGGCTGCGAGGAAGATGGCTTCCATGTTTTTCAGGATGTTCATGTGAGTCTCCTTGATGGATCAGATGGCGGCTTTGTCGGCGACGGCCAGGCGCTTCGCGGTTACCTTGACGACGGCCATCTGCTGGCCTTCGATCGTCACCTGGGCATCGTAACGCTCGTGCTTGGCGACGCTTGCGGCGTGCGCGGCGCTGGTGACACCCACGAGGACGGCGGCTGCGAGGAAGATGGCTTCCATGTGTTTGAGGACGTTCATTTTGGTTCTCCTTGCGTGTTCGTTTTGTCGATGGTGTCACTGTAGGCGTGCGCCCCTTTTCCTTCCACCGGCGTGCGACGAAACGTAAAAAACGGGGGACAGGAGGACCAAAAAGCGGGCCGGGAAGGCGGATGGTGCGTTGCCGCATGAGCAGCCGACGCATGAGAACGCTCAACAGCCGGGACGGATTCGGCCGCGATACTCGTCGAGGGCACAACGGGGGGCGACATGGGACGTCAAAACATCCTGGAACTCGAGGCAGGCGGGGCCGCGACGCCCCTGGCGACGGTGCCGGCCTGGAACGCGCGGGCACTGCGGACGCCCGGCGCCGCGCAGTCCCCGCGTGCGCTGGCGCTCGTGCATACCTGCATGTACAACGCCTGGGCGGCCTACGACGGCAATGCGCGCCAGACCGTGCATGGCGTGGCCGTGCGCCTGCCGCGCGCCGAGCGCGACGCCGCCAGCAAGGCCGCCGCGATGGGCCATGCCGCCCATGCCATCCTCGCCGGCGTCGACGCCGATCCCGGGGCGGATGCCGGTCCGTTCACGCCGGCGGGCATCGGCCGCACGCAGGCGGCGGCGCTGCTCGACGTCCGCCACCGCGACCAGCCGTTCGCGCTGATGCCGGCCGAGGTCCGCCCGGCCGTCGCCGCGCGGCCGCTGGCGCTCGTCGCCGTGTGGTGCGACGTGGCGCAGCGCGTGTCCATCCGCGACGCGCATGACGACGACCGCGACGTGCTGCTGTTCTTCGTGCTCGCGAATGCGCTGGCCGACGCGGACGACGCAGCGCGCGACGCCGCCTGCGCCGCCTTTGCCGCCGCCGAGGTGCTGCGCCGCTTCACGGGCAGCGACCGGCTGGACGCGGCCACGTTCACGGACGTGGCCGGACAGGCGGGGCCGGGTCCCGGTCAGGAATCGGGAAGAAAGATCGGCGCGCGCGTGTTCGACAAGGCGCGCCGTTACTGGCAGGGGAAACTGTAAGCAGGGGCTGGCGCCCCGTCACACCACCGGCTTGAGGATGTTGGCCAGCGCCACGTACTGCTCGAGCCCCACCGCTTCCGGACGCGCGCCCGGATCGATGCCGGCGTCGACCAGCTGCTGTTCGGTGAACATGCCGGCCACGCAGTTGCGGATCACCTTGCGGCGCTGCGAGAACGCCTTCTGCACAACGGCGCTGAGCGTGCCCGCGTCGGCGGGCAGCTGGCGCTTCGTCGGCACCATGCGCACGATGGCGGAATCGACTTGCGGCGGCGGGTCGAACGCCGTCGGCGGCACGATGAACAGCATGGCCATGTCATAGCGCCACTGCAGCATCACGGACAGGCGGCCATAGGCTTTCGTGCCCGGCTCCGCCACCATGCGCTCCACGACCTCTTTCTGCAGCATGAAGTGCTGGTCCTCGACGAGGTGGGCGAAGTCGGCCAGGTGGAACAGCAGCGGGCTGGAGATGTTGTACGGCAGGTTGCCGACCACGCGCAGCTTCTTCCCTTCCGGGACGGGGATGCCGCCGAAATCGAATTTCAGCGCGTCGCCCGAGTGGACGGTCAGCCGCTCGCGCGGGTACGCTTTTTCCAGGCGCGCGACGAGGTCGCGGTCCAGTTCGACCACGTGCATGTGGTCGAGCTCCTTGAGCAGCAACGCCGTCATCGCGGCCAGGCCCGGGCCGATTTCGACCATGGTGTCGCCGCGGCGCGGATCGATGCCTTCGATGATGTCGTGGAGGACGTTGGCGTCGGTCAGGAAATTCTGGCCGAAGCGCTTGCGGGCTACGTGTTTCATTGTCTTATGCGGGTTGTTGCTGTTGCGCGCGCACCATCGAAACGGCGACGCGGATCGCCTCTTCCATGCTGCCGCAATCGGCCTCGCCCAGGCCTTTGGCCGCGAGGTCGAGGGCCGTGCCGTGGTCGACGGACGTGCGGATCAAAGGCAGGCCGAGCGTGATGTTGACGCCGCGACCGAACGTCGCGTGCTTCAGCACGGGCAGGCCCTGGTCGTGGTACATGGCCAGCACGGCGTCGGCGTCGTGCAGGTATTTCGGCTGGAACAGCGTGTCGGCCGGATACGGGCCGCGCGCGTCGATGCCGCGGCGTTTCGCCTCGTCGAGAACCGGCGTGATCACATCGATCTCTTCGCGGCCCAGGTAGCCGTTTTCGCCCGCATGCGGGTTCAGGCCCGTCACGAGGATGCGCGGCGCCGCGATGCCGAACTTGCGCACGAGGTCCGCGTGCAGGATGTCCAGCACCTGCGTGAGGCCGTCGCGCGTGATCGCCGCCGGCACGTCTTTCAAAGGCAGGTGCGTCGTGGCCAGCGCCACGCGCAGGTACGGCTGGTCAGCCCCCGGAGAGCCGGCCAGCATCATGACGACCTTGGGCGTATTCGTCTTCGCGGCCAGGTATTCCGTGTGGCCGGAAAACGCGACGCCCGCGTCGTTGATGGTGCTCTTCTGCAGCGGCGCCGTGACGATGGCGTCCCACCAGCCGGCCCGCGTGCCTTCGATCGCGAGATCGAGCGTGGCCAGCACGGCGCGGCCGTTGGCGGCGTCGAGCTTGCCCGGCACGACGTGGGCATCGAGCGGCACGTCGACGACGGGGATGACATCCGGACCGAAGTGCGGCAGGCCGCTGTGGCGCAGCGCCAGGGTGGAGATCGCGGACAGGCGGATGGCCGGGTCGATCAGGCTCGCCGTGAGGG
The DNA here is from genome assembly GCA_045810485.1 of Massilia sp. Taxonomy (GTDB): domain Bacteria; phylum Pseudomonadota; class Gammaproteobacteria; order Burkholderiales; family Burkholderiaceae_D; genus Telluria. The sequence continues at coordinate 19,692 of JBJMVU010000246.1, read as the reverse complement.
ACAGGAAGGCGGCATCGCCCACGAGCACGCAGCGGGACTCGCCGCGCAGCGCCCACGCGGCGCGGATCGAGATCTCCGGACCGATGCCGGCCGGCTCGCCGACCGTGATGGCCAGCGAAGGGCGTGTGCCTGCCTGGGACATTTATTTGTCCTCGCGGAACTCGACGTAGGCGCGGTCGCGGACCTGGCGGCTCCAGTCTTCCAGCGCTTCCTGGCGCTTGCGGTCGGTGAGGACCTGGCGCGCGGCCGAGCGTTCCTTCTCCTTCGACACGTCTTCCGACTTGCGCTCGATGACCTGGACGATGTGCAGGCCCAGCGGCGTCTTGATGACGTCGGACACGTCACCCGGCTTCAGCGCGTTCATCGGGTTCTCGAATTCCGGCATCGCATCGCCCGGGAACAGCCAGCCCAGGTCGCCGCCCTTGGAGGCCGAGCCGTCGTTCGAGTACTGGCGCGCCATGTCTTCGAACGTCGCCTGCTTGCTGTCGATCTTCTGCCTGATCTCCGCGAGCTTCTTGCGCGCGTCGTCCTCGCTCTGCGTCGGCGTGATCTTCAGCAGGATGTGGCGCGCGTGGGTCTGCTGCACGACGGCCTGGTCGGCCTTCTGCGCATCCGCCAGCTTGCGCTGGTCGATCAGCTTGAGGACGTGGAAGCCGACGTTGGTGCGTACCACCGGCGTCACCTGGCCCGGCTTCAGCTTGTGCAGTTCGCTCGCGAAGATCGGGGGCAGGCGGTCCGGGTCGCGCCAGCCGACCGCGCCGCCTTTCAGCGCGTCCGGCGAATCGGAATACGTGGCGGCCATCTTGGCGAAGTCGGCGCCGGTGCGCAGCTGGCGCGCGACTTCATCCGCGCGCGCCTTGCGGGCGGCGATCTGTTCGGGCGACGCGTTTTCCGGGATGCGCACGAGGATCTGGGCGATGTCCATCTCGACGCGGTTGGCGGCGGCGGCCTTCTCCGCCGCCATGTACGTGTCGATCTCGGCGTCGGTGACCTGGATCTTGCTGTCGACTTCGTGCTCGATCAGGCGCTGCATCATGATCTCGTTGCGGATCTGCTCGCGGAACTGGGAGAACGCCATGCCCTCCTTCTCCATCGCGTTGCGCATGTCCTGCACGCTCATCTTCTGGTTCTCGGCGATGCGGCCGATCGCGCGGTCGAGCGTCGTGTCGTCGATGCGCACGCCCATTTCCTTGGCCAGCTGGAGCTGGGCGCGTTCGGTGATCATGGCCTCGACGACCTGGCGGCGCAGGTCTTCCTCGGCCGGCATCTGCGCGCCCTGCTGCGCCTTCAGGCGCTGGGTGATCTCGGCCATGCGCTGCTCGACTTCGCGCCTGGTGATGACTTCGTCGTTGACGATCACGTACACGGAATCGATGACGTGGGCGCTGCTGGATGCCGGCGGCAGGAAGCCGGTGCCCGGCTTCGTCGAGGGTGCGGCCGCTGCCGGCTTGGCATCGGCGGCCGGCTTGGCCGCGGCCGGTGCGGCCTGGGCCAGGACGTCGCCCGTGGCGAGGGCGCACAGCAGCGCCGCCGCGAGCTTGATCTGGTGCGGGCGGAGCGGAGACAGACGGGTAGTACGCATATTCAGGAAAGCACTCATTTCAGGTATCTGGTTGTCCATGGCCCGGTCAGGGGCGGCCGACGTTGGTGTTCAGCCGGGTGTAGCCGGGAATGCTCTTGTTGAAAGTGTCCAGCGCGTTACCGAAGCCCAGGCGCGACAGGCCGTTCAGCTCGAGCTGGAAGAAACTGTTCGTCGAAGTGGTCTGCGCGGCGGTCACGAAACGCTGTGCGCCCATGCGGAACACCCAGCAATCCGCCTTGTACTCGAGCCCCACGAGGCTCTCGAGCAGCTTGCGGTCGCGCACCGAGTAGCTGACACGGCTCACGCCATACCAGCGCTGCGTCAGCGGCCACTGGCCGGAGACGTCGGCGTTGCGGAAGCCGTTGGCGAGGCCGAAGGTGTCGCGCTGGAAGCGGTATTCGACGTTCAACACCTTCATCGGGGCAGGCTGCCACTGCACCCCGACATTCGAGCTGTACAGGCTGCGCGCCTGTGCATCGTATTGTACGCCGCTGTCGAAGGTCCACGACTCCGAAATGCGGCCCGACGCCGCCAGCAGCGCGTCCGAGCGGGTCTGGTTGCTTTGCTCGTTCGCGTTCAGGCGCACGCGCGGATCGGTGAAGTAATAGCGGCTGCCGACCGCGAGACGCAGGCGCTCGGCGCCGTTGGCCTCGATGAAGCGCGACACGATCGCCGCCGTCAGCTGGTTCGCATCCGACACCTTGTCGGCGCCGACGAAGCGGTTTTCCGTGAACAGCTGGGCGTAGTTGAAGCCCGCCACCCCCGTGTCGAAGTTGGGGATGTCGTCCTGGTTCTTGTACGGCGTGCGCACGTAGAACAAACGCGGTTCCAGCGTCTGCGTGCCGTCCGGCCCGAACAGCGACGACTTGCGCTCGAATACGAGGCCGCTGTCCAGCGAGAACGTGGGCAGCACGCGCGAGATTTTGTCGTCCGTGCCGGCCAGGTTGTGCGTCAGGTTGTACTGGGTCGCGTGCAGCATCAATTTGGGCGTGACGAACCAGCCCGGATGCACCCACGGATAACTCACCTGCGCCACCATATTGGCACGGTCGCCCTGCACCTGCTTGTCGTCCGGGTGCGTGAAGCGCGTGGCTTCCGCGTCCACCGCCCAGTCGAAGCCGCCCAGCACATCGTAGCGGCCGGCGTGGAAGTTAATCGTCGGCAGGCGGTTGTACGGCGTCGCGACGGTCAGATCCGGATTCGCGACGGCGCCCGGATCCTGCAGCACCTGGTAGCTTTGCACACGCGCCGTCAGGTTCCAGTACTGGCCGTAGTAATCGGTGCGCAGCTCGCGCAGCAGCTGGCGTTCGGCACTGGCGGCGACGGTGCGCGAGAAGTCGGACGGGTATTCGTTGTCGGACGCCGCGTGCGCGTTCCAGCCGAACGTCCAGTTGGGCGCCAGGAACTGGTTGTGCAGCGTGTCGACCCACCAGCGGTTGCGGTGCTTCAGCCGGTCGTTCGCGAGGAATTCCACGTGCGTCTCGCCGTGGTACGGGCCGCGGTCCGTCTCGCCCAGGTAGCGCCCCGTCGCGCCCAGCTGCAGGCCGCGCGTGAAGATGTAACGCGGGAACAGCGTCAGGTCGCGGTTGGGCGCGATGTTGAAGTAATACGGCACCATCACCTCGGCCGCGCCCTTGGAGCCGAAGCCGGGCGTGGGCGGCAACCAGCCGGAGCGGCGCGCACCCGACAGCGAGAACGACAGCGCGGGAATGCCGAGGATCGGCACGTCCTTGAAATAGATGATCGTCTTGCCGGCCGTGCCGACGTCGCGGCCCTGGTCCAGGCGCAACGTGCTCGATTTCAGGTACCAGTCCGGATCGGGTCCTTCGCACGTGCTGTACGTGCCGTCGACGACGACGGCCTGGTCCTCGCCCAGGAAGTTGATGCGCTGCGCCTTGCCCTGCGCATTGTTCAGCGCCAGGCGGTACTCCGGATGCTGCACCCAGCCTTTACCCGTTTCCAGGTTCAGCTGCAGGGCGTCGCCCTTGTAGCGGTCGCCGAACCGCCACATCGTGATGTGGCCCTCGGCCGTGACCTCGTCCTCGACGCGGCGATAGCACGCGGTGTCCGCCGTGACGCCGGTGGCGCCGCGCGTGATCTCGACGTTGCGCTCCATGTTCAGGATGCGGTCCGGGCGGCCGCTGAACTCCTCGGCGCGCATCGTGATCGGCAGGTCCTGGTCGTCGGCACGGCTGGCGGCCGCCGTTTGTGCATATAACGGTCCGGTGGCCGCGGCCAGGAGGGCGGACACAGCGGCAGCGATTCGCCGCGGCGGGAAAGGTAGGGCCGTCATCCAGCTCATGAAAGATCGCGTTGCACCATGGAGGGCGATTGTTTGGATTGAATCCCTTATTATATGGGAATTCGTGCGGCACGGTCGCGTTAGTCGGCCCAGCGGTCATTCTCCCACAGCGCGACGGCAGACCATAACCCTTTGATTTTCAAAGGGAAATGATTTTTACCGATAGATACAATTTTAACAATGGGATCTTTCCCACCTCAGCCCCGGGTGGTCCGATGCAGGGGGAAATCGCGTATCATTACACTCGAACCGCCCCTGCCCGATTGCATGGGCAAACTTACAAACCAGTCACCAACCCGTTCACCGGGACGCTTCATGTCTTCTTCGCCTCAACACGTTCCCAATGCTCCCGGCAGCGCCGACAAGGATGCCCGCCTCGCCCAGCTGACCGAATGGCTCGTCTCGCTGGACCTGGTCGACGTCGCCAGCCTGCGCCCCGCATCGACCGATGCGAGTTTCCGCCGCTACTTCCGCCTCGATGTTGTGCCGGCGCTACGCGACAAGCTGGGTGACACGCTCATCGCCATGGACGCCCCGCCGGAACGCGAAAACGTGCCGGCCTTCATCCATGTCGACGGCCTGCTGCGCGATGCCGGCGTCACCGTGCCCGCCATCGTGGCGCGCAACGAGGAAGCCGGCTTCCTCGTACTGTCCGACCTCGGCACGACGACGTACCTGCAACGCCTGGACGTCGACAACGCCCCGTTCATGTACTCGGACGCCATCGACGCCCTCATCAAATTCCAGATGGCGAGCGAGGCCGGCGTGCTGCCGGAATTCGACCGCGCCTTCGTGCTGCGCGAGCTGAACCTGTTCCCCGAGTGGTTCATCGAGCGCCACCTGGGCGCGAAGCTGAACGACATCCAGCGCGCCCAGCTGGATAAAGTGTTCGAGGCGATCACGGCGAACGTGCTGGCGCAACAGCAGGTGTACATGCACCGCGATTTCCACTCGCGCAACCTGATGTTCCTCGACCAGGGCAACCCGGGCGTGCTGGACTTCCAGGATGCCGTGTACGGTCCCGTCACCTACGACCTGGCGTCGCTGCTGCGCGACGCCTACATCCAGTGGGACGAGGAATTCGTGCTGGACTGGGTCGTGCGTTACTGGCAAAGCGCGAAGCAGGTCGGCCTGCCGGTCAATCCGGACATCGACGCCTTCTACCGCGACTTCGAATACATGGCCCTGCAGCGCCACCTGAAAATCCTCGGCATCTTCTGCCGCCTGAACTACCGCGACGGGAAATCCAATTACATGGGCGACCTGTCCACGGTGATGGACTACGTGCGCAAGACCGCCAACCGCTACAACGAACTCAAGCCGCTCCTGCGCCTGCTCGACGCGCTCGAGGACAAGGCGCCGCAGGTCGGCTACACCTTCTGAAGACCCGCCGATGAAAGCCATGATCTTCGCCGCGGGCCGCGGCGAGCGGATGCGTCCGCTGACCGACACCTGCCCCAAGCCCCTGCTCAAGGTGCGCGGCCGTCCCCTCATCACCTGGCACGTGCTGAACCTCGTGCGCGCCGGCATCAAGGACATCGTCATCAACCACTCGCACCTCGGCCACATGATCGAAGAAGCGCTGGGCGACGGCAGCCGCTACGGCGCGCGCATCGTGTACTCGCACGAGCCGACGCCGCTGGAAACGGCCGGCGGCATCGCCAACGCCCTGCACCTGCTCGGCGATGAACCGTTCCTGGCCGTCTCCGGCGACATCTATGCGCCCTACTTCGACTTCGAACAGGTCCTCGACGCGCTGAAGGACGTCGACGCCGTGGGCCAGGTCATCCCGCTGGACAAGCGCGACATCGCCTGGCTGTACCTGACGCCGAACCCGTGGCACAACCCGGACGGCGACTTCGGCCTGACGATGTACACCTTGTCCAACGACGGCAACCCGAAATGGAATTTCGCCGGCATCGGCGTCTATCGTCCTGAAATGTTTTACGGGATCAAGGCTGGCGAGTTCCTGAAATTCGGCCCGCTGATGCGCAAGTTCATTGACCAGGGCCGCGTGGGCGGCGAGATCTACGATGGCCAATGGGTCAACGTGGGCACCGTGCGCCAGCTGGAAGAACTCAACGCGCCGCCGGGCTCCGTGACGAAGGCGGGCGCCTGATGGATTACGCCGCACGACGGGCGCGCCTGGCCGCGCAGATGCAGCCGGGCGCCGTCGCCGTGCTGCCCACCGCCCCCGAAGTCCTGCGCAACGGCGACAGCGACTACCCCTACCGCCACGACAGTTCCTTTTACTACCTGACCGGCTTCACGGAGCCGGAAAGCGTACTGGTACTCGTCGCCGCGCACGGCGACAAGCCGGCGCGGGCTATCCTGTTCTGCCGCGAAAAGAACATCGAACGCGAGATCTGGGACGGCTACCGCCACGGTCCGGAAGCGGCGCGCACGGCGCTCGGTGTCGACGACGCCTACCCGATCGCCGAACTGGATACGCACATGGCGCGCATCCTCGCCAACGCGCCCGCGCTGTACTACGCGCTGGCGTCGAACGCGGCGCTCGATGCGCAGGTGACCGGCTGGATCAAGGCCGTGCGCGCGCAGGGCCGCACCGGCACGACGGCGCCCGACACGTTCGTCAACCTGACGCCGCTGCTGGACGAGATGCGCCTGATAAAAGACGCCGACGAACAGGCCCTGATGCTGCGTGCCGGCGACATCTCGGGCGGTGCGCACGCACGCGCGATGCGGGCGGCGAAGCCCGGCATGTTCGAGTACGAACTGGAAGCGGAACTGCTGTATGCCTTCCGCAAGCACGGCGCCCAGTTCCCGGCCTACACGCCCATCGTGGCGTCCGGCCCGAACGCCTGCGTCCTGCACTACAACGTCAACGACCGGCAGATGCGGGACGGCGATCTCGTGCTGATCGACGCCGGCTGCGAGCTGGATGGCTACGCGTCCGACATCACCCGCACGTTCCCCGTCAACGGCCGCTTCACCGACGCCCAGCGCACGCTGTACGAACTGGTGATGGCGGCGCAGGACGCGGCATTCGCCGCCATCGCGCCGGGCCGGCCGTACAGCGCCTTCCACGAAGCGGCGCTGCGCGTGCTCGTGCAGGGCATGCTCGACCTGGGCCTCATCGACAAGTCGGCCTGCGCCACCGTGGACGAGGCCATCGCCGCCAAGGCCCACGTCCCGTTCTACATGCACGGCACGGGCCACTGGCTCGGCATGGACGTGCACGACGTGGGCGCGTACCGCGACGTGACCGTGCCCGACAAGCCTTCGCGCCCGCTCGTCGAAGGCATGGTGGTGACGGTGGAACCGGGCATTTACGTGCGTCCGGCCGACGGCGTGCCGGAGCGCTTCTGGCACATCGGCATCCGCATCGAGGACGACGTCGTCGTCACGCGGGACGGCTATCGCCTGCTGACGGCGTCCGCGCCGAAGACGGTGGCCGAGATCGAAGCGATCGTGGGGAGGCCCCCTGCGCATGGCTGAACCGCGGGACTTGCATGTCGACGTCGCGATCTGCGGCGCCGGCCCGGTCGGCCTCGCGCTGGCCGCGCTGATGGCACGCCGCGGCGTCGAGCCGGGGCGCATCGCCCTCGTCGATGCGAAGGCGCTGGGCCAAGCGATCTCGGACCCGCGCTCGATCGCGCTGTCGTGGGGCAGCCGCATGCTGCTCGTCGACGTGGGCGCCTGGGCCAACGTGCAGCCGCACGCGACGCCTATCCACCAGATCCACGTGTCGCGCCGCGGCCACCTGGGCCGCAGCATGATGGACCGCGCGGAACACCAGCTCGATGCGCTGGGCTATGTGGCGCGCTACGGCGTCGTCGTCGACGCGCTGGCGCGCGCATGCGAGCGCGCGGGCGTGCAGACCTTGCGCCCCGTGCGCGTGGCGGCGTTGCACGAAGACCGTGACGGCGTCATGCTCGACCTGGACGATGGACGCAAGCTGCATGCGAAGGTGGCCGTGCAGGCCGAGGGCGGCGTGTTCGGCGCACAGGCCGAGCGACCGCAGCGGCGCGACTACTCGCAGACCGCGGTCATCGCGCGCGTGTCGAGCAGCCAGCCGATCGCGCACCGCGCCTTCGAACGCTTCACGGACGAAGGCCCGCTCGCGCTGCTGCCGCAGGACGGCGCGGACGGCCACCAATATGCGCTCGTGTGGTGCGTGCGGCCGGAACGCGCGCAGCAGTTGCTCGACCTGGGCGAGGCCGACTTCCTGCGCCAGCTGGGCGAGGCGTTCGGCGAACGTCTCGGCGCCTTTACGCGCGCGTCCGAACGGGCCGCCTTCCCGCTCGGGCTGAATGCGGATCCACGGTTCTCGGCGCGCACGGTCGCCATCGGCAATGCGGCGCAGACCTTGCATCCGGTCGCGGGACAGGGCTTGAATCTCGGCTTGCGCGACGCGGCCGTGCTGGCGCGCCTGCTGGCACGCGGGATCGATGGGGATCACGGCATCGCGGACGCGCTGGCGCGCTTCGCGGAAGAACGTGCGCGCGACCGCGGCGCCATCATCCGCACGACGGATGCGATGGCGCGCGTGTTCGCGAATACGGGGCCGTTGCAGCCCCTGTTCGGGTTGGCGCTGGCGGCGCTGGACACGGTGAAACCGGCGCGCATGCTGCTCGCCGAGTTGATGATGTTCGGACGCCGTTGAACGCGCGCCCATGCATACGCTGGTTGAACGCGTGGGCACAGGGTGCCTACGCCGGCCGCGCCCACGCGTTCAACGTCATTCGACGGCTTTCACCATCGATTCGATCACCTTCTTCGCATCGCCGAACACCATCATCGTGTTCGGCTGATAAAAGAGATCGTTGTCCAGCCCCGCATACCCCGACGCCATCGACCGCTTGTTGACGATGATGCTCTTGGCTTTATAGGCCTCGAGAATCGGCATCCCCGCGATCGGCGACTTCGGATCCTTCGCGGCCGGGTTCACGACGTCGTTCGCGCCCAGCACGAGCACCACGTCCGTCTGGCCGAACTCGCCGTTGATGTCTTCCATCTCCGCCACCTGGTCGTACGGCACCTCGGCTTCCGCCAGCAGCACGTTCATGTGGCCCGGCATGCGGCCCGCCACCGGGTGGATCGCGTAGCGCACCTGGACGCCGTGTTCCGTCAGCTTGTCGACCAGTTCCTTCACCGTGTGCTGGGCGCGCGCGACCGCGAGGCCGTAGCCCGGCACGATGATGACGGATTCGGCGTTCTGCAGGATGAACGCCGCGTCTTCCGGCGAGCCCGATTTCACCGGGCGCTGTTCCTTCGCGCCGCCAGTGTCGGCCGCTGCCGCCTCGCCGCCGAAGCCGCCCAGGATCACGTTGAAGAACGAGCGGTTCATCGCCTTGCACATGATGTACGAGAGGATCGCGCCCGAGGAACCCACGAGCGAACCCGCGATGATCAGCATCGAGTTGTTCAGCGAGAAGCCGATGCCGGCCGCCGCCCAGCCCGAGTACGAGTTCAGCATCGACACGACGACGGGCATGTCGGCGCCGCCGATCGGGATGATGATCAGCACGCCCAGCACGAACGACAGCACGGCCATCACGATGTACGGCGTCCACGCCGGCGCGGCGCCGTCCGAGAAGCAGAACACGAGGCCCAGGCCGACGATGGCGAGGGCGACGAACAGGTTGATCATGTGCTGGCCGGGATAGCGCACGGGCGCGCCCTGGAACAGGCGGAATTTATATTTGCCGGCCAGCTTGCCGAACGCGATCACGGAACCCGAGAACGTGACGGCGCCGACGAAGGTGCCGATGAACAGTTCCAGGCGGTTGCCGAACGGGAGCCCTTCGCCGCGCGCGGCAATATTAAACGCCCACGGCTCGGACACGGCCGCGATGGCGATGCACACGGCCGCGAGGCCGATCAGCGAGTGCATCGCGGCCACCAGCTCCGGCATCTTGGTCATCTCGACGCGCTTCGCGGCCACCGCGCCGATCGCGCCGCCGACGACCACGCCGAGCAGCACGAGGCCGAAGCCCATCCCGCCCGTCTGCATCTGCTCCTTCAGCTTGAACATCAGGGCGATGGTCGTGATGACGGCGATGCCCATGCCCGTCATGCCGAACGCGTTGCCCATGCGCGCGGTCGACGGCGAGGACAGGCCCTTCAAGGCCTGGATGAAGCACACGGACGCCACGAGGTACAGCAGCGTCACGACGTTCATGCTGATCAGGTTCATGCGGCCTCCTTGGCGACGCCGACGGCATCCTTGACGGCGGGCGCCGGCTTCGCTTTCGGCTCCTTCTTCTTGAACATCTCCAGCATGCGCTGGGTGACGAGGAAGCCGCCGAACACGTTCACGGCGGCCAGCGCCACGGCGATGGTGCCGGCGATCCGCCCGGTGAGACCTTCGGTGAGGCCGGCCGCCAGCATGGCGCCCACGATGATGATGGCGGAGACGGCGTTCGTCACCGCCATCAGCGGCGTGTGCAGCGCGGGCGTGACGGTCCACACGACGTGGTAGCCGACGTAGATCGCCAGCACGAAGATGATCAGGTTGATGATGGTATGGCTGATTTCCATGACGCGTCTCCCTTGATTTAGGCCGCCTTGCGCAGCACGTCGCCGTCGATGGCGACCAGCACCGCGCGCACGATCTCGTCCTCGCGGTCGATGACGAGCTTCCCGTCCTTGTCGATCACGAGTTTCAAAAAGTCCAGCACGTTGCGCGCGTACAGCGCGGACGCGTCGGCCGCCACGAGCGCCGGCAGGTTCGGCTCGCCGATGATCGTCACGCCATGCTTGATCACCGTCCTGTCGAGCTCCGTCAGCGGGCAGTTGCCGCCCTGCTCGATGGCCATGTCGACGATCACGGAACCCGGCTTCATGGCGCGCACCGTCTCTTCGGAGATGAGCACCGGGGCCTTGCGGCCGGGGATCAGCGCGGTCGTGATGACGATGTCGGCCAGCTTCGCGCGCTCGTGCACGAGTTCCGCCTGGCGGCGCATCCAGTCGGCCGGCATCGGGCGCGCATAGCCGCCCGCGCCTTTCGCGATCTCGCGTTCCTCGTCGGTGAGGAACGGGACGTCGATGAACTTGGCGCCCAGCGATTCCACCTGCTCCTTCACGGGCGGACGCACGTCGGACGCCTCGATGACGGCGCCCAGGCGCTTCGCGGTCGCGATGGCCTGCAGGCCGGCGACGCCGACGCCCATGATCAGCACGCGCGCCGCTTTCACGGTGCCGGCGGCCGTCATGAGCATCGGCATGAAGCGCTGATACGCGTTGGCCGCCATGATCATGGCCTTGTAGCCGGCGATGTTCGCCTGCGACGACAGCACGTCCATCGATTGGGCGCGCGTGATGCGCGGCGCCGCTTCGAGCGCGAACGACGTGATGCGCTGCCGGGCCAGCGCGGCCAGGTTGTCGGTATCGAACGGGTTGAGCATGCCGACGAGGGCGGCGCCCGGCGTCATCAGCGCACGCTCTTCCGCGTTCGGACTGCGGACTTTCAGGACGAGGTCGGCCCCGAGCGCTTCCGCCGCCGTCCCGATGCGGGCGCCGGCGGCAACGTAGGCGTCATCAATCACGGCAGCATGTACGCCGGCGCCGGATTGCACGATCACTTCGTGCTGGGCAGCCAGCTTCTTGACGGTTTCGGGAGTTGCTGCGACACGCGTCTCGCCCGGCCTCGATTCGGCCGGCACACCAATTCTCATGATGCCTCCGTATAATTGATAAACTGTCCACAATCTAGCATGTAACGCCCCCGATCAATACAGATAAGTGGTTTTTCGTAAACAGATCGGCAATTCTCATGGCATAGCCCGCCAGAACCTAGGTGAATCTATAAGCTTTTTGTTTCAAATCAATATTCAAACTTGTCCGAAACTGTTGCACTGCAGCGTGCGCCCGAGCAACGCACGTTCCATCAAGGTAGAATGTCGGCTCACTACAAGGACGCGCATGACCCATACCTTCAGACCGTCAGTCACCGTCGCCGCGATTATCGAGCGCGATGGCCGCTTTCTGCTGATCGAAGAAGAAACCAGCGACGGCATCCGGCTGAACCAGCCCGCCGGCCACCTCGACCCGCACGAATCGCTCGAACAGGCGGTGGTCCGCGAGGCGATGGAAGAGACGGCGCACGAGTTCATCCCGGAAGCCCTCGTCGGCATGTATCTGTCGCGCTACCACTCCAGGTCGCGCGGGCATGACGTGACGTATTTGCGCTTCACGTTCTGCGGCAAGGCCGGCAGGCAGTTCGACCAGGCGCTGGACCATGGCATCCTGCGCACGCTGTGGCTCACGCGCGACGAACTGGCCGCATGCCGCGAGCGCCACCGCAGCCCCATCGTGCTGCGGTGCGTGGACGATTACCTGGCGGGCAAGCGCACGCCCCTGGACCTGCTGTACACGGACCACTCGGTCTTCGACAACGGGCTCACCATCAAACCGGACGTAACCTGAAATGATTAAAAAGAAAGTCGTGATCGGGATGTCGGGCGGCGTCGACTCCTCGGTCGCGGCCTGGATGCTGAAGGAACAGGGCTATGAAGTCGTCGGCCTGTTCATGAAGAACTGGGAAGACGACGACGATTCCGAATACTGTTCCACGCGCCAGGACTGGATCGACGCGGCCAGCGTGGCCGACGTCGTCGGCGTGGACATCGAGGCGGTCAACTTCGCCGCCGAATACAAGGACCGCGTGTTCGCGGAATTCCTGCGCGAATACCAGGCCGGCCGCACGCCGAACCCGGACGTGCTGTGCAACGCCGAAATCAAGTTCAAGGCCTTCCTCGACCACGCGATGAAGCTGGGCGCCGACCTGATCGCGACCGGCCACTATGCGCGCGTGCGCCAGAACGGCTCGACCGGCAAATTCGAACTACTTAAAGCCCTCGATTCGACCAAGGACCAGAGCTACTTCCTGCACCGCCTGAACCAGGCGCAGTTGTCGAAATCGTTGTTCCCGCTGGGCGAGATCGCCAAGACGGAAGTGCGCAAGATCGCCGAAAAGCTGAAGCTGCCGAACGCGGCGAAGAAGGACTCCACGGGCATCTGCTTCATCGGCGAGCGTCCGTTCCGCGAATTCCTCGGCCGCTACCTGCAGCACAAGCCGGGCCCGATGAAGCTCGATAACGGCCAGACCGTGGGCGAGCACGTGGGCCTGTCGTTCTACACGCTGGGCCAGCGCAAGGGCATCGGCATCGGCGGCCTGAAGTCGCACAAGAATGCCGACGGCACGAGCGAGCCGTGGTTCGTGGCGCGCAAGGACATCGCCACCAACACGCTGTACATCGTGCAGGGCCACGATCATCCGTGGCTGCTGTCGGCCAATCTCGGCGCCGGCCAGGCCAGCTGGATCGCCGGTGAGCTTCCCGAGCCCCGCGCCCTGTCGGCCAAGACGCGCTACCGCCAGGCCGACGTGCCGTGCACGGTCGCGCCGCAAGGCCTGGACCGCTTTACCCTCGACTTCACCGACCCGCAATGGGCCGTGACGCCGGGCCAGTCGGCCGTGCTGTACGACGGCGACGTATGCCTGGGCGGCGGCATCATCGATACGGCCAGCGCCGTCTGATTGTTGCGTTCTGCCCGCAGCCACGGCATTTTTGGTCACGATTGTCATTTGCCCATCGTATCGAACACAAAAATGTCGTAATCTTTCGGTATATTGCCACACGGAAATTAACGAAGGATAGTCATGGCTGAAGAGATCAACAACGCGACCGAAGTGCTGTCGTTCCGCCTGGGCGGCGAGGAATACGCGATCAGCATCCTGAAGGTCCAGGAAATCCGCGGCTACAACGCCGTCACGCGCATCGCCAACGCGCCCGAGTACCTGAAGGGCGTCGTCAACCTGCGCGGCAGCATCGTGCCGATCGTCGACATGCGCATCAAGTTCAACGTCGGCGCGCCGACCTATGACGCGTTCACCGTCGTGATCGTCCTGAACATCAACAACCACACGATCGGCATGGTGGTGGACAGCGTCTCCGACGTCGTCACCCTGACGCCGGACCAGATCAAGCCGGCGCCGGACCTGGGCGCCACCGTGTCGGGCGAATACCTGCGCGGGCTGGGCACCGTCGACGAGCGCATGCTGATCCTGCTCGATATCGACAAGCTGCTCGGGTCGGAAGAGATGGGGTTGCTGGCCGCGGCGAAAGACGCGGCGTAAAAACAAGACCCGCAACACCAGCACGTCGTTCCCGCGAAGGCGGGAACCCAATTCACCAGCACGTCGTTCCCGCGAAGGCGGGAACCCAATTTCTGCACGCATTCGATACGCGTAAAACCTGGGCCCCTGCCTTCGCAGGGGCGACGTTCAAGCGGTAGCGAATTCTGTTTTGCCGCGTTTTTCCACCCACTGCACGAACGCCTGCGGCGCCAGCGGCCGCGCATACAGATAGCCCTGCGCCTCGTCGCAATCGGCGTCCTTCAGCACGTCCAGCACGTCCGCCGTCTCCACCCCTTCCGCCACCACGCGGTGCCCCAGGTCGTGCGACAGCTTGATCATCGCCGCGACCAGCGAGCGCTTGCGCTCGTCGCGTTCGATGCCGTGCACGAACGACCGGTCGATCTTGACCACCTGCGCCGGCAGGCTTTGCAGGTACGCCAGGCTGCTGCAGCCGGTGCCGAAATCGTCGATCGCGAGGCGCACGCCGGCCGCATCCAGCGCCTGCAAGGTGGCCTCGGCCAGGCGCGGGTTCTTCATCAGCGCGCTCTCCTGGTCGACGCGGGCGGCCACCCGCTCGGCACGTTGTACGTGCTGGACCGCGAGCCGCGCCGCCTGCGCGCGCGCGAGGTCAGGGCGCTGCAGGAACTGGCGGCGATCGCCGCGGATGAATTGCGGCGGCGGACCTGACGCGGCCTGTCAGGGCCCGCGGTGCTTCTTGACGATGGAGATGACGGTATTGCGGATCGTGCGCAGCACCGTGTCGGCCTTGAACGGCTTGACGATGAAGCCGTGCACGCCGCCCGCGACCGCCGCCTGGATGGCGGGCGCGTCGAGCGAGCCGGAGACCATGAAGATCAGCGTCTTGGGCAGTTGCGCGCGCAGCTGGTCGACGGCTTCCCGGCCGTCCTCGAACTGCTCGCGCGCGATGCAGAAGATGTGCGGCTGGTGCTTGAGAGCGAGCGCGAACCCGGCCGCCGCCGTATGGGCCTGGCCGGCCACGTCGTAGCCGCCGTCCGTGAGCACGGTGTTGAGCAGGCCGCGCGCCACGGCGCCGCCGTCGACGATGATCGCCTTGAGCATCGGTTTCCTTTCTTCAGTCTGACTCGTAGGCCAGCATGTTCCACGTGACGCCCAGCCGCACGTCGGTCTTCAGTTGCACCAGCTTGCGCGACACTTGCAGGATCTCGCGTTCCGCGCGCAGGCGCTCGCCCAGCGGCGTCTTGAGGATGCCGGCGCCGGCCATGACGGCGTCCAGGTCGCCGTACGCGTTGAGCAGCCGCGCCGCCGTCTTCATGCCGACCTTCGACACGCCCGGCACACCGTCGGTCGGGTCGCCCATCAGCGCCAGCAGGTCGTGCAGGCGCTCGGGCGCGACGCCGAATTTGTTGCGCACCCACGCGTCGTCATGCCACTCGCCCTTGAAATGATCCCACACGAGCGCGCCGTGCGCGATCAGCGCGTGCAGGTCCTTGTCGGTGGTGGCGACGACGGCGTCGCCGCGCCCTTCCGCGAGCCAGCGCGTCACGCCCGTGCCGATGACGTCATCCGCCTCGACCTCGGGCAGCATCAGCACCTGCAGGCCGGCCTTGCGCAGGCGCTCGTGGAATTCCGGCAGCGCATCGCGCAGCACGCCCGGCATCGGCGCGCGGCCTTCGCGGTAGCGCGGATACAGCGTGTGCCGCCACGTGGGGCCGCCGTAGTCGAACGCGGCCAGCACGTGCGTGGGCGCGTGCGCGTCGAGCAGGTTGCGGAACGACGAGAACGCGTGACGCAGGGCGATGCTCGCCTTGAGGTCGGAGTCCGGCTCGGGACTCGCCTCGTACACGCGCCGCACGATGTTCAGGCCGTCGATGGCCAGCAGCTTTGCCATGGATGTCTTACTTCACGCTCATTTCACGCTCATTTCACAAAACCGTATTCGCCGCCCCGTTCGAGCGCGCGCCGGTAGGCCGGCCGCGCGTGGATCCTGTCGAGGAAGGCGACGAGGTTCGGGTATTGTCCATCCAATCCGCCGCGCGCGCCCGCTGCCTCCAGCGGGAAACTCATCTGGATGTCGGCGGCGGAGAAATCGTCGCCCGTGAACCACGTGCGCTGGCCCAGTTCTCCCTCCAGGTAGGCCAGGTGCTGGCGGATCTGCGGCAGCACGTAGCTGCTCTTGACCTTGTTCGCGATGGCGCGCGCGATCGGCCGCACGAAGAACGGCGCCGGGCTCGTCTCCACCTTGTCGAACACGAGTTTCAGCAGCAGCGGCGGCATCGCCGATCCTTCCGCGTAGTGCAGGAAGTACGTGTAGCGCAGCCGCTCGGGCGTGCCGGGCGCCGGCGCCAGAGCCGGGCCATAGCGGCCGACGAGGTATTCAACGATCGCACCGGATTCCGCCACGATCGTCCCGCCATCCTGGATCACCGGCGACTTGCCCAGCGGGTGCACGGCGCGCAGTTCGGGCGGCGCCAGCATCGTCTTCGGATCGCGCTGGTACTTCCTGATCTCGTAGTCCAGGCCCAGTTCTTCCAGCAGCCACAGGATGCGCTGGGAGCGCGAGTTGTTCAGGTGATGGACGATGATCATCGATGGTTACCGGCGTGGGAAAGGCGGTAGCTTAGCATTCTTGCGTGCCGACCAGAAGCAAACCGACAACATACTCAAGGGTAGATATCCCGTATATCGCTGACCAGATCAGCTGTCCGAACATTTACAAGACTATAAAAGAACGTTGTAGAGATGCCGCGTCAAGGTCCCAAATTTGAGCAAAATCATTAATTACGGGCTTCATCCAACGCATCCCTGATTACACTCAATAAACCTTACCACGAGACAATTCCCGTTCATGAACTTCCGTCATCTCGGCATCCGCAGCAAGCTCATGCTCAGCATGGGCGTGTGTCTGCTCGTATTCATCGCCATCTCTTCCACCCTGTCCATTTCGATGACGAGTGCGCAGATGCGCGAGCGCGTCGTCGGCAACGAATTGCCGGCGCAGGTCAGCGCCATCCGCAACGACATCCAGCGCCAGATCGCGGAACCCGCCGCGATCTCGCAGACGCTGGCGCACAACACCTTCCTGCAGGCGTGGGAAGACGCAGGCAACCCGGACGACGGCCTCGCCGCGTGGACCGCGCAGGCCAAGCGCCTGTACGAGGCCAACCATGCGGCCACGGTGTTCTGGGTGTCGGACACGACGTCGAAATATTTCACCGAAAAGGGGCTCGACCGCACGATCGACAAGGCATCGGACAAGGATGCGTGGTTCAAGAAATTCCTCGACAGCGGTGCGCCCTACACGCTCAACCTGGACAAGGACGGCACCACGGGCGTCTACATGCTGTTCATCGACGCGCGCGTGCAGACGCCGGGCGGCAAGCTGGCGATCGCCGGCCTGGGCCTCTCCGCCGAAGCGCTGGCCAACAGCATCCGCAACTACCGCCTCGGCAAATCCGGCTACGTCTACCTGGTGAGCACCGACGGCACGCTGCTGGTCCACCGTGACCGCGGCCTGCTCGACAACCACCACACCCTCGACAAGCTGCCCGGCTTCACCCCGGAGCTGGCGCGTTCGCTGCTGGGCAAGCAGGCATTCGCCTCCAGCCACTACGATGCGCCGGCGGGCCGCCAGTTCGTCGCCTCGTCGTACGTGCCGGAACTGAACCTGTACGTCATCGCCGAGGTGCCCGAAACCGAAGTGCTGGGCAATATCGGCCGCACGGCGGCCGTGTCCGCAATCGTCGCTGCCCTCGTCGGCGGCGCCGTGGGCCTCGCCGCGATCTGGTTCGTCGCGGGCGCCATCTCGGCGCCGGTGATGGGCGCGGCCGGCATGCTGGGCGAGATCGCCGACGGTGACGGTGACCTCAGCCGCCGTCTGCAGGCGGACGGCGAGGACGAAGTCGGCAAGCTGGCCCGGGCGTTCAACCGCTTCGTCGGCTCGCTCAGCGGCACGATCGGCAAGGTGCGCGACAGCAGCCATGTGATCGCCGGCGCCACCGAGGAAATCGCCCGCGGCAACCTGGACCTGTCCGCGCGCACGGAAGCGCAGGCGTCGAGCATCGAAGAAACCGCGGCCGCGATGGAAGAACTGACGACCACCGTGCGCCACAACGCCGAGAACGCGATGGAAGCGAACCGCCTCGTGTCCGAGACGGCGCAATCGGCCGAAAAAGGCGGCGCCGTCGTGGCGGAAGTCGTGCGCACGATGGGCGCCATCACGGAAAGCTCGCGCAAGATTTCCGAGATCATCGGCGTCATCGACGGCATCGCCTTCCAGACCAATATCCTCGCGCTGAACGCGGCCGTCGAAGCCGCACGCGCGGGCGAGCAGGGCCGCGGCTTCGCCGTCGTCGCCGGCGAGGTGCGCACGCTGGCGCAACGCTCGGCGGCGGCATCGAAAGAGATCCGCCAGCTGATCCTGGATTCCGTTGCCAAGGTCGATGCGGGCAGCACGCTGGCCGACGGCGCCGGCAAGGCGATGGAAGCGATCGTCGGCTCCGTGCGCCGCGCGGAAGTGCTGATGCGCGACATCGCCGCGTCCAGCCAGGAACAAAGCCTGGGCATCTCCCAGGTCAACCAGGCGATCGCGCAGATGGACGACGCGACCCAGCAGAACGCGGCCCTCGTCGAGGAAGCTGCCGCGGCCGCCGCCGCGCTGCAGGAACAGGCGCGCGAGCTGGATGCCGTCGTCAGCACGTTCAAGCTGGCGGCGAGCACGCCCGCCGTCTCCGCACCGGCAAGCCGCAAGCTCCTGTCCGCCTGAACTACCGGCCGGTTCCCACCGGCCATTTGCTCTAATTCGGGTCAGAGCACATTTTGGGTCAATGTTCAGATAAACATTCCCCCTCCAGGATGCGCACACGGCGTCGCGACACATGATCGCGCGCAGATTCGGGCAAGCGATGGCTAGCGCGAAATTTTGCTCTGAAGACCGTGCCTGAAAAAGTGCTCTGACCCCGAATTTGGGTAGCGCGTTTGCAGAGTTTCCCACGGTTCGGTACCATGCTCGGTTGCAATCTTTATCCAAGGTTGCTCACTCAACCGTCCCGTGGAGACCAATCCGATGCCGCGTTACCGCCTGCCGCCCCTGTCCGTCCTTTCCCTCGTGCTTGCCGCCGCCTTCGCCAGCGCGGCGCACGCCCAGACGTCACCGATGGCGCCGGACATCCCGGCTGCGAAATTCGCCACGACGGTCCCGAACGCCGACTACGTCAAGCAGGACGTCATGATCCCGATGCGCGACGGCGTCAAGCTGCACACCGTGATCGTGATCCCGAAGAGCGTCATGGAAGGCAAGGCGCCGATCATGCTGACGCGCACGCCATACAACGCCTCGGGCCGCGCGGGCCGCATGAAGAGCCCGCACATCGAATCGATCCTCGGCGACGGTGACGACGCCTTCATCGAGAACGGCTACATCCGCGTGTTCCAGGACGTGCGCGGCAAGTACGGTTCCGAAGGCGACTACGTGATGACGCGCCCCGTGCGCGGCCCGCTGAACGACACGCCGGTCGACCACACGACCGACGCGTACGATACGATCGACTGGCTGGTCAAGAACATCCCGCAATCGAACGGCAAGGTCGGCATGGTCGGCTCCTCCTACGAAGGTTTTACGGTGCTGATGGCGCTGGTCGAGCCCCACCCTGCCTTGAGGGCCGCGGTGCCGATGAGCCCCATGGTCGACGGCTGGCGCGGCGACGACTGGTTCCACAACGGCGCCTT
>JBJMVU010000245.1:0-1092 GCA_045810485.1 Massilia sp. | reverse complement strand
GTGCGTCAATTCGTTCTTCAGGTTCGAAAAGAAGCTCTCCGCCACGGCATTGTCGTGGCAGTTTCCTCTTCGGCTCATACTGGGCTGGAGCTGGTTGTCGCGTAGGTGATTGCGGAACATGGCTGACGCAAACTGTGAGCCCTGATCCGTATGACAGATCATCCCGCTGACAGGCTTTTGCTGTGCGATACCAGCTTGCAGCGCTGTCACGGCCAGCTTGGCTGTCTGGCTCGTTGCGGTGGCCCATCCGATGACGCGATGCGTGCACAGGTCGATGAAGGCGGCAAGATGCAAAGGCCCCTTCCTTGTTGCGATCTGCGTTATATCGCCGACCCAGACCCGATTGGGCAGCTTTACGGCAAATTCGCGTTTGACGAGATCTTCTGCCGGCGGCTCAGTTTTTTGATACGTCCGCATCTTTTTAAACCGTGCCACGCGTCGGGTTTCGATGCCAGCGATCCGGCGTATCCTTGCCACGCGGTTACGGCTGCAGTTCACTCCTTCAGCGCGAAGCAGATGCCAAGTTTTGATGACGCCAGGCGCATGTCTTTGTTCCACGTGTAGCGCTTCGATACGTGTACGTAACGCGACGTCTTCCCGACTGCGCAAGCTGGGCCCGCGCTTGCTCGAGGCATAGCAACCGCTACGGCTCACCTCCAGCAGTCGGCACATCATCGCAATCGGGAACTCTTGGGAGTGCTGATGAATAAAGGCGTACCTCACGGCTTGTGCTTCGCAAAGTACGCTTCGGCTTTTTTTAAGATGTCGTTCTCCATCTTCAGCCGATCAATTTCCCGCCGCAGCCGGGTCACCTCATTTTCATCCTGGGCTAGCGGCCGCCCCGGGCCGTTGAACGCCTTCTCCGCGCCGGCTTTCTCAAGCGTCTCGGCCCATTTGTAGAGCTGATTGCGACGTACGCCGAGCTCCAGCGCAAGGGCGGTTGCGTTATCGGTTTCCTTGAGCCGTGCAACGGCTTCCTGCTTGAAAGCCTTCGTAAAGCGCTTTTGCCCGGTAAGGTCAGGTTTCGTCTTATCCATGGGAGCGTATTGTCCTCTATTTGGGATGTCCACTAAACCTGGTACACCTCAGAGC
>JBJMVU010000244.1:0-32276 GCA_045810485.1 Massilia sp. | reverse complement strand
GATGAGGTCACTGTAGACCCGCCCGGGCTACTCCGCGCCGGCCGTGCGATGGAATGCGTTTTTGACGGTATGAGCGGCGCTGTTCGTACCGCTCCAGCGCGCGCGCAGCCGCATGAACGGCGTCTCCACGCAGCGGTACAGCACCCAGCCGCCGGCGATACCCGCTCCCATGACTGCGACGACGGTGACGGGGGCGCCGGCATCGATGTGCAGCCGTTCCAGGTGCGGGCACAGCGCCATGAACACGGGCTTGTGCACGAGGTAGACGGCGTACGACCACAGCGCGAGCTGCGACGCGCCCGGGATGTCGATGCGGTTCAGGATGCAGGCCGGCGACAGCGCCGCGCACGTCAGCAGCGCGAAGCCGATCGCCAGCAGCGAGAAGCCGAACGTGGAGGTCACGGACGTCGCGGGCCAGTCGAGGTGGATGCAGGTCAGGATGCCCACGCTCAGAGCGAGGCCGGCCGCGCTCAGTGCGTTCGCGTGGCGCAGCAGGCGCGCAAATGCGTGCGGATGGAAGTTGCGCAGCAGGGCGATGGCGACGCCGGGCAGCAGCTCGTCGGCGCGGCAGAAGCTCGAATAATAAACCTCGGCCATGAACGCATCGTGCCCGTGCAGCGCATACGCCGCGGCGCGCGTCGCCATGCCCGCGACGATGCCGCCCACCAGCAGGCCCCAGGCCAGCCGCACGGGAAAGCCGAGGCGCGCCAGCGCCAGCAGGACGAGGGGCAGCAGCAGGTAGAACTGCTCCTCGATGCACAGCGACCAGGAATGCGTGAACGTCTGGCCGTAGGCGAGGCCGAAGTTCTGCGTGAACGTCAGGAAGCGCCACGGGTCCGCCATGCCCGAGCCCCCGAGCGGCGGCCCGGGGAATAGCCAGTACACCGCCAGCACGACATAGTAATTGGGCAGCGTGCGCAGCAGGCGGCGCACGAAGAAGGCCTTCAGCGACAGCGGTTCGCCGCGCGCGGCGGGCGCCAGCAGCTGGTTGCCGATCAGGTAGCCGCTCAGCACGAAGAACAGGTCGACGCCGGCCCAGCCGACCTTGCCGACGACGCCGAACGTGGGCGCATGGCTGACGAAGCCCATGTAGTGGCTCATCAGGACGAGGAGGATGGCGGCGGCGCGCAGCAGGTCGAGGCCGCGCAGGCGCGGGGCGAAAGCAGGTTGGGTCATGCGAGTTCTACGAAAGGTCGGAGGGATGGATGCGGTGGGCCAGCGCCTGCGTCAGCGCCGGCATATAGGTGCGGCTCGCGCGCAGCAAGGTGCCGTCGCGCAGGCGCAGCATGGCGTCGCGGTTCGTCAGTGCGCGCAGTTCGGCGACGACGTCGAGGCGCACGATGCTGGACCGGTGCACGCGCTGGAACCGCGCCGGGTCGAGGCGCCGGGCCAGCGCCTGCAGCGGTTCGCGCACGAGGTACGTCTTGCCGCCCGCGTGCAGGGTCGCATAGTCGCCGTCGGACTCGATGCGTTCCACGTCGGCCGCGTCCACGATCACCGAGCGGGTGCCGACGCGCACCGTGAAGCTGCGCGTCCATGCCGGCGGCGCGGCGGGGCGCAGGTGCGCAAAGGCCGTGCGGGCGCGGTCCAGCGCGTCGTCCAGGCGGTCGTCGTCGACGGGTTTCAGAAGATAGTCGAGGGCGGCCAGGTCGAAGGCGCGCACGGCGAAGCTGTCGTGGGCCGTGAGCAGGATCGCCAGCGGGCGCTCCGGGCGGGGCAGGGACGCCAGCATGTCGAGGCCGTTCTTGCCGGGCATCTCGACGTCGACGAACACAAGGTCGGGCCGGACGGCCGCGAGGCCGGCGGCGGCCGTGTCGCCGTCGCCGTATTCGGCCACCAGTTCCAGGTCGGCGTGGCGCGCGAGCCTTGCCTTCACGGCGAGCCGGGCCAGCGGTTCATCGTCCACGATCGCGACGCGCATCATGCCGCCACCCGCAGAGGTAACGTCAGCGACACGTGGAAACGGCCGTCGTCGCGCCAGCCCGCATCGACCCGCTGGGCGTCGCCGTACAAATGGCGCAGGCGGTTCGCGACGTTGGCCAGGCCGATGCCGCCGCCGGCCTGTGTCGGCCGGGCGCCGTCGTTGCGCACGTCCACGCACAGGCGGTCGTCCGCGCGGTCGATGCGGATGTCGATACGACCCGGCGCGGCCAGCGGCGCGATGCCGTGACGGACCGCGTTCTCGACGAGCGGCTGCAGCATCAAATAGGGCACGGCGGCGTCGAGCAAGTCGGGGCCCGCGTGCATCGCCAGTTGCAGGCGCTCGCCGAGGCGCGCCTTTTCGATGTCGAGATACGCTTCCGTCAGCGCCAGTTCCTCGGCGAGCGTGTGCTCGTGGCGGCCGTCGTGCGCGAGCGTGGCGCGCAGAAAATCGGACACGCGGGCGAGCATGCGATTGGCGTCGCGGTTGGCGCCGGCCGCGACGAGCGCGGAGACGGCGTTCAGCGTGTTGAACAGGAAGTGCGGATTGACCTGCAGGCGCAGCGCGCGCAGCTCCGCGTCGCGCGCGTCCGCGAGCGCCTGCGCGAGGCGCAGCCGGGTGCGCTGCAGCGACAGGTAGTACACGGCCACGGCGTGCATCGCGCAGAAGGCGACCAGCGCGAGCCAGCAGCCGTCCAGGCCTCGTACGAGCTCGCCCCAATGGTAGCCAGTCTCCAGCCCGAGCGCGATCGCCAGCCACTGGCCCAGCAGCGAGTTCACGACCGCCATCGCATACGACGCCGCGAGCAGGACGAGCGTCATCGTCCACCACGCGCGGCCCTGGCGCCACAGCGCCCGCTGCAGCACGACGAGCGGCAAGGTCCAGGCGGCGCAGGCGACGAAGAACAGCGCGCGGAACGTGGCCGCGTAGCCGTGGCCGAGCGCGGGCAGGCCGAGGATCACCATGCACGCGAACACCGGCAGGGCGGCGAGGACGGGGACGAGGAGCGGGGTGTCTTCTTTCACGGCGGGGTAACGTGTTGACGGATCGGCCATTCTAGCCCGCGTCACTGGTGGACGGAATACAGCATCGCGACAATTTTCCAGCCGTCGTCCGTGCGCACGAGCTGCCACGTCTCGCTGCCGCGGT
This sequence comes from Massilia sp., assembly GCA_045810485.1. Taxonomy (GTDB): domain Bacteria; phylum Pseudomonadota; class Gammaproteobacteria; order Burkholderiales; family Burkholderiaceae_D; genus Telluria. The sequence goes on along the minus strand of JBJMVU010000244.1, from coordinate 29,206 downwards.
TCGTGACCTTGCCGTCGCCGAGGAAGTCGAAATCGAACCACACCGAGGCGACGGCGCCGTTCGTATCGATGCGCACGTTATAAAAGCGCTCTTCGATCGGCCGGGCGCTGTGCGTGACGAAGTCGGCGAACTCGCGCCACGTCGACGGCTCGAGTCTTTGCGCGGCCGGATTGCGCGCCTTCGCGGCCGCATACGTCGGCTCGTCGAGCACGGACATCCAGCTGCCGCCTTCCTGCACGAACAGCGACCCGAGCGTCTTGCCGTCGCGGGCGACGATGGCGGTCTGGAACTGCTGCACGATCTGGCGGATGGCGGCGACATCGGCGTCCGCCGCATGCGCCGGACCGGCGAGACAAATGGCAAGGAGGAGAGAGAACAAGGCGCGCATGGCGGCTCCCGATATGGAAAGACGCCACGATAGGAGTGTCCGCGCGCGCGGGCCAGCACGCTGCGCCGGGTCGTGCACACCGTGCGGCGAACCGGTGGCGACTCAGCGCAGCAGCTGCGCAAGCGCCGCGCACGCGGCCTGCGCGCGCCCGGACGGCACGTTGGTCACGCCGAGCAGCAGGCCGCCGGGCGCGTCGTCCCTGCGCACGCGCCACCACGACAGGGCGGACGGCGCGAGGCCCGCCGTGTGCGCCCGCGCGGCCAGCGCGGCATCGTCGATGCCGTCCGCCACCGGCAGCAGCACGGACAGGCCGGCCTCCGCATGCGCCAGGCCGAGATCGCGCAGGCAGGCGCACAGCGCGGCGCGGCGTTCGGCATACACGCGCTTCATGTGGCGCAGGTGGCGCAGGTAGTGGCCGTCGCGCAGGAATTCCTCGATCGCGAACTGGATCGCGGGCGCCGGCGCGGCCGCGCAGGCATCGGCCGCGTCGGCGACGGCCGGCGCCAGCGCGGGCGGCACGACGAGGAAGGCGACGCGCAGCGCCGGAGCGATCGTCTTGCTGAAGGTCCCGATGTGCAGCACGCGGCCGGCATGGTCGCGCGCCGCCAGCGCCGGCGTCGCACGGGCTTGCAGCTGCAGCTCGCCCAGGTAGTCGTCCTCGACGATCCAGGCGCCGCGCGCCGCGGCCCAGTCGAGCAGCGCATGCCGGCGCGCCAGCGACAGGGTCATGCCCAGCGGCGCCTGCTGCCCCGGCGTGACGACGGCCAGCGCCGCCTCGGGAGACAACGCGACGCCCGCCGCAACGTCGATTCCTTCCGCGTCGACGGGCACCGGGACGGGCGTCACGCCGTATTGCGCGAGCACGCTGCGTGCCGATGCATAGCCGGGATCCTCGACCCACGCCGTGCGCCCGTCCAGCCGCAGCGTGCGCAGGGCCAGGCCGAGCGCGGCGGCGTAGCCGTTCGCGATGAACACCTGGGACGGATGGCAGGCGATGCCGCGCGCGATGCCGAGGTAGGCCGCGATGGCGGCGCGCAGCACCGGTTCGCCGCGCGGATCGGGATACCCCAGCGGCTGCGCGGCCGCCGCGCGTGCCGCGCGGCCCATGATGCGCGACCACGTCTTGAACGGGAACACGTCCTGGCCCGGCACGCCGACCTGGAATGGAATGGGCGCGGCGAGGCGTGGCGCCAGTGCGGCCGGGCGTTCCGGCGCGGTGCCCGCACGCACCGCCTGCCGCGCGACGCGTGTGCCGGCCGCGCCGGCGGTGACGATGAGCTGCTGGTCGCGCAGGCTGTCGTACGCGGCGCGCACCGTGCCGCGCGCGACGCCCAGCTGCACGGCCAGGTCGTGCCAGGACGGCAGGCGGGCGCCGGGAGCGAGGCGGCCGTCGTGGATGGCGGCGCCGATCGCGGCGGCGATCTGGCCCGCGAGGGGCGTGCGCGCGCTGCGGTCGATGCGGATCGAAAGGTCGTGGTCCATGCGCCGAATGGTACAGGGATCCGTGCAATTCTTGCGTCTTTTGCCTGATCCAAGTGCCGGCTACGATGAAAGCCTCATCCACCGTCACCATCAAGGATCCCATGACCCTCATCCACCTCATCGCCGCCTTCGCCACCGCGCTGTTCACGTGCGCGACGTGCGGAGCCGCGGACGACGGCGCCGCCCGCGCCGCGCAGGCGGGCCAGCCGCTGATCGGCCAGCCGGCGCCGGCCGCCGTCCTGCGCACGCTCGACGGGGGCGCCATCGATCTCGCCACCCGCTACGGCCGCAAGCCCGTGTACCTGAAATTCTGGGCCACGTGGTGCGCGCCGTGCCTGAAGCAGATGCCGGGCTTCGAACGCATCCACCGGCAATACGGCAAGCGCATCGACGTCATTGGAGTCAATGCGGGCTTCAGCGACACCGAGGCCGACGTGCGCGCCTACCGCGCCCGCAATGGCCTCACGATGCCGATCGCGCTCGACGACGGCACGCTGGGCCGCCGCCTGAACCTGCGCGTGACGCCGCAGCACGTGCTGATCGGCGCCGACGGCCGCATCGCGTACGTGGGCCATCTCGACGATGCGGCGCTGCATGCGGCACTGGAGCGGGTCGCGCTCGACCGGGTCGCGCAAGACCGGGTCGCGGCGGCCCCTGCGCAGCCGGTCGCGCTGGCGCCGCAAGCGCAGGCGGCGCGCGTGTTCCGCGTCGGCGACAAGGTGGCGGGCCTCGATCTCCCCGCCGGCGCGGCCGGCAAGCCGCGCGCGCTCGTGTTCTTTTCCCCGTGGTGCGAGACCTATCTGCGCGAGAGCCGTCCCGCCACCGCGCGGGCCTGCCGGCGCGTGCGCGAAGATGCGACGCGCCTCATGCGGCGGGGCGGCGTGAACTGGCTCGCCGTCGCCGCGCCGTTGTGGACGTCGGCGGCCGAACTGGCCGCCTACGCCAGGGCGCATCCCGGCACGCCGCCGCCCGCGCTCGACCGCGACGGCGCCGCGTTCGCCGCCTTCGGCATTCACGCCATCCCGAGCGTCGTGCTGCTCGATGCGGATGGCCGCGTGGCGCGCGTGCTGGGGCCGGAGGAGCGTGGGCTCGACGCGGCGTTGCGCGCGGTGAGGGCGCGCTGATGAAGAAGAGCGATCTCGCCTGCCTGGCGGCGCTGGCGGCGCTGTGGGGCGCCTCCTACCTGTTCATGCGCGTCTGCGCCGGCGAGTTCGGCGCGATGACCCTGGCCGGCGCCCGCGCCGCCATCGCCGCCGTGCTGTTGCTGCCGCTGCTCGCGGGCGACTGGAGCGCGCTGCGCCGGCACTGGAAACCGGTGCTGCTCGTGGGCCTGACGAATTCCGCGCTGCCGTTCGTGCTGTTCGCGCTGGCGGCGCTGGGCATCAACGCGAGCCTGTCCGCCATCTTCAACGCGGCCACGCCGTTGTATGCCGCCGTCATCGGGCGTGTGTGGCTGGGAGAGGCCATCGGCCGCGTGCGCGCCGCCGGGCTCGCGCTCGGGTTTTGCGGCGTGGTGTGGCTCGCGGCGGACGGCGCCAGTTTCAAGCCGGGCGCCGGCGCCGTCACGACCGGATGGGCCGTGCTGGCGTGCGTGGCGGCCACGATGCTGTACGCGTTTTCCGCCCACTTCAGCAAGCGGTATCTCGCCACCGTGCCGCCGCTGGCCGTCGCCGCCGGCAGCCAGCTGGCCGCCGCGCTCGTGCTGGCGCCGGCGGCAGCGGCCCTGCATCCGACAACGCTCCCGTCGGCGCGCGCCTGGGTCGCGTTGCTGTGCCTGGGCGCGCTCTGCACGGCGCTCGCCTATGTGCTGTTCTTCCGCCTGATCGCCCGCGTGGGCGCGGCGAAGACGATGGCCGTGCCGTTCCTCGTCCCCGCGTTCGGCGTGCTGTGGGGCGTGCTGTTCCTCGGCGAGACGTTCACGACCGCGATGGCGGCCGGCAGCGCCCTGATCGTGCTGGGGACGGCGCTGGCCAGCGGCCTGGTCAACCCTGCGCGGCCGCCAGCAGCGCATCCGCTTCGGCGGCCCGGCGCGCGGCCGGACGCGAACCGACGCGGTCGATATAGGCCATGACCTCGGGCAGCTCCGGCACCAGCTTGAACATCGTGGCCCAGCCGAGAGAAATGCCCCACAGGATGTCGGCGGCGGAGAAGCGCTCGCCCAGCAGGTACGGGCCGGCGCGCAGCTGGGCCGTCAGCGTGGCCAGCATCGTGTCGAAGTCGCCGTAGGGGCACATCATGGGCGGCGTGGACTCGCGCTTCATGGCCAGGTCGGTGATGGCCGGCTCGAACGACGAGCCATAGAACGCGAGCCAGCGCAGGTAGGGGCCGCGCAGCGGATCGCCCAGCGCCGGCGCGAGGCCCGCTTGCGGGAACAGGTCGGCCAGGTAGATGAAGACGGCCGGCTGCTCCGTGACGTGGGCGTCGCCGTGGCGGATGGCCGGGACCTTGCCCATCGGGTTGACGGCCAGGTAATCGGGGGCGCGCTGCTCGTTCTTCTTGAGGTTCAGCACGTGCAGGTCGTAGGGCGCGCCGAGTTCTTCGAGCAGGATGCGGGCCGCGCCGGAGCGGGAATTCGGAGCGTGGAACAGGGTCAGGTTCATAAGGTCCTCGTGATGGCGGTGAGCCGACAGAGTAGGCCGGCGCGCAGCCGCGGTATTGTAAAAATGCGCGCTAGAATGACGCGATGAATACACCACCCACTGTCACGGACCGCGCCAAGGGCGTGGTCGCACCAGCCCTCGCCGGCAAGATGTTCCGGCTCGGCCGCTACCTGCCGCCGCCGGACCTGGCGCCGTTCCTCGACCATTACTGGATCGTCGAGTGGGACTTGCAGGGCCGCCCCTCGCACACCCAGCGCACCTTGCCTTACCCGTGCGCGCACGTCGTGTTCGACCGCGCCCGCACGGGCATCTGGGGCCTGACGACGGGCTCGTTCGATTACGAATTGAAGGACGCGGGCAAGGTGTGCGGCCTGCGCTTCCGTGCCGGCGCCTTCCGCGGATTGTTGGGCCGGCCGCTGCACACGATCACGGACAAGGTGCTGGCGCTGAGCGACGTGTTCCCGTGGGACGAGACGGCCGCGCAGGACGCCGTGCTGGATACGCCTGACGATACCGCGATGATCGAGGCGGCGGGGACGCTGCTGCGCTCCGTACTGCCGGCGCCCGATCCGCAGGTCGACCGCATCGCGGCCATCCTGCGTGCGGTGGAGTCGACGCCAGGATTGACGCAGGTGGAGGAGCTGGCAGCGACGGCGCGCATGAGCGTGCGCAGCCTGCAGCAGCTGTTCAGCGAGTACGTGGGCGTGAGCCCGAAATGGGTCATCCGGCGTTTTCGCCTGCACGAGGCGGCGGACCGGCTGGCGCAGGGGGCCGACATCGACCTGGCCGCACTGGCCCAGGGGCTCGGTTATTTCGACCAGGCGCACTTCACGTCGGATTTTCGTAGGCTGGTCGGCAAGTCGCCGGGGCGGTATCGGGAGGAAGCACGGCAGGCGGGTCGGACTTGAACTCGCATTAAGCGATGAGAATTACTCAACGACAAGCGCTGGGGACGATCGTCTTGTCGTAGAGTTCAGAACACGTTCTATTATCCATGGCGGAACATCGGCCTTTTGAAGATAGTCCTTGGCGGCATCCGTGCCGAGCATCGATTGGAATACGATCGCAACTTCCACCCGCTGCGATGTCAAATGGTCCTTTCGAACCTCGGAAATCGCGGATGATAGTTCAGGTTCCTGGATTGTTGCCCGACGAGTGGCGTAGCGGCGATCCTTGTGCCTGACGCGCCCGATGTCTCCCTTTAATACTCTTTCGATGACGGGTCCAGGTACCTGTTCACGGATAAGCATCCAGTAAGCACGATCCGAACCCAGCACTTTATTGATGTGAACAGCAGCTTCGACGTAAGCGGCTTGCACATAATTTGTTCGGCGACAGGTCATGTCTTCGTGGCACATGGCTTCAGGTCCCCATCATTCGTGGATCATGTCATCTTCGCACAATACCGCATACGGTAAAAGAGAAGTGTCTCGGTAATGCAAGCTGGCGTCCGTCACACCCACGGCAGGTATGGTACGTTAGCGACATACCAGCGGAGTACGCCTGATGCTGGCAATGCACGTCGTTTTCGAAGGCAAGCGGCCATGACTATGTACTTGCTACCAAGCCCTTTGCGCGCTGTCCTGGGGCGATGGCCATGATCCGCATAGTCATGGCCGACAATCATGTGCTGATGCGTGAAGGGTTATGCCGCATCTTGCGCGAGGTTCCGACGCTGGCCGTGATTTCCGAGGCCGGTAACGGGTTCGAAGTGCTCGCGCAGGCACGAGCCGGGGGCTTCGATGTCTTGCTGCTCGAGCTGGATATTCCCGGGCGCTCCGGTCTGAACCTCTTACGCCAGCTGAAGTCGGAAACGCCGGAAGTCCGCACGCTGGTGCTGACCGAACGCGATGTCGAGAAGCACGCGCTCCCCGCCGTCCGGGCAGGGGCGCGGGGCTTTCTCAACAAGTCGACGTCCGTGGAATGCCTGATCGCCGCCATCCATTGCGTGGCTTCGGGACGGATCTATGTCGGCGGGGCCGTCGTGGAGCAGCTTGTATTGCTGCCGGTCCCGCCGGAACGTCGCCCGGCGCACGAAACGCTTTCCGATCTCGAATACGCGGTGTTCACCGGCCTCGTGACGGGGTGCAGCGTCAGTATGATCGCACTCGACATGGGCATGCCCGTCAAGACCATCGGTACCTGCAAGGCCCGGATGATGGAGAAGCTGGGCGTGGCCACGTTGTCCCAGCTGGTGCGTTATGCCATCGAACAACGTCTTCTGACCTCGCCCGCCGTCTGACGCGGTCCGGCAAGCCGATGGCGGTCAATGTTCGTCGCGGGTTTCCAGCCGCACGACGATGTCGCTCAGGTGCTTCAGCGAGAACGGCAGGCTCATATGCTGCGCGAACCCTGCGGAACGCAGTGCCGCCAACTCGCTGTCGCGCAGCCGGTTACCCATTGCGATGAAAGGCACCCGGGCGAACCCGGGCTGCTCGCGAAGCGTGCTCAGCAATTGCAACCCGCTCATGTCCGGCAGACTCACATCCATCAAGACCAGGTCGAACGGTTCGTCGATTGCGCCCGCTACCTCCAGGGCATCGTGCGCCGAGCTTGCGATCACTACCCTGGCTTGCTCGCGTTCGAGCAGATGGGACAACGACGCCGCTATCCGGTCGTCGCCCACGATCAGCAGGATGTTCTTGTCCATCAAGACATCGTTCGGACGACGGCTGGGCCCGGGCTCGGCTGTCACTGGGAATCCGCGCGGAAAAAACAGGCGAAAACGGGCTCCCCGCGCGTTCTCCGTCGAATCGATTTCAAGCCATCCGCCGTGGCTGGATACCAATTCCTTCACGAGCGCCAGGCTGATCGCATGGACGTCCGGCTCGTCGGATTGCCCCACCGCGCTGCGCGCGACCGTTTCGAGCAAGCCGGATATGCGCGCCGGCGAGAAACCTTTGCCACTGTCTTCAAGCTCGACGCAAACGAGCGATTTTTCCGTGTACAGGCGCAACGACACGGTGGCGCCGGCAGCGGAGCGCCCTATCGCATTGCGCAGCAGGCTCCAGGCGATTTGCTGGATACGGGCCTCGTCGCCGCTGATCACGGGACCCGCGGGCAGGTCGGCGACGATGCGTACCTCATGCTGCGCCGCGCTCGCCGCCATCATGTCCACGGCCCGTCGCAGCGCCAGGCTCATATCCACGCTGTCGCGGTGCAGATTTAGCTTTCCTGAGCGCATTTGCGACAGGTCCATCACATCGTCGATCAGGCGCACCTCTGCCGCGATCGCCTGCTTGATCATTTCCGCGGAGTGGCTCACCACGTCCATGTCCGATGTCGCCGGCAGCCGCTGCAGCGTTTCGCTGGTCAGCTGGATCAGGTGCAGCGGCTGTTTCAGTTCATGGGCGAGCAAGGTAAAGAAATTATCCCGCAAGCGCGTCGCATTTTCCGCGCGCAAGCGCTCGTGCTGCTCCCATTCAAGCCGCGCGGTCTGCTGCTCGAGCATGCGCTTCGAACCCGTCAGGTCGCGGGCAATCTTCACGAAGCCATGGACGCGGCTATCCTGCAGGGGCGTGGTGATGTCGCTGCAAAACACTTCCGTGCCATCCTTGTGCAGCAGCCAGCGTTCGCGTTCCAGCCGTCCTTCTTCGAGCGCACACAGCAGTTCAGCGCGGATCACACCGTGGTCGCGCTCTTCCGGCAGCAGCAGGAGTTCGACCGAACGACCCAGCATTTCCGCTTCCGTGTAGCCGAAAACGCGCTCGGCACCGCGATTCCAACTGGTGACGAGGCCGGCTTGATCGATGGTGGCGATCGCATAATCGCGCGTGCTTGCCGCGATCAGGTGCATGCGCTGTTCGTTGTCGAAGAGCTGTTCCTCGGCCGCCTTGCGCTGGGTGATGTTCACGAACGTCAGGACGACGCCGTCGATCTTGTCGGCGGACGTGCGATAGGGCAGCAGCCTGGCAATAAACCAGTCGCCCTCGGCGCTGCGCACTTCGCGCTCGGTCGATTGCAGGTGCTCGACGACATTTTCGATATCGGCCAGCATGTCGGGATAATCCAGCCGATGGGTGATGTCGGCGAGCGGCCGGCCGATATCGCTGGCGATCAGATTGAACAGCCTGGCGGACGGTTTGCTGTAGCGCTTGATGTGCAGCATCCGGTCGACGAAAATCGTCGAGATCTCGGTAGAGGCCAGGAAATTCTGCAGGTCGTCGTTGGCCTTGGTCGTTTCGTCGACCTTGGTTTTCAGTTCCAGATTTACCGTCAACAACTCCTCGTTGACGGACTGGAGTTCTTCCTTGCTCGTCTCCAGCTCCTCCATCGCGGAGCGCAACTCCTCGTTGACGGCCTGCAGCTCTTCGTTGGATGCCTTGAGGTCACCCATCGTCGCCTCGTACTGGTCGATCACGCCGCGCAACTGTTTTTTCGTGCTGCGCAACTCCTCTTCCAGATGGCGCGCGATGGTGAGCTCGGCGACACCGGGTTGCGCGATGTTCGCGTCCGCGCGCATTTCGGAGGCGTCGAAGAAAACGATGGTCATGCCGGTCCCGCCTCGCCGTCCGTCCGGGCGTATCCGCATACGCACGCCCATCGGCTCGCCCTCGATCAGGACGGGCACGTCACGGGTTTCCACGGGCTGGCCGGTCTGGCTGGCCTGGAACAGTGCCGCGCGCAATTCCAGCTGCAGCTCGGGATGGACGAGGTCCAGCAGATGATGCGTCGGCTCGCCGACCGACGGACGCAGGAAGCGGATTACGGCACGACTCGTGTACACAAGATCGTTGCGCTCATCGATCATGACGCTCGGCGGCGCCGCATCCTCGATGAGTTCCCGGAACACGTGCTGCGGCGAGCGCTCCTTGCGTCCGGCTGCCGGCAGCGCCGTGGGCATGGCGGGCACCGACGCATACGGCGAGGGCGGTTCGATCGACACGACGTATTTGCTGGGGCGGTTCTTGATCGGCTTGTAGATGCGGTTGCGCTTGTCGACCACCGCAAACAGGTTCGGCACCGAATCCGCAGATTCGGCGTTGCCGAGAAACAGGAAACCGTCCGGCTGGAGTGCGTAATGCATCATCTCGAAGACTTTTTGCTGGATGTCGCGGTCGAGATAGATCATCAGGTTGCGGCAACTGAGCAGGTGCACCCGGGAGAATGGTGGATCGCGCAACGCATTGTGATTGGCGAACAGCACGGAATCGCGCAGTTCGCGCTTGATGCAATACATGTCATCGCGTTCCTCGAAGTACCGCCGCAGCCGGCTCGGAGGCACGTCGGTCACGATCGATTTCGGGTAGGCGCCGATCCTGGCCACGTTGAGGGCGCGCGCATCGATATCCGATGCGAACACCTGCAGCGACCGCTGTTGCCCTTCGGGCTGCAGCTCGTTCTGGTCGGCCAGCAGCATGGCCATGGAATAGGCTTCCTCGCCGGTCGCGCAACCGATGGACCAGCAGCGGATCTGCTCGTCGGGCGCCGCCCTCTCGAACACCCGTGGAATGATCTCGCGCTCCATCGTTTCGAACGCTTCCCGGTCACGAAAGAAGTTCGTGACACTGATCAGCAAGTCCTGCAGCAGGGCGAACGTCTCGTTCGGGTTCGTCTCCAGGAAAGCCTTGTAGTGCTGGACGTCCGGCAGCATGGCGATCTGCAGCCGCCGCTCGATGCGGCGCAGGATCGTGGCCCGCTTGTAGTGGCGGAAGTCATGGCCCGTGCGTTGCTGGACCACGGCCAGGACGTCGCGCAACGCGCGTTCGCGCTCGTCGTCTCCAGGGTACCTGCCGGGGCCGATGGCAAGGCCAAGTTCGCCGGCTTCGGGCAGCACGATCCTGCGGGAGTTGAGCGCGATCTCGACGAGCTTCTGGGGAATCTCGACCACCGGCAGCACGATGTCGACTGCATTCGTGGCGATCGCGCTCAGCGGCATGCCGTCGTGTTCCGCATCGCCCGGTGCCTGCGCGACGGTCACGCCGCCCATTTCCTTGATGCGGGCGATGCCGACCGCGCCGTCCGAACCCGCGCCGGACAGAATGACCCCGATGGCGCGTTCCCGGTGAACCTCGGCCAGGGTACGGAAGAACTTGTCGATGGTGGTACGGCTTCCCACGCTGCGCTCTGCCGGGACAATGTGCAGTCCGTTGGCGTTCATCAGCAGATCACGGTTCGGCGGGATCACGTAGACGTGGTCTTGCTCGATGGTGACGTCGCCCGACACCTGGCTGACGGTCATGCGGGTCTTGAGCTGCAGGATGGATGCAGTGACGCTCTCGTGCTCCGGCGCCAGGTGCAGGACAATCACGAACGCCATGCCGGTCTTGCCTGGCAGGCCTTCCAAAAAATGCTGGAGCGCGGCGATGCCGCCTGCCGACGCACCGATGCCGACGACAGGAAAGTCCAGGGTGCTCGGGACAATGCCGGGATCGGGCGGAAAATACTCCAGCATCTTTTTTTCGTGGTAATTCATATTGCTTGTATTCCGGTCGGGTGCGCCACGGCGTGCCAGGTGGATATCCGGAATCGCGCCGGATCATGTCTAGAATACGCTGTTTTCCAGCTTGCAGGCCGGCGATGAAACAGATACGACTTATCGATAGCCCTGGCAGGCCGTTTTCTCCGCGCAATATTGTTGCCGGACGCTCCTAGTCGAGATCATCCTCATCCGCCCCACGCTCCAGCTGCGGAATCACCTTCACGAGCAGGATGCGCGGCCCGTTGGTCTTCTTGACGACCACGTCGAACTTTGGAAACTCGATGCGCTGCCCCTGCTTGGGAATATCCCCCAGCTTGGCCATCAGCAGACCGCCCACGGATTCGACTTCGTCCAGCCCCATCGCTTCATTGTCGATGTCGATGCCGAGCACGCGCTCGAGCGAGACGATCGGCAGGCTCGCCTTGCCGATGTACGTGCCGTCGCCCTGCGGCAGCCAGTCGTTTTCGTTGAGGCGGAACTCGTCGCGGATCTCGCCGACGATGGCGCCCAGCAGGTTGTCCAGCGTGATGAAGCCGACGGGACGCTTGCCCTTTTCGCCGATCAGCGCGAAGTGCGGGGCGCCGCCGCGGAACCGGCGGAACAGTTCGATCGCGGGCGTGCGCGCCGAGATCAGGTCGACGGGGCGCAGGTGGTCCGTCAGGTCGTCGACGTCCTTGCCCGACTGCTCCGCGAAGAACAAATCCTTCAGGTGGATCACGCCCAGCACTTCCTCGCCGTCCTCGTCGAAATACGGATAGCGCGAAAAGCGGTTGCGGCGCATGGTGTCGAGGTTCTGCTCGAGCGAGCGGCTCGCGTACAGCGCGCTCACCTCGTTAATCGGGCGCATGAGGTCCGCCACCGTGTGCTGGGCGAACTCCAGCGACTGCGCGAGGATGTGGCGCTCGTCGTGCGTGAAGCGCTCGCCCGGCGTGCCCGTGTTGGTGCGCAGGATCAGCTTCAGCTCGTCGTTCGAATAGTGCGTCTCGTGGCCACCCACGCCGGACAGGCCCGCGACGCGCAGCACGAGGTTGGCGCTTTCGTTGAGAAGCCAGATGGCCGGGTACATCGCCCAGTAGAAGCCGTACAGCGGCACGGCGCTCCACAGGCCCACCGCTTCCGGCACGCGGATCGCCAGCGACTTCGGCGCCAGCTCGCCCACGACGATGTGCAGGAACGAAATCACGCTGAACGCGACGACGAACGACACGCCGTGGATGATCTTGGCGCTCGTGACGCCGATCAGCGCGAACACGGGTTCCAGCAGGCCTGCGAAGGCGGGTTCGCCGGCCCAGCCCAGGCCCAGCGACGCGAGCGTGATGCCCAGCTGGCACGCGGACAGATAGGCGTCCAGCTGGCTGTGGACTTTATAGAGGATGCGTCCGCGCAGGCCGCCGGTCTTGGCGATGGCGCGCACGCGGGTCTTGCGCAGCGTGACGATGCCGAATTCGGCCGCCACGAAGAAGCCGTTCAGCGCCACCAGCAGCAGCGAGAGAACGACGAGCAATACGTTTTGCATAGAAGGTATGTTTAATCGAAAGGCAAAAGCCGAGCTGCATTGTAACGGTCAGGCCGCCGGGAGCGTCGCTTTTCGCGATCCCGCCAGGATGGCCTCGACCGCCGGGTGCATGATCTTGCGGTCGCTCGAAATCATGTAGAACTGTTCGCGCACCGTCGGCACCGAGCCGACCCGCACCGCGCCGAACTGCTCGGCGACGTCGTCCGCCAGCGCGGCCGGCGCGAAGAACAGGCCCAGGCCGCGCCGGCCGAACGTGTTGAGCAGGGCGTTGTCCTCGAACTCCCCGACCACGTCCGGCCGCACGTGATGCTGCACGAACCACTCGTCGATCTTGCCCCGCAGGGCATTATTACGTGCGGGCAGCAGGAACGGCGCGCCGTTCAGATTCCGCGGGAAATCATCGCCCGCGCCGTACTGCTGCGCGAGCGCGGGCGTGCCCACGACCACCATCTCGCTGTCGAACAGCTGGTGGCTGAACACCTTCAATGTCGCGCCGGGACGCACTTCGCGGTCGGTCAGCACGACGTCCAGCTTGTGCAGCGCGAGGTCGGCCAGCAGCGCCTCGAACTGGTCTTCGTAGCACACGATGCGAACCGGCCGGTCCATTTGCGTGACCGCTTCCAGCATGCGGTAGGCCGACAGCTTCGGCAGCGAGTCGGAGATGCCCACCGTGAGGCGGATGCGGCCGCTGTCGAATTCGTTCAGCGCTTCCTGCATCTGCTCGCCCAGCAGGAAGATCTGGTCGGCATAGCCCAGCGCCAGGCGGCCCGCTTCCGTCAGCACGAGGCGCCGGCCCTGCTGCGCGAACAGCGTCTTGCCCAGCGACTGCTCCAGCAGCGTCAACTGCGAACTGACCGTCTGCACGGCCAGCCCCAGGCGCTCGGCGGCACGCGTGATGCCCCCTTCGTTGGCCACGACCCAGAAGTAATACAGGTGGCGGAAATTGATGTCGGTTTTCATTAGCGTAAGGATAACGCAGATTTTTACGAAGTAACCGTCACATTATCTTCGCTTTTTCGATTGGCTACATACATCTACACTGCGCCTTGTCAACAACACATATCCCGGAAGGGGACATAAGAATGAAGCATTTTAGGGTGTCATTCATCGTCACGGCCTTGTGCCTGCTGGGCTCGGCCTGGTGGGGCTACGAACATGCCGGCGTGGCCGGCGCGCTGACGGCGATGGGTATCGCCGCGATTCTCGCGGTGATGGAAGTCTCGCTGTCGTTCGACAACGCGGTGGTCAACGCCTCCGTGCTGAAGACCTGGGATCCGTTCTGGAAAAAGCTGTTCCTGGGCGTGGGCATCATCATCGCCGTGTTCGGCATGCGCCTGCTGTTCCCGCTCGTGATCGTCGCGGTGGCGGCCGACCTGGGCCTGATGGACGTGTGGAACATGGCGTTGCAGGATCCGAAGCAGTACTCGATGCACCTGACGAACCACCACGCGGAAGTGGCGGCGTTCGGCGGCATGTTCCTGCTGCTGGTCTTCCTGAACTTCCTGTTCGATGAAGAGAAGGAACACCACTGGCTCGGCCACTTCGAAGCCAAGCTCGGGTCGCTCGGCAAGGTGTCGTCGATCGCCGTGATGATCGCGATCGGTGCGCTGATGGCCAGCCTGTCGCTGGTGCCGGAAGCCCAGAAGATGGTCGTGCTGATGTCGGGCCTGTGGGGCATCCTGATCTACGTCGGCGTGGACGTGCTGTCGAACATGCTCGAGAAGTCGGAAGAGGGCGGCGGCGACGTCGGCGAGATGGTGAAGCGCGGCGGTATCGGCGGCTTCCTGTACCTGGAAGTGCTGGATGCATCGTTCAGCTTCGACGGCGTGATCGGCGCGTTCGCCATCACCAACGACGTCGTGATCATCATGCTGGGCCTGGCGATCGGTGCGATGTTCGTGCGTTCGCTGACGGTGTACCTGGTGGAAAAGGGCACGCTCGACCAGTTCGTGTACCTGGAGCACGGCGCTCACTACGCGATCGGTATCCTGGCTTTCATCATGCTGGCGAGTATGAAGTTCCACGTGCCGGAGTTGGTCACGGGCCTGGCGGGTGTCGCCTTCATCGGCGCCTCGGTGTGGTCGTCGATCCGGTATCGCAAGCAGCAGGAAGCGTTGGGTGTGGGCGGCAAGGAATTGGCGCACGCCGAATGATGCGGCGGACAACGTGGGCACGGGGGGTGCCTACCCTGCCGGCGACGCATCCTGTAACGATGGCGCCGGCGTGACAGGTAGGGTGGGCGGCCTCCGCCCACGTGTTCAACCAGCGCATGAATGAATCAAAAATACGCGGCGAACGGCAGAACACCAGTTCACCGCACGTGGCAACCAGGGTGTTCACATCAAAACGAAGGAGAATCATCATGGCAATCAGCTTGCAAAAAGGCGGTAACGTCAACCTGTCGAAGGAAGCACCGGGCCTGTCCAGCCTCAAACTGGGCCTCGGCTGGGACGTGCGCGCCACCGATGGCGCCGCGTTCGACCTGGACGGCGTCGCGTTCCTGCTGAACCAGTCGGGCAAGGTCCGCTCGGATGCCGACTTCATCTTCTACAACAACGCCAAGTCGGCCGACGGCTCGGTGACGCACTCGGGCGACAACCGCACCGGCGCCGGCGAGGGCGATGACGAGACCCTCAGCATCGACCTGACCAAGGTCCCGGCCGACGTCGACCGCGTCGTGCTGGCCGTGACCATCCACGAAGGCGATCTGCGCCGCCAGAACTTCGGCATGGTCGGCAAGGCGTTCATCCGCTGCATCAACGCGGGCAACAACAGCGAGATCGCCCGCTACGACCTGTCCGAAGACGGTTCCACCGAGTCGGCCATGATTTTCGGCGAGGTGTATCGTAACGGCGCGGACTGGAAGTTCCGCGCGGTGGGCCAGGGTTTCAACGGCGGCCTGGGCCCCCTCGCCAAGAATTACGGCGTGAGCGTCTGACCCTAACTTCGCCGGCCTGAAAGGAAGCCAACAAATGCCAGTGTTTACCGTGACCGGGGATGTCGATCCCTTCCTGCATGTGTCGCTGAAGCGCGGCGAGACCATCTACTGCGAATCGGATGCGATGGTCATGATGGAATCGACGCTCGACCTCAAGGGCAAGATGAAGGGGGGCCTGGGCAGCGCGCTGATGCGCACCTTCGCCAACGGCGAGTCGTTCTTCCAGCAGCACATCGAAGCGACCCGCGGCGACGGCGACTGCCTGCTGTCCCCCACGCTGCCGGGCGCGATGCAGGTGGTCGACTGCGGCCCGAGCCAGTTCATCATCAGCGACGGCGCGTTCGTCGCGGCCAGTTCCAGCGTCGACCTGCGCGTGCGCACCCAGAGCCTGGGCAACGCGCTGTTCGCCCAGAGCGGCGGCTTTTTCGTGACCGAGACCTCGGGCACCGGACAGGTCGTCGTCTCCGGCTTCGGCTCGATGAACGTGCTGGACGTGGAACCGGGCAAGGACGCGATCATCGACAACTCGCACGTCGTCGCCTGGGACAGCACCCTGCATTACGAGGTCTCGATCACGACCGGCACCAGCGGCGGCTTCCTGGGTAACCTCATCAACAGCCAGACCAGCGGCGAGGGCCTCGTCCTGCGCTTCTCCGGTCGCGGCAAGATATATGTCTGTTCGCGCAACCGCGCCACGTTCAAGGCGTGGATGCAGGCGCCCGGACGCTGACAATCAAAGGAGTGTGAAATGGCAGTCAATTTGCAGAAGGGCCAGAAGATCTCGCTGGAGAAGGAAGCCGGCGGCGCCCTGTCCCGCGTGACGATGGGTCTCGGCTGGGACGTCGCGAAGTCGGGCGGTTTCTTCGGCTTCGGCGCGAAGAGCCAGGCGGTCGACCTCGACGCCTCCGTCGTGATGTTCGACGAATCGAACCGCCCGGTCGACGTGGTCTGGTTCCGCCAGCTGAAAAGCCGCGACGGCAGCATCACGCACACCGGCGACAACCGCACGGGCGCCGGCGACGGCGACGACGAGCAGATCGTCGTCGACCTGCGCACGGTGCCGGAGAACGTGAGGTCGCTCGTCTTTACCGTCAACAGCTTCACGGGCCAGAATTTTTCGACGGTGCAGAACGCGTTCTGCCGCCTGTTCGACACGAGCAACGGCAAGGAGATCGCCCGCTACGACCTGTCGGTGCAGGGTTCGCACACGGCCCAGATCATGGCCAAGCTGTACCGCCATAGCGGCGAGTGGAAGATGCATGCGATCGGCGAGAACGGCACCGGCCGCACCTTCGACGACCTGATGCCGCTGATCGTCCCGCACCTCTGATGTAACGTTTTTTGTCGTCCCTGCGGACCAGTCTCCGTCCGCAGATCCAACGTGGGCGGCTTGGCGCCCACGCCTTTTAACGGCCTCCTCGTGAGGCCGTCTTTTTTTGTAAATATCGCTTGACCCTGGCCGATTTTCGGCCTACTGTATTACTCAATTAATACAGTAGACACCATGCCCACACACACCGCCAACCTGTTTTCGATCGCGACCGGCTCGCCGGAACCGATCTATCGCCAGCTCGTCGAGCAGGTGCGCCGCCTGTCCGCCGGTGGCCAGCTCCAGCCTGGCGACGAAATGCCGTCCGTGCGCGAGATCGCGCAGGCGCTGGCGCTCAATCCGATGACCGTCTCGAAGGCGTACGGCCTGCTGGAGATGGAAGGCGTGCTGGCGCGCCGGCGCGGTCTCGGCATGGTGGTCGCCGACTCCGCATCCACGCAACCGGCCGACCGCGCCGGTCTGCTCAGACCCACGCTCGAGCGCGCCGCCGTGGAGGCGCGCCAGCTCGAGCTCGACCCCGAAACCGTTCTCTCCCTGTTTGCAACCATCTTGAAGGAAACAAAATGAGTGCCGCCATCGTTCGCATGTCCTCGGTCAGCAAGCATTTCGGCAGCCAGCGGGTGCTCGCCGGCCTCGACTGGCAGATCGCCCCCGGCCAGGTCGTCGGCCTGCTGGGCCGCAACGGCGCCGGCAAGTCCACGCTGCTCGAATGCATGCTTGGGTTGCGCGAGGCCGACGGCGGCAGCGTCGCGCTGTTCGGCGAAGACGTCGCCGCGCTGTCGGACGACGCGCGCGGCCGCATCGGCTACGTCCCGCAGCGCACCGATTTGTTCGACTGGCTGACGCCCGTGCAGATGTTCGACTACTTCCGCGCGATGTACCCGCGCTGGAACCAGGCGAAGGTCGACGGCCTGCTGTCGCGCTGGGACTTCGGCCCGCACCTGCGCAGCAAACCGATCAAGCGGCTGTCGGGCGGCGAGCAGCAACGGCTCGCCATCATCCGCGCGCTGGCGCACGAGCCGGAACTGCTGATCCTCGACGAACCCGTGTCCGCGCTCGACCCCGTCGGCCGGCGCGCATTCCTGCGCGAGCTGGTCGACCAGGTGATCGAGCGAGGGACGACGGTCGTGTTTTCCACGCACATCCTGTCCGACCTCGAGCGCGTCGCGTTCGACCTCGCGTTCTTGAAGGATGGCCGCATCGCGCTGCAGGGCCAGACGGACGCGCTGCTGGAAAGCGCGCGCCGCATCGTCGTCCCTGCCGCCGCGTTGCCGGGCGCGCCGCTGGCGGGGGAGGTGCGGCGGCGCCAGGAGGGCGCGATGGCGAGCGTGATCGTGCAGGCGCAGGGCGACGACGTCGCGCGTCTCGCGCGCGAGCCGGGCGTGCGCGTGGAGCCCCTGAGCCTGGAAGATCTGTTCATCGAGGTGACGCAATGAACGCCGCGCTGCAGGATTTTCGGATGATCTGGCGCGCGGCCGCGGCGCGGCGCGAGGCGCAGGCCGTACGCACGCTGGCGCTGTCGTTGGGCGCGGCGGGGATATGCGCGGCCGTCTTCATCGTGGCGGGCACGGTGAACGGCGGGTTGGACGCGCTACAGGCCCTGCGCCTGCTGGCCGGCTTTGCCATGCTGGTGCTGGTGCTCGTCTGGACTTTCCTGTTCGTGCCGGGTTCCATCCGCATGAATTCACCGGTCAACGCGTGGCTGCTGCCGCGCCAGCGCCGCCGCTTGCTGCAGATGACGGCGGCGTACTGGCTGCTCGCTTCCGTCGGCATGGCCTTCGGCCTCGACAAGTGGATCGCGTTGCCGGCCGTGGCCCTGTCCGTGCTCGGCCTCGCATTGCTCAGCGCCGGCAACAAGCACGTCGTGGTGCTGCTCGTCGTGGGCGGTAACTGGCCCTGGCTGGCGCACATCGTGCTGCCGCCGGCCTGGGCCGCTGCGGCCACCGGGCCCGTCGGCGCGATCGTGCTGGGCATTCTCACCGTTCCCGCCGCGGTGTGGGCGCTGCGCTGGCTGTATCCGGCCGGCGGCGATGCCTATCTCGAGCGGCGCACCGACCAGATCAGGCGCCTCGACCGCTTCGACCAGTGCGGCGAGGACAAGCAGCCCGTGCCCGAGGGGCCGGTCGCGCTGGGCAATCTGCCGTTCTATTTCGTCGCGCTGCGCTGCGACGTCAAACGCGCCGATCCGGCCGCCATGCTGCTGCACGCGCTGGGTCCGGTCGCGCACTGGAGCGCGTGGATCGGCGGGATCGTCACCCTGTTGACCATCGGCGGCGGCGCGCGTCTCGTGCAGATATGGACGCAGGCCGCCGACGTACAGGCGCTCGTCGGGTGGATGACGACCGTCGGCCCGGCCCTGCTCGCGCTGACCATCGCGTTCAGCACGGCCCAGTACGGCCAGCAGATGCGCCGCACGCGGGGCGAGCAGGCCTTGCTGCGCCTGACGCCGCTGGCCGGCGATACGACGTTGTTGAACCGGCGCCTCGCCACGCGGGTGCTGCGCCAGGCACTGGGTTGCTGGGCCGTGCTGACCGTGGTCGTGCTGGCCGTGTCGCTGCTCCTCGGGGCCGGACCGGACGCGCTGCTGCGCCAGCTCGGCCTGTGCAGCCTGGCCGGGCAGGTGGCGATGATGGGCCTGCTGGGCGATTACGCGAACGGGACCGGCGGCTGGCACCTGAAGCTGGGCTTGGGCGCCGGCGCGCTGGCGGGGGTGCAGGCGCTCGTCGCGGTCGGGCTGGGCCGGCTCACCGGCACGACGCCCTGGCCGTGGCTGATCGAAATCGCGCTGGCTATCTGCCTCGTGCAATTGCGGTTTGACTGGAAGCGCATGCTGGCCGCCCCGCCGGCCTTCCCGGCGGACCGGCTGGCGTGATCAGGGCATCGTCTCAGTGCCCGCGCTTCTGCACGAGCGCCGTGCCGATGCCGTGGCGGTGGCCTTCACTGACCGCCGTCACGGTGCCGTCCGGGTTGAAGACGATGGCGTTCGCGGCGCCGATCTCCTCGGGCTTCGCTTCCCATTTGTGGCCGAACTGTTCCAGCGCGTGGGCCTGCGGCGTGTCCGTGAAGCCGGGCTCCACCGACGTCTCTTTCGCGTTGCGCTGCGATAGCCGCGGGGCGTCGATGGCTTGGTCCATCGGCATGCCGAGGTCGATGTAGTTGACGATCGTCTGCAGCACCGTCGTGATGATCGTCGCGCCGCCCGGACTGCCGATGGTGAAGGCGGGCTTGCCGTCCTTGAAGGCGATCGTCGGCGCCATGCTGCTGCGCGGGCGCTTGCCGGCTTCGGGGATGTTCGGCGCGGGACCGGTGAAATCGAAGTCGGTCATCTCGTTATTCAGCAGGAAGCCGTAGCCCGGCACGACGATGCCGCTGCCACCCCACGATTCGATCGTGAACGTGTAGGCGACCACGTTGCCCCATTTGTCCGACACCGCCAGGTGCGTCGTGTGCGTGCCTTCCTTCATGATCATGTCCGCCTGCGGGCGCAGCGGGAAGCTCTTGTCGTTCTCGTACAGGAAGGCGTCGCCGGCGGGGACGACGCCGGCCGCGCGGTCCGGCCGGATCAGCGAACGGCGCTGCGCCGCGAACTGCTTCGACAGCATGCCTTCGATGGGCGCGTCGACGAATTCCGGGTCGCCGAGGTAGGCGTTGCGGTCGGAGAACGCGAGGCGGCTCGCTTCCAGGTACAGGTGTTCGACGTTCGCGCGCGGCATCGCCTTCAGGTCGAAACCTTCGAGGATGTTCAGCGCCTCGGCCACCGCCGCGCCCCCCCTGCTGGGCGGCGGCATGCCGTAGATGTCGTAGCCGCGGTAGGTGGAGCGGATCGGCTGGCGGATGCGCGCCTCGTAGTTGGCGAGGTCCGCGAGGCTCATCGTGCCGGGACGGACCTGGACGCCGGCCGCGACGGGCGGGCGGTTGACGGCGGCGGCGACGGCCTGCGCGAGCGGACCTTCGTAGAACACCTTGTAGCCCTTCGCGGCCAGTTCTCGGTAGGCCTTCGCCAGGTCCGGGTTTTTCACGACTGTGCCCGTCGGCAGGGCCTTGCCGTTCTTGAGATACAGCTTGCTCGTCGTCTCGAACATGCCGAATTTCTTCTCGTTCTCGACGATCAGGCCGTGCATGGTGCCGCTGACGGGGAAGCCTTTCGTCGCGACCTGGATCGCGGGCGCCAGCACCTTCTTGAATGACATCGTGCCGTAGCGTTCCAGCGCCTCATGCCAGCCGCGCACGGTGCCCGGCACGCCGACGGACGCGCCGCTGGCGACGGCCGTGTCGAAATCGATCGGCTTGCCGTTCTCCAGGAAGACGTTCGGGCTGAACGACGCGGGCGCCGTCTCGCGGTGGTCGATGGTGATCACGCGCTTGTCCTTCACGAGGTACACGACCATGAAGCCGCCGCCGCCGATGCCGCAGCTGAACGGATCGGTGACGCCCAGCGTGGCCGCCGCCGCGACGGCCGCGTCGATGGCGTTGCCGCCCTGGTTGAGGATGGCGAGCGCGGACGCCGAGGCCTTTTCGCTGATCGTGGCGACGGCGCCGCCGGTGCCCGTCGCGACCGGGGTCTTGGCGAGCGCGAGCGGCGGTGTCAGGACGATGGTGAGCATCAGCCCGCAGGCGAGGGCTTTGGCGGAAGTGGTCATTTGGCGGTAATTTTGAGCGTGACGGGAATGATGTCGCCGGGCCGCAGCGTGCCGGCCGCGCGCGCGGGCGGGATCGCGGACGTGTCGAGGATGACGTGCGCGCCGTGCAGCGACGCGGGCGTGGCCGTCGGCTGGTCGGGACCGAGCGTGAATTCTTCGGCGCCGTCCGGGCCATCGACGAGGAAGCGGAAGATCAGCCGCCCGGCCCAGATGCAGCGCGTGTTCGCGGGGCAGCGGCTGTCGCTGTAACTGTCGTACGTGAGGACGGTGCCGCGCGCCAGGACGACGCTCTGCTCGGGCCGGAGCGGATACACGGCGTCCTGCGGGGGAGGGGCGGCGCAGCCGGCCAGGATCGGCATCGACACGGCCGCGAGCATGGCGGCCTGGGACGGCAGTTTCATGGAACGTCCGGTTGTTTGTGTGAAACCAATCATAGCAAAATCGCCAGCCTGGGCCGGCGCGCTTGCCGTTCAGTGGCACTCAAATGAGCGGATAGCGCTGGAAGACCGGCAGCGCTTCCGCGCGCGCGGTCCAGGCGGCCAGGCGCGGGAAATCATCCGGCGCCACGACCTGCGGCACCATCAGCCGGACGAACGACCATGTGACGGCGGCGGTGACGGCGGCCTGGTCGAGCGCGTCCACGTCGAATGCGCCCGCCTCGGCTTCCAGCAGCCTGAGCGCCGCAAACAATTGCTGCTGCACGCGGTCGAGCCACGGCTGGTGCTGCTTTTCCTGCGGCCGCAGCGAGTACTCGTAGACGATCTGCGCCGTCTTTTCGCAGGCCGCCAGCGCCGGGCCGATGGCGCGCAGCGCGTTGGCCCGCGCGGCCGGGGCGGCCGGCAGCAGGGAATGGCCGGCCAAAGCGTCGCCATATTCGAGGATCAGTGTGGAATCGATCAGGAAGGAACCGTCGTCCAGCACGAGCGTCGGCGCCTTGACCGTCGGATTGATGGCGGAGAATTCGTCGACGTTGCGGAACACGGACAGCGCCTTGTGTTCGAACGGAATGGCTTGCAGGTCGAACGAGATGGCGACGCGGCGGACGAAGGGCGAATCGAGCATGCCGATGAGTTGCATGGAATCTCCTGACTGGTTACGGTGGTCTTCCATTCTATTTCCTTCCGGGCAATGATGTGCGTTATGCATCATGACTTGACGATCAAGCGCCCGCGAGCGCATATTTGAAATCGATTTCATACTAGGGAGACATGATGGGCAAGCCGGACCTTTCCACGCCGCGCGTGGTCGCCATCGACCTGCTGCGCGGCCTTGCCGTGATGGGCATGATCATGGTCGCGTACGCGGGCGGCTGGGACCGCCGCTTCACGTTCCTCACGCATGCCGACTGGCGCGGTTTCGCCATCGCCGACATGATCTTTCCCGCCTTCCTGTTCTGCGCAGGCGCCGCGCTGCCATATGCGCTCGCGCGGCGCGCGGGGCAGGGCGGGGCGGCGCTCGTCGGCCACGTGCTGCGCCGTTCGGCCGCGCTCGTCGCGCTCGGCGTCTTCCTGAACCTGCTGCCGGGCTTCGACGTTGCCCACGTCCGCCTGCCGGGCATCCTGCAGCGTATCGGGCTGTGCTATGCCATCGTCGGCACGGGTTGCGTGCTGGCGTTGCGGCGCGACGGCTTGCGCGTGTCCGCGCTGGCGGCGGCCAGTGTCGCGCTGCTGGTGGGCTACGCCGCGCTGCTGCTCGCGTGGGACGCGCCCGGTTGCGGCCGCGCCTGCTTCGATTCCGAACACGCCCTGCCGGCCGTCGTCGACCGCGCCGTGTTCGGCGTCGCGCACCTGTGGCCCTGGGGGAAGACAGGCGCCGTCGTCACCTTCGATCCGGAAGGCCTCGTGTCCACGCTGGGCGCGCTCGTCAACGTGCTGTTCGGCGCGGCGGCGTCGCAGCTGTTGATGCGGTCGCACAAGCGCGCCACGTTGACGGCCCTCGCCATGGCCGGGGTGGCCTGCCTGCTGGCCGGCTTCCTGCTCGATCCGCTCGTCCCGGTCGTGAAAAAACTGTGGACGCCCAGCTTTGCCCTCGTATCCGGCGGGTTCACGCTGCTGTCGCTGCTCGTCCTGATGCGCCTCGTGCCGCCCGGCGAGGCCGCGCCCGCGTGGACCCGGCCGGTCCTCGCATTCGGCACCAATGCGACGCTGGCCTTCGTCGGCATCACATTGATCGACACGGCGATGCAGTTGCCGTTCGGCGCGGGCAGCGGGCACGACCTGCTGGCAGGGTGGCTGGCGCAGGCGATTCCGGAGGCGCGGGTGGCGTCGGCCGCGTATTCGGCCCTGCTGCTGTTCGTGCTGGGGGCGGGGCTGTGGCAGCTGTTCAAGCGGCGCATCGTCGTCCGGATCTGAAGTATGCTGGCGCTTATCCCAACCGGACCGGAGACAGCACGATGGCGCGTTTGACCGCAGCGGATTTCGACCCCGAGGTACTGAAACTGTTCGATGGCTATGTGCACGGACGCGTGTCGCGCCGCGATTTCCTGTCGCGCGCGGGCCGCTATGCCGCCGGCGGCACGACGGCCGCCACGCTGCTGGCGCAGCTGTCGCCGTCGTTCGCGGCACCGCTCGTCGCGCCCGCGGACGCGCGCCTGAAGACGGGCCGCGCCGAGTTTCCGTCGCCGCAGGGCTACGGCAAGGTGCACGGCTACCTCGCCGAGCCCGCGCACGCGAAGGGCAAGCTGCCGACGATCCTCGTCGTGCACGAAAACCGCGGCCTGAATCCGCACATCGAGGACGTCGCGCGCCGCGTCGCCCTGGAGGGCTATGTCGCGTTCGCGCCGGACGCGCTGTACCCGCTGGGCGGCTATCCCGGCGACGAGGACAAGGCGCGCGAACTCTTCCCCAAGCTCGACCAGGCGAAGACGCGCGCCGACTTCGTCGCCGCCGCGCACGCGCTGGCGGCGCTGCCGCAGGGTACGGGCAAGGTTGGCGTGGTGGGCTTCTGCTACGGCGGCGGCATCGCCAACTATCTCGCGACGCAGTTGCCGGACCTGGCCGCCGCCGTGCCGTTCTACGGCATGCAGCCGCCGGCGGCCGACGTCGCCCGCATCCGCGCGCCGCTCCTGATCCACGACGCCGGCAAGGACGAGCGCATCCTGGCCGGCTGGCCCGCGTACGAAGCCGCGCTGAAGGCGAACCACGTCGATTATCAACACGTCGTCTACCCGGGCGTCGAGCACGGTTTTAACAACGACACGACCCCGCGCTACGACGACGCGGCCGCGAAGCTGGCGTGGGGCAGGACGATGGCGTTCTTCAAGGCGAAGCTGGCGTAGTGGAGCGGCTGGCCGAACTGCGGATGTTGATCGCGTCCGACCGACGGCGGATGGAGGTGCTGCGTTTCGTGCGCGACCTTGGCCTGCCCGATTGCTGGGTTGCGGCCGGGTTCGTGCGCAACTGCGTCTGGGATCATCTGCATGGGCGTGCGACGTCGCCGCTGGCGCAGGACATCGACGTGATCTGGTTCGATCCGGCGGCGTGCGCCGCGGCGCGCGACGCCGCTCTGGAAGCGGCGTTGCGGGAGCGGGACGGCGCACTGGCATGGTCCGTCAAGAACCAGGCGCGCATGCACGGGCGCAACGGCGACGCGCCGTACCGGTCCGCCACGGAGGCGATGCGTTATTGGCCGGAGACGGCGACCGCTGTCGGCATCCGGCTGGATGCGCGCGGCGGAATCGACGTCGCGGCGCCGTTCGGTCTGGACGATCTGTTCGGCCTGGTCGTCCGGCCGACCCCGCGTTTCGTCGTGGACAAGCTGGCCATGTATCGGGAGCGCGTACTTTCCAAGAAGTGGGAACAAGCCTGGCCGAGCCTGCAGATCCAACATTCGGGGTCAGAGCACTTTTTAGCGCAATAGCCGCGCTGCATGGTATTCGCTAAGAACACCGACTGTCGACGTACTCAATGGCGTCGTCTCGCGCATGCTTACGCCTTGCGATATCAGCGTATCTCAGGAGCCATTGACCGAAAAAGTGCTCTGACCCCGAATTTGGGTTTGGGTGTGTTTTCGATAAAACAAAAGGCACCCGAAGGTGCCTTTGTTGGGGGCTGGCAGGATGGTTTACACGAACGCCGCCAGCGCGGTTTTCATCTTTTTCAGCGCGGCCGATTCGATCTGGCGGATGCGCTCGGCCGACACGCCGAATTCTTCGGCCAGCGTGTGCAGCGTGGCGCCCGAGCCGTCGTCGTTGGCCAGCCAGCGCGCTTCCACGATGCGGCGCGAGCGCGGGTCCAGTTTCGACAGGGCCGTTTCCAGGCCTTCCGATTGCAGGCGCACCACTTCTTCGGCTTCCAGGACCTTGGTCGGTTCCTGCTGGTCCGAGGACAGGTAGGCGATCGGCGAGAACTTGTCGTCTTCGTCGTCGGTCGGCGCCTCGAGCGCGATGTCACGGCCGGACAGGCGCGTTTCCATCTCGACCACTTCTTCGCGCTTGACGTCGAGCAGCTTGGCCAGGTCATCGACTTGCTGCGGCGACATGGCGTCCAGGCCCTGCTTGTTGCTGCGCAGGTTGAAGAACAGCTTGCGCTGCGCCTTGGTCGTTGCAACCTTGACCAGACGCCAGTTCTTCAAGATGTATTCGTGCATCTCGGCCTTGATCCAGTGCATGGCGTAGGACACCAGGCGTACGCCCTGGTTCGGGTCGAAACGCTTGACTGCCTTCATCAGGCCGATATTGCCTTCCTGGATCAGGTCGGCGTGCGGCAGGCCGTAGCCCAGGTAGCCGCGCGCGATCGAGACGACCAGGCGCAGGTGCGACATCACCAGTTTCTGGGCCGCGTCCAGGTCATTCTTTTCCTGCAGACGCGTCGCCAACGAAACTTCTTCCTCGTGGGACAGCATCGGCAGGCGGTTCACTGCCGAGATATAGGCGTCGATATTACCGAGATTGCCACTGAAACCCAGTCCCAGTGCACGACTGCCGGCCGGAACCATTGCGGATTGTGCGGACATAGTCACTCCCTCGTAGATAAACTGCTGCATCGTCTCGCCATCTCCAGAGCCCCGAAGGCGCAGCTGGCTGGCTTGTAGTCGGGATGCTGACGGTGCTATCAAAACCATTTCCCGCGATAGTCTGACGATATATTAGCACTCTCTTGAGGTGAGTGCTAGGCGCCACCATATCCCTTACGATGGGTTTAAGCTTCACTAAAGTATTGCCCGCAGGAATCAAAAAAGCGGCTCGATTCAACTGTAGAGCAGGTACGAGCTATCTAGTTGATGCGGCTCAAATGTGACGCTTGTAACGTTTGAAATCGGTAGAAGACAGGTTAGGCGACATGTGCTGCGCCTTCTGTTGGTTGGCGCACGTTGCCATGTAGGCGAATGCCTCGCGTCCGCTGCCGGATTTGACTGGCCAGCAGCGGACGGGTTCACAGGGCGGGGAAGGAAAGATAGCTCAGTTGAGCCGCGCCAGATGCCTCTGCACCGACAGCATCGCGCCCACCAGCCCCAGGCCGGCACTGATCGCCAGCAGGGCCGCCATCCCGAGCGGCGGCAGCGGCGTCAGCTGGAATTCCGACGCATACAGCCGGGCGAACTCGGCGATGGCCGTGTTCAGCGGCCGCAGCGCCAGCGAGACGGCCCCCAGCGCCACCGCGCCCGCGCACAGGCCCAGCAGCGCGCCGGTGTAGTAGAACGGGCGGTGGATGAAGTTGTCGGTCGCGCCCAGCAGTTTCGACACGGCGATTTCCTCGCGCTGCGTCAGCACCTGCAGGCGGATCGTGTTGAACACGACGGCGATCACGACGACGCCCAGCGTGATCGCGAGCAGCAGCAGCGCCAGGCGCAGCACGCCCAGCAGCGCGGCCAGGCGCTTGACCCAGGCCGAGTCGACCTGCACCGAATCGACGCCGGGCAGGGCGCGCATCTGCTCGACCAGGCCGTCCACGCGCGCGGCGTCGGCGCCGCTCGCGAAGCCTTCCAGCTTCATCACATAGCTGTCCGGCAACGGGTTGTCGCCCAGCGTCTCGATCACGTCCGTGAGGCCGCTCTTTTCCTTCAGGCTCGCCAGCGCCTGCTCGCGCGGCACGAAGCTGACCTTCGCATGACTGCCGTGCAGGATCTGCTGCAACTGCGGCGCGAGGGCCTGGGCCTGGTCGCGCGCCGTATCCGCCTTGAGGAACAGGCTGATTTCCGGATCGACGGACAATTCTTCCGACAGGGGCCGGACGTTGTCGAGCAGCGTGACGCCCGCGAAAGGCAGGGCCAGCGCGACGGCGACGACGATGACGTTGAACAAAAAGCTGCCCGGCGCCTTGCGCACGTGGGACAGCGCGGCGCCGAGGGCGAAGCGGTGCTGGCGGAACCAGATGTTCATGCGCCACCTCCCGTCACGTGGCCGTGTTCGAGGCGGATCACGCGCGCGGCGCTGTCCAGGATCTGGTCGTCGTGCGTCGAGATGACGCACGTTACGCCCACGGCGTGGAATGCGTGCAGCGCGTCGATGACCTTGTCGGCCGCGGCGCGGTCGAGGTTCGCGGTCGGTTCGTCGGCGAGGATGATCTGCGGGCGGTTGACGATGGCGCGGGCGATCGCCACGCGCTGCTGTTCGCCGCCCGACAGTTCCATCGGCAGCGCCAGCGCGCGGTCGAGCAGGCCGACCTTGTCCAGCGCCGCGCGGGCACGCTGCTCGGCCTTGGCCGTGTGCGCGCCGGTGACGATCAGCGGCAGCATCACGTTGGCCAGGATGTGGCGGTCGTTCAGCAGGCGCTGGTTCTGGAAGATCAGGCCGAGGTTACGGCGCAGGAACGGAACGCCGGCCTTGCGGATGCGGCCGACGTCCTGCCCGTTCACGATCACGCGGCCGGACGAGGGGCGCTCGATGGCCGCGACCATCTTCATCAGCGTGGACTTGCCGGCGCCGGACGGGCCGGCCAGATACACCAGCTCGCCCTTGGCGATGTTCAGGGATACGTCGGACAACGCGAGTGTCTCGGCGGAATCCGAGTACTTCTTGGAGACGGACTGGAATTCGATCATCGTGCGTGTTATCCCAGCAGCGCCTCGGCGAATTCGTCGGCGCTGAAGGGTTGCAGGTCCTCCAGCTTTTCGCCCACGCCGATGAAGTACACCGGCACCGGACGGGTGCGTGCGATGGCGGCCAGGATGCCGCCCTTGGCCGTGCCGTCCAGCTTCGTGATCACGAGGCCGGTCAGCCGCAGCGCGTCGTCGAACGCCTTCACTTGCGCCAGCGCGTTCTGGCCCGTGTTGCCGTCGATGACGAGCAGGACTTCGTGCGGCGCGTCTTCCATGCCCTTGCCGATCACGCGCTGGATCTTCTTGAGCTCTTCCATCAGGTGCAGCTGCGTGGGCAGGCGGCCGGCGGTGTCGACCATGACGATGTCCACGCCGCGCGCCTTGCCCGACTGGACCGCGTCGAAGGCGACGGCGGCCGGGTCGCCCGACGCTTGCGAAATCACGGTGACGTTGTTGCGTTGGCCCCAGACCATCAGCTGCTCGCGCGCGGCGGCGCGGAACGTGTCGCCGGCGGCCAGCAGCACCGACTGTTCATGGCGTTGCATGTGCTTGGCCAGCTTGCCGATGGTCGTCGTCTTGCCGGCGCCGTTGACACCCGCGATCATCATCACGAGCGGCTCGTGGCGGCCCAGTTCGAGGGGTTTTTCCAGCGGACGCAGCAGGTCGACCAGCAGGCTTTTCAGCGCCACCTTGACGGCGGCGGCGTCGAGCAGCTTTTCCTCTTTGACCTTGCGGCGCAGGTTGTCGAGCAGGTATTGCGTCGCATCCATGCCGGCGTCCGACATGAGCAGGGCGGATTCGAGTTCCTCGTACAGGTCTTCGTCGATGCGCGCGCCCACGAACAGCAGCGACAGGTTGTTCGACGTCTTGGACAGGCCGGCCTTCAGGCGCGACATCCAGGAGCGCCTGGCTT
>JBJMVU010000243.1:0-12879 GCA_045810485.1 Massilia sp. | reverse complement strand
CGGGTGCGCGCGTGCGAGGCGGTCGAGGCGATCGAGGCGCGCCTGCACATCGGCCAGCGGCAGGCGGCCGTCCGCGATCGCGGCCGCGATGGCGTCGACCGTTTGCTCCTGCGTGTCGCGGCTGCCGATGGCCATCACCATGTCCGCGCCCGCCATCAGCGCGTTGACGGCGGCTTCGCCGGCCTGGTACCTGTGCGCGATCGCGTGCATGTCCATGCCGTCCGTGATGATCACGCCGTCATAGCCCCATTGCGTGCGCAGCAGGTCGTGCAGGATCGCGCGCGACATCGTGGCCGGGTTGTCGGCGTCCAGGGCGGGGTAGACGATGTGCGCCGTCATCACGGCCGGCGCGTGCGGCGCGGCCGTGCGGAACGGCGCGAATTCGAAGCGCTCCAGTTCCGGCAAGGGTTTGTCGACCGTGGGCAGGTCGCGGTGCGAGTCGACGTGCGTGTCGCCGTGGCCGGGGAAGTGCTTGACGCAGCAGGCCACGCCTTCGCTGTCGCTGCCGGCCATCCACGCGAGCGCGAGGGCCGTCGCGCGGTCCGGATCGGCGCCGAACGAGCGCTCGGCGATGACGGGATTGCGCGGGTTGTTGTTCAGGTCCAGCACCGGCGCGAAGTTCCAGTTGAAGCCCAGCGCGCGGATCGCGCGCGCCACGGCCGCGCCCACGTCGCGCGCGAGGGCCTCCTCGCCCGCCGCGCCGAGCGCCATCGCCGACGGCGGCGGCGGCACCCACAGCGCGCGCACGACGGCGCCGCCTTCCTGGTCGAGCGCGATCAGGGCATCCTCGCCCATCGCATCCTTCAAATCACGGGTGAAGCGCGTCAGCTGCGCCGCATCCAGCATGTTCTGGCGGAACAGGCACGCGCCGCGGATGCGGTTGGCGCGGATGAAGCCGGCCGTGTCGGCATCGAGTTCCGTGCCGAACAGCCGGATCATGATCAGGCGGCCGGCCAGCTGGCGTAGGTCGTTCGTGTGCATCAGTGTCGGTCAGTGTGTTCTTGTGACTTTGTTCAGGTGGCGCGGCTTGTCCGGATCGAGCCCGCGTGCTTTCGACAGGTGCGCCGCCATCACGTAGAACGCTTCGATGGCGACGATCGGGTCGAGGTCGGGGCAGAGCGCCACGGGCAGGTCGAGGTCGCGCGACGGGATGTCGGTCGGCGCCGCGAGCAGCACGCGCGCGCCGCGTCCGCGCATCTCCTCGGCCAGCGCGACGAGGCCCGCCTGGGCCGGACCGCGCGTGGCGAAGATCAGCAGGGGATAGCCCTCGTCGATCAGCGCCATCGGGCCGTGCTTGATCTCCGCGCCGGAGAACGCTTCGGCCTGCAGCGCCGACGTTTCCTTGAATTTCAGGGCCGCTTCCAGCGCGATGGGGAAGCTGATGCCGCGGCCGACGACCATGATGTTGCGCGCCGGCGCCAGCACGCCGAGCGCGGCGGACCAGTCGGTGTGCGCGGCCTCGCGCAACGCGTCCGGCAACGCGGCGAGGGCGTCCTTCAGCTCCGCGTCCTGCTGCCATTCCGCGACGAGGCGCGCGCCGGCCGTCAGGCTCGTGATGAAGCTCTTCGTCGCGGCCACGCTTTGTTCTTTGCCGGCGCGCAGCGGCAGCGCCCATTCGGCTTCGCGTGCAAGCGGCGAATCGATGTCGTTCACGAGGGCCACGGTCGTCGCGCCGCCCTGGCGGAAGTAGCGGATCGGTTCCACGACGTCCGGGCTCTGGCCCGACTGCGAGATCGATACGGCAAGCGTGCCGGCGGCCTGCAGCGGCGCCTTGTACAGGGTAAGGAGCGACATCGGCAGCGACGTCACGAGCCGGCCCATGCGCGCCATGATCAGGTAGGCGAGGTAGTTGGACGCATGGTCCGAACTGCCGCGCGCCACCGTCACCGCGTTGTGGAAGGAGGCGTTGCGCAGGTGGTGGCCCAGCGCGGCGTAGCGGTCGGCGTCGTGCGCCAGCTGCAGGGCGACGCAGTCGGCCGCGGACACGGCTTCTTCAAGCATCAGCGAGGTCACACTGTTCTCCTTCGATATAAACGGTTTTCAGGTTCAGGTCGCGGTCGAGCACCACGAGGTCGGCGAAGCAGCCCGGCGCGATGCGGCCGCGGCGCGTCTCGCCCAGGTAGTCGGCGGCGTTGGTCGACACGCGGCGCGCCGCGTCGGCGAGATCGAGGCCGATGGACACGAGGTTGCGCAGCGCCTGGTCCATCGTCAGCGTGCTGCCGGCCAGCGTGCCGTCCGCGAGGCGCACGCCGCCCATGCATTTGTGGACGACCTGGCGGCCCAGCATGTACTGGCCATCGGGCATGCCGGCGGCGGCCGTGGAATCCGTCACGCAGTACAGGTGCGGGATGCAGCGCAGCGCGGTGCGGATCGCGCCCGGGTGCACGTGCAGCAGGTCGGGGATGATCTCCGCGTACTGCGCATGCGCGAGGGCCGCGCCCACCATGCCGGGATCGCGGTGGTGCAGGCCAGGCATGGCGTTGAACAGGTGCGTGAAACCGGCCGCGCCGTGTTCCAGCGCGCGCACGCCGTCCTCGTAGTTGCCGTTCGTGTGGCCGATCTGCACGCGGATGCCGGCGTCGGCCAGCTGGCGCACGAGCGCGAGGTGGCCGTCGATCTCGGGCGCCACGGTAATCAGGCGCATCGGCGCCTGCGCATTGAAGCGCTCGACTTCCGCCAGCGTCGCCTCGCGTGCGAACGGCGGCTGCGCGCCCAGTTTGCCCGAGTTGATGTACGGGCCTTCCAGGTGCACGCCGAGGATGCGCGCCTCGCCCTTGCCGCGTTCCGCGCATGCGGCGCCGATGGCGGTGAGCGCCCGGTCGATGTCGTCCAGCGGCGCCGTCATCGTCGTAGCCAGCAGGCTCGTCGTGCCGTGCCGTGCGTGCAGGCGCGCGATCACGTGCGGGGCGTCGCCGCCTTCCATCATGTCGCGCCCCGCGCCGCCGTGCACGTGCAGGTCGATGAAGCCGGGGAGGATGTAGTCGTCGGTATTGGAGGCCGGGTCGGCCGCCTCGCCTTCGATGGCAGCGATCGTCGGCGTGCCGTCTTCGATGCGGAGCCGGCCGCGGATCCAGCCGTCCGGAGTCAGGATATTGCCTTGCATGGAGGGTCCTTTCATGCCGCGAGGTGCAGCTCGATCATCTTCAACGCGCCGCGCGCGGAATCGCCTTCCGGCGCGCGGGCGCGGGCCGCGAGCGCGGGCGGGAGCCAGTCGCGCAGCGCGGCGCCCAGGCCGCCGCACAGCGCGAGCGGGAGCGTCCCGTCCGGGTCGAGCGCGCGGGCGATGGCGGCCGCTTCCGCGCCGGCCTTCGTCAGGATGGCGCGCGCGGCCGGGTCGTCCGCGTGGTGCAGCACGTGCGGCGCGAGCGACGCGTACGTCGTCTGCGTGGCCTGGCCGAGCCAGACCTGGATCGCGGCGCGGTTGCCGCCGCAGGCCTTGACGACGGCGTCGGCGAACGCGCTGCCGGGCCGGCGTCCGTCGAGCACCTGTTCGATGTGGTTGATGGCGGCGAGGCCGATCCAGCCGCCGCTCGCTTCGTCGCCGGCGGGGAAGCCCCAGCCGCCCACTTCGCGCCGCGTGCCGTCGGCCAGCAGCACTTCGCCGACGCTGCCCGTGCCGATGGCGACAATGGCGCCGGGTTTGCCGCCGTGCGCGCCCAACAGGGTAGAAAAAGCGTCGGTTTCGAGGCGCAGCGCGGCGTAGCCGGGATCGGCGTCCACGAACGCCTGCGCCCACTGGCCGTTGTGCACGCCGGCGAGGCCCAGGCCGATGGCCATGCGCTCAAAGGAAGGTTGTTCGACGCCGGCCGCGGCGAACGCCTGGCCGACGGCGTCCTGGACGGCTGCCCAGGCGCGCGCGACGCCCAGGCCCAGGCCGGACGGGCCGCTGCCGCCCTGGGCCAGTTCGGTGGCGCCGTCGGGAGAAAACCGTGCGAGGCGCGCGCGGGTGCCGGTGCCGCCGCCGTCGACGCCGATGAGATAGTCGATCATATGAGTGCTGTGCCGGAAAGGTCAGGGCACTATAGGCAGCACTGATAGGCTTGTCAACAGGTATTTAATTGGTATTGTCGTGCTCGCCGACGGCCTTGGGATTGGTCTCGTTAGCTCTGCTGGGGGCGTCGATATTGGGCATTTAATTGGTATTAAAGGCGGTATTGTCATCGATGCCGCCGCGCAGCCACTCGAACAGGATCGCCATCATGAACGGGCCCACGAACAGGCCGATCACGCCCAGCGTCGAGACGCCGCCGAGGAGGCCGAACAGCACCGCGAGGAACGGCAGGTTGACGCGCCGGCCGATCAGCTTCGGGCGGATGAATTTATCGACCAGGAACAGCTCGAACGCGCCCCAGCAGAACAGGCCGAGCGCGGCGCCGGAATGGCCCTGGCCCAGCAGCAGCAGCGAGACGAGCGAGAACGACAGCGGCGCGCCGCCCGGCACGAGCGCGAAGTAACCGGTGAGCACGCCCAGCAGCGCCGGCGCCGGCGCGCCCGCGATGGCGTAGGCGGCGCCGAGCACGCAGCCTTCGAGGATGGCGACCGAGACGAGGCCCAGCGCCGTGCCGCGCACGGACAGCGGGAACACGCGGCGCAGCATCGGATACTGGCGCGGCAGCGCGCGCATGCCGGCGGTGTCGACGTAGCGGATGACGGCGGGGCCGTGCAGGTACAGCACGAACAGGGTGAGCAGGGCAAGGAACAGGTACAGCGCGTTCGCGAGGATGGTCGAGCCCCACAGGCGCGCGGCGCCGGTCAGGTGCGGGGCGAAGTCGCCGGCGGCGCTGCCGACGAGGCGATTCAGGCCGCCGGGCAAGGCAAGGTGTTCGTTCCACCACTGGATGGCGTGTTCGGCCACCATCGGCAGGCGCGCGAACCAGGCCGGGACGGGCAGGCCGGTCTCGTTGGCGCGGGCCAGGAGGCGCTGCACGCCGGCCAGTTCGCCGCCCAGCGTATCGAGCAGGAGGATGGACGGGCCGACGAAACCGAGGATCAGCAGGCCCACGAGGCAGGCCGCGCTGGCGGCCGGCGGCCAGCCGCGGCGCTGCAGGTGGACGTGCCCGGGCCAGGTGATCACGGTGAGCAGGCCGGCCCAGGCCAGCGCGCCGAGGAAGTGCTGCAGGAGGACGGCCAGCGCCAGCGCGAACAGCGCCGGCGCGACGAGACTGGATGCGCGCCGGTCCGTCATGTGGCTTGCAAGGCCGCGATGCGGTCCTCGCACGAGGGGTGGCTGCTGAACAGGGCCAGCACGCCGCCGCCGGCGATGCCCGATGCGGCCAGGTTCTTCGGCAGGTCGGCGTGCGCCAGGCCGCCGAGGCGCTGCAGCGCGGCGATCATCGGGCGCGGCGTGCCCATGATCCGGGCGGCGCCGCGGTCGGCACGGTATTCGCGCTTGCGCGAGAACCAGGCGACGATGATGCTGGCCACGAGGCCGAACAGCAGGTCGCACACGACCGACGTGATCGTGAACGCGATGCCGGGGCCGCGCTCCTCGCCGTCGCGGCGCAGGAACTGGTCGACAAAGTATGCGACGACGCGCGCCAGGAAGATCACGAACGTGTTCACGACGCCCTGGATCAGGGTGAGCGTCACCATGTCGCCGTTCGCGACGTGCGCCACTTCGTGCGCCAGCACGGCTTCCACTTCATCGTGCGTCATCGACGTCAGCAGGCCCGTCGACACGGCGACGAGCGAGGCGTTCTTCGTCGCACCGGTGGCGAACGCGTTCGGCGCGCCGTCGTAGATGGCGACTTCCGGCGTCGGAATGCCGGCCTTCTGCGCCTGGCGCGCGACGGTGTCGACCAGCCAGCGCTCGGTGGCATTGGCCGGTTGTTCGATCACGCGCGCACCCGTGGACCATTTCGCGATCGGCTTCGACAGCCACAGCGAGATGAAGGCGCCGCCGAAGCCCATCAGGCCGGCGAAGACGAGCAGGGCGCCCTGGTTCAGGCCTTTGGCCGTCAGGTAACGGTCGACGCCCAGCAGGCTCGCCGTGATGCCCAGCACGAGCATGATGGCGAGGTTGGTGGCGAGGAAAAGCAGTATCCGTTTCATGGTCGTATCTCTCATCAGTAACAAGAATCGCGGCCGGGAGGGCCGTTGTCAAGGCAAGAGGATAGGACAATGACAGATCTTGAAAAAGCGAAGTAAACAGGAGGATTTCTTCGAAAAAATGGAATTATAAATGACGCACGTCGGCCGGTGGGTTGTTCCAGTCGTCGTCGCGGCCGTTCAGGTACGTGATCGGCAGCGCCGCGCGGGCGTCGTCCGGCAGGTCGTCCAGGCAGTGTACGCTGATCGCGACATAGTCGCCCCAGCGCGGCGACGTGCCGGTGCCGAACGGCCGGACGCCGCACGCGGCGCAGAACACGTGGCGCTCCGTGCGCGTGTTGCAGCGGTATGCCGTGAGCGCGCCGTCGCCCTGCAGCAGGCGGAACGCGGCCGCGGGCACGATCGCCGCCCAGTTGCGCTGCTTCGTGCACAGCGAGCAGTTACACCGGATCGTACCGCGCGAAAAATCGATGTCGGCCGCGAAGCGCACCGCGCCGCAGTGGCAGCTGCCGTGCCAGGTGCGCAGGCCGCCCGTCATTGCGCGCCTTTTACCACGGGCAGTTCCACGTAGCTGCTGTGGTAGATGCGCTGCGTGGCCTTCTTGTAGTCGCCCGGCTGGGCGAAGAAGATGTTGGGCACGAACGTCTGCGGATTGCGGTCGTACAGCGGGAACCAGCTCGACTGCACCTGCACCATGATGCGGTGGCCGGGCAGGAACACGTGGTTCGCCGTCGGCAGGTCGAAGCGGTACGCCAACGCCCTGTTCGGCGCCAGCGCCTTCGGCTGGTCGAACCCTTCGCGGTAGCGGCCGCGGAAGATGTCGCCGGCGATCATCAACTGGTAGCCGCCCATGGCCGGCTGCGATCCCACCTGGTCCGGGTACACGTCGATCAGTTTTACGACCCAGTCCGAGTCGCTGCCGCTCGTCGACGCGACGAGATGCGCGACCGGCTCGCCGCTGATTTTCACCGGCGCCGTGAGCACGTCGGACACGAACGTCGCGACGTCCGTGCGGCCCGACGCCTCGCGCTGGTCGTCGACGAGCCAGCGCGGCCAGGTCTGGCCCTTCGCTTCGTCGTAGCCGTACGGCGGGATCGGGCGCTGGCGGAACGGCACCGGTTTCGCGGGGTCGGACACGTATTCGTCGTAGCCCTTCGCATCGGCCGCGCCGCCCAGCACGGCCTTCTGGCCCGAGGCCAGGCGCAGCGCGACGGGTTCGATGGCGCCGCCGGGCCACGTCGTGAGGTTGCGCCACTTGTTCGTGCCCGTCTCGAACGCGGTCACCGTCGGGATCGCGGGCACGGTTGCGTCGCCCTTCAGGTAGCGGGCGAGGAACGGCTTCAAGACCTGCTGGCGCCAGTACAAGGCCGTGTCGCTGCCGAACTTCAGGGTGCCGAGCGTGGCGCCGTCGCCGATGGCGCCGCCGTGCGACCACGGGCCCAGCGACAGGAACACCTTGTTCTCCGTGTCGCGTGGCTTGACCGCCTTCCACACGGCGATGGCGCCGTAGATGTCTTCCGCGTCCCAGAAGCTGTGCACCAGGAGTGTCGGCACCGTGACGCTCTGGCGCGCGAGGATGTTATCCATCGCCTGCTCGCGCCAGAAAGCGTCGTACGCGGGATGCGCCACGACCTTGTTCCAGAAGCCGCTCTGGTCCAGGCCCCGTTCGCGGCCCAGCGCACCGGCCGAACCGGCGCGCAGGTACATGTCGTAGTCGTCGTAGTGCGTGACGGGCCACTTGACCGTGTTGGCGCGCGTGACGACCTGCTCGAGGATGTACGACATATTGATCTGCCGGAAGGCGCCGTTGTGGAACCAGTCGTCGCCCATCCAGCCGTCCACCATCGGGTTCATCGGCACCGCGACCTTCAGCGCCGGATGCGGATTCACGAGCGCCATCAGCGGCAGGAAGCCGTCGTACGAGATGCCGATGATGCCCACGCGGCCGTTCGTCTCCGGCACGTTCTTCGTCAGCCAGTCGATCGTGTCGTACGTGTCGGTCGAGTGATCGACGGGCGTCGGGTTCAGCGGGCCATGCAGCGGGCGGTTCATCACGTAGTCGCCCTCCGATCCGTACTTGCCGCGCACGTCCTGCACGACGCGGATATAGCCTTCCCCGGCGATGACGTCGGCCGCGTTGTCGTAGCCCGTCAGGATCGTCTCCAGGTCCGAGCTGTCCGCGTGGTTCACGAGGCCCGACGCGTCGTACGGCGTGCGCGTCAGCAGGATGGCCGCGTTCCGTGCGCCCTTCGGCACGATGACGATGGTGTTGAGCTTCGTCCCATCGCGCATCGGGATCATCACCGTGCGCTTGACGTAGTTGAAGCCGGCGTCGGGGGCCTTGAATTCGGCCGGCGTCTCGGACGGGAGCTCGGTGTACTGCGGCGCGGATTGCGCGCGGGCGAAGCCGGCGAGCGCCAGTGCGCTGGCGAGCAGCGCGAGGCGCACTGGAAATGGCGTCATCTCGATCCTTGGCGTGTCGTGGGCGGCGCCCGCTACATTAGCACAAGGGCCGGGCGTTCAGCCGTGGGCGGTGCGGGGAGCGGGATGTGGATAGTCGGGACGGACTTCGCGCAACGCGGCCTCGAACAGCACCACGCGGCGTGCGCGCGGCAGCGCTTCCCACCACGCGAGCGGGAAGGTCAGGCGGCGGTCGGCCATGCGCACGAAGGCGTCGAAGCCGGGCTGCGTCTCGGCCAGCACGATGGCTTCAATGAGATGCGCGGCCCGCACCTCGATGCGCATGCCGTCCTCGTTCGCATAGGCCAGCACGCGGCTCACGTCGTCCCACGGCACGACCGTGTCGTCGGCGGCGAAGCAGTCCGGGAACACGCGGACGGCGGGGGCAAGCGCCGGCGCGAGGCGGCGTTTCAGGCGGGCGAACATGGACAGCATGGACGCCTCCGTTCAGCGCGACGTGTGCGAACCGCTGCGGTCGACGAGCAGCAGCTGGCCGCGCGCGACGGTCTTCGCGTCCGCGCGGTCGTTCCTGTCGACGACGTTGACCGATGCGGTGCCCGGTCCGTGCACGACGATGTCGGCATGGGTGGCCGTCAGGCCGCGGCCATCGAGGTCGCCCGAGCCGGCGAGTTCCGCGTTCAGGTCGCCGACCGTGCCGGCCAGCGCGACGTTGCCCGGGCCGTTCATGCGCAGCTGCGCCGTCCCGGCCTGGAGGCCGCGCACGGCCAGTTCGCCGGAGCCGTCCACTTCGCCGTCGAACTTGCGGATCGCACCGGTCAGGCACGCATTGCCCGGACCGCGTTGCACGCTGCGCGCCACGCCGTCGATGCGCAGGTCGCAGCCCTCGAAGTCGCCCGAGCCGGACATCTCCAGGTCGAGTTCGCGCGCACTGCCGGACAGCTTGATGTTGCCCGGCCCGCGCATGCGCGCCGTGACCTTGCCGGCGCGAACGCCGTCCGCTTCCAGGTCGCCGGAACCGCCGACCTGCGCGGACAGCGTGCCGCCCACGTCGGCCAGCTGCACGTCGCCCGGACCGGTCATCGTCAGGTCGACGTCGGCCGCTTTCAGGTGCTGCAGCGCCAGGTCGCCGCTGCCGCTGGACGTCACGGTCAGCTGGCGCACGGCGCCGCTCGCGTGGACGTCGCCCGGGCCGCTGCCGGCCAGGGTAAAACTGTCGCCTTTGACGTGTTCGATCTCGACGTCGCCGCTGCCCGCCACCGTCAGCCGTTTCAGCGCGGCCGCGCCGATGTGGACGGTGACCGTCTCGCGGCGCTTGCCGAAGTTGAAGAAGAAGCCGTTGCGCTGCATGGGACGCACGACGAGCGTGTCGCCGCGCACGACGGTCTCGATCTCGGCCAGCTGCTTGCGTTCGCCGCTCAGTTCCAGCGACGGCGTCGCCTGGGCGTCGATGACGACGTGGTACGGGCCCGCCAGTTCGATCGCGCTGAAGACCGCGACGGTCCGCTGTTCGGTCGTCACGCCACTGGCTGCGTCCTGCGGCCGGGCGTACGAGGCGGGCGTCGTGACGATGGCGCCGGCCGCGAGCGCGGCGGCCAGGATGGTGAGCTTGAGGGCGGTTTTCATGGTGTCGTCGTGGTTGTCTGCGGCAGCGCCGGGAGATTGCACGATACGGCAGGCGGGGCGCCGGCGCAGCCGCCGTTCGACGAATGCGCGAAAACGCGGGACAGGCTGCGGAAAACAAGGCGTGGATGGAGGAGCCGCCGTGCCGGCCATCGGGGCGGGCAGGCATGACAATTTGTCCACGCGGCGCCGTCACCCTTGGCAGCCTGACAACCGCGACCTGCCGCGGATGTGGCTGGGGCACAACGACGATGCTTGCCGGAGCATGACGAGCAGCCCATCCTGGCGCACGCCTGCCGCCCGGCCGTGGCCGGATCGGAGGACGAATGTCATAATGGGCTGCACATCAAGGAGATCATTGTGATTCGCTACATGGGCACCCGCAAGAATACGGAAGGTGCCTCCGTCTATGTATTCATCGTCAACGGCCTGGAAAAGGAAGTGCGCGAGCACGCGCTCAAGCAACATCCGGGCTGTTACGAGGCGCTGCCGGCCTCGGTGAAGGCGAAGATCGCCGCCAACCGCGCATGGTTGGGAAAATTGTAGGGTCGCTGGCCGCCGCGCTGGCGCTGGCCCAGTCCGCGCATGCGCAGACGCAGGACAAGCCGCCGTCCACGTTCGGTCCCGTCATCGGCGCGGCGCTGCTGTGCCACGACCATCTCGACAACGCCTATTTTTATGGCTGGCTGAAGACCCATTTCGGCCCTGCCTACAAGCACGAGGGCGGCGCGTACTGGTTCCGCACGGGCGAGACGACGCTGTGGGGCGCGCCCGTCACCGAGGTGATGGTCAGCGACGACACGAGCGAATGGGTGTTCGTGGGCGCCGTCGCCGAGGTGGCGCCGGACGAGCTGGAACAGGCGGTCCGCAAGGCGGCCGGCGTGCGCCACGTGGCGGCCGACGCGTCGCCTTACCCTTTGCGCGTATCCGTCCCCGGCAGCACAATCGCTTACTACAATGCCAAAAGCAAAATATACTGCGCGAAGTTCAAACCGCTGCCGCCGCGCCGGTAAGCTTTTGGTATTGGCATGTACACAAATTATTTCCATTTAAAGCAGGCGCCGTTCTCGATCGCGCCCGATCCGCGCTACCTGTTCATGAGCGAGCGCCATCGCGAGGCGCTCGCGCACCTGCTGTACGGGATAGGCAGCGGGGGCGGGTTCGTGCTGCTCACGGGCGAGATCGGCGCCGGCAAGACGACCGTGTGCCGCTGCTTCATCGAGCAGGTACCGGACGACTGCCGCCTGGCGTATATCTTCAACCCGAAGCTGACGGTCGAAGAGCTGTTGCAGACGATCTGCGATGAATTCCGTATCCAGGTCGGGTCCGCGGCGGGGGTGAAGGCCTATGTGGATGCGATCAACGCCTACCTGCTCGACAGCCACGCCCGGGGCCACAACAACGTGCTTGTGATCGACGAGGCGCAGAACCTGTCGGCCCAGGTGCTGGAGCAGCTGCGCCTCCTGACGAACCTCGAGACGAGCGAGCGCAAGCTCCTGCAGATCATCCTGATCGGCCAGCCGGAACTGCGCACGATGCTCGCGCGGCCGGAGCTGGAACAACTGGCCCAGCGCGTCATCGCCCGCTACCATCTCGGCCCCCTGTCCGCGGCCGAGACGGGCGCCTATGTCGCGCACCGCCTCGCCGTCGCGGGCGCGCAGGGCACGGGGCCGATCCCCGCCGCGCTGGCGCCGCAGATCCACCGCCTGACGGACGGCGTGCCGCGCCGCATCAACCTGCTGTGCGACCGCGCGCTGCTCGGCGCCTACGTCGAGAACAGTCGCGACGTGACGCCGGCGATCCTGCGCCGCGCGGCGCGCGAAGTGTTCGCCGGCGACGACGCCGAAGCGGCCGGTGGGCCGCGCAAGCCGCTGCGCTGGCCGTTCGTGGCCGGCGGCGTGCTGGCCGGTGCGGCGATCAGCGCGGCCGCGTGGCAGGCGGTGCCCCACGGTCCGGCGCCTGCGCCGGCCGCGCCTTTGTCGATGAAAGCGCAGCCGGCGCCCGTGAAAACGCGCATGCAGCCAAAGCCGCTGGCCCTGGCCACGCAGGACGATGCGCTGCGCGAACTGGGCGCGCTGTGGGGCCAGCAGCTGTCGGCAGGCGCGCCGTGCGACGCCGCGCCGCGCCAGGGCCTGCGCTGCTACCAGGGCCGCGGCGGCCTGTACGAACTGCGCCTGCTCGACCGGCCGGCGATCGTCGGCCTGCACGACGGCGCCCGGGTCGGTTACGCCGTGCTGACCGGCATGGACGACGACAGCGCCACGCTCACGGTCAACGGCCAGCGTCACACGGTGAGCCTGGGGCTGCTCGCGACCCGCATCGACGGCGACTACACGACCCTGTGGAAGGTCCCGCGCGGGTTCCGCGACCAGGTGGGGCCGGGCGACAGCGGGCCGGACGTCGACTGGATCGCCGCCCGCCTCGCAGAGCTGGACGGCAAGCGCGCGGCGCCGCCGGCCGGCCAGGTCCTGGACGAGCCCACGCGGCGCCTGCTGCGCGCGTTCCAGGTGAAGCAGAACCTGAAGGCGGACGGCCTGGCCGGTCCGCGCACCTATATGCGCCTGAACCAGCTCGCCGGCGTCGCCGAACCGCGCCTGCTGGCAGCCACCGGGAAGTGATATGTCGTACATCCTCGAAGCTTTGAAGAAGGCCCAGGCCGAACGCCAGCTCGGCAACGCGCCGACGATCCACGCGCCGCAGGCCGTCACGCCCGCGCCGGCGGCTGCCGCGGCGAGCCGCCGGCCGCTGGTCGTCGGCCTCGGCGCCGGCGCGCTCGTCGTCGTCGCGGGT
>JBJMVU010000242.1:0-16277 GCA_045810485.1 Massilia sp. | reverse complement strand
CGGATACATTTTCATCAGGCACAGGAAGCGGCGGTATTCCTTTTCCACGGCATTGGCCTTCTCCAGGCTCCAGCCTTCGCCCGATGCGGCATGCATCAGCTTCATCTTGATCGGTTCCAGGTCGAGTTGCATCACGGCGTCGAACAGGTCGTTGGTATTCATGGTCATCCTCGTAGTTAGTTAAGTACCGCTATCCCTAGTGATGGTTTTATGCGGTGAATTTACTGCTTAAAAACAACATTTCCATAAAGCATGTAATGACATGTGGCAACATAGTTTCAAATTTACGGACGTGTCTTACACGTGCTCAATGTAAATGAGGCAATTCACCGTGTTATTGATATTTGTCAAATAAACAACATTTGTTGCTTAAGTGGATACACCAAAGTCCCTGAATAGGGTAGGCATATCTGGAGAGGATAACGGAGAGAAAGGACGCGAAGGGTGTTGAAGTGAAGTCAGATCACGGACGAGCCGGAGCCGTGCTCCAGCGGGGCGGGCAGTGGGCGGTCCGGGCCGCCGATGACGGGCGCCGAGACCATCACGGTCGTGCCGCCGTCCGGTTCGCTGAAGACGGCGCAGGTGCCGCCGAGGATGACGATGCGCTCCTCGATGCCCACCAGGCCGAACGAACCGTACTTGTTGCGCCCTTCCGGCGGCAGCCCGCAGCCGTCGTCGCGCACCGTCAGCGACAGCCAGCCGCCGTTCAGGCGCATTTCCACCGTCACGCGCGTCGCGTTGGCGTGCCGGACGATGTTCGTGAGCGATTCCTGCAGGATGCGGAAGAAGGCCGTCGCGCAGTGGTCGGGCAGCGAGATCTCGCCGTGGTCGTCGCGGAGGTCGCACTGGATGCCGGTGCGCCGCTGGAACTGGTTGACCTGCCATTCGACGGCCGCCGAGAGCCCCAGGTCGAGCACGGTCGGGCGCAGGTCGTTGATGATCTGGCGCACGCTCTTGATCGTCGTGTCGATCTGCAGCAGCGTGGCGCGGGCGCGCTTGTGCAAATGGCTGTGCGTGCCTTTCGTCCGGCCGGCCAGCAGCTCGGCCTCGATGCGCAGCGCGAGCAGGCTCTGGCCGAGGTCGTCATGGATCTCGCGCGCGATGCGCTTACGTTCCATTTCCTTGATCTGGTAGGCGTGGTCCGCCAGGCGCCTGAGCTTCTGGTGCGACAGTTGCAGCTTGGTCTGGCTCTCGCGCAGTTCGCTCGTCATCTCCTGGGCCAGCCCGAGGGCGGCGCGGCGCGACGACGTGAGCGTGTGCACGAGGGCGTAGAGCAGGATCGAACCGAGGAAGCCGAAGGCCATCATGAGCTTCGGATAATAGGTGTCGAATTCCGTGTACAGCGCGGCCTTGGGCGCGCTGTAGGTCGTCTTCCAGGTACGGCCGTTGAAATCCAGCGGAAGCGTCGCGCCGAACATGCCGTCATCGCCATCCGCGAGTGGTGGCGTCGGGTTCTTGTCGGTCCCATGGCTGTCGAACAGGGTGCGTGGCGTCCCCGCGGTTTCATTGCCATGGATGTCCAGCCCGGGACCGATGTCGAACAGCGTCATGCGCAGTCCCTTGATCGGTATCTCGTCCATGACGCCATGCAGGAGTTTCGGCACGCTGAACGCAATGCCCAGCGACCCGACATAGGCGGCGCGCCGCTCCGCCACGGTATCGACCCTGGTGCCGAAATAATAGATCGGCATACGCATGCCCAGATGGGTATCGTTGGGACCGGACAACGCAAGAATGGGTGTGCCGGAGGCATAGAGCGTTCCATTGTCGCGCGACTCGGCCAATTGCTTGCTGAAATAACGGTTGGCCATCAGATCGATGCCGTAATGGCCCGGGCCTGACTGGTCCGGCTCGATATAACTGATGATCAGATAGGCGTCGCGCTGTCCCGGTGGCGTGATGTCCAGGGGTGCCGCGCCCTGGATGCGCTGTCCCATTTCTTCGCGCAGGTCGCTGAGGAAGAGCTGGCGCCTGTCGTCGGTGATGTACAGCGCAAAATTGATCGAATCGACCGCCGGGAAGTTGTTGGCCAGATCCAGTCCGAGCACATAGTCGTGAAGTTTGCGGTGGCTCAGGACATCGGTGCTATGGATCAGGCTTCCGGTCGCGCGCAGCAGGTCGGTGTACGACTTGATGCGCACGCTGATGACGCCTTGCGCATATTTCGCATGGTTGATGAAACGTTCGTGGGCATTCGTTTCGATCGAGCGCTGGGTCAGCACATACAGCGCGCTGCCGACCAGCGTCGACAGCAGCGCGCCGGTCCAGAACGAGAACCGGTTG
Source organism: Massilia sp. (assembly GCA_045810485.1). GTDB lineage: Bacteria > Pseudomonadota > Gammaproteobacteria > Burkholderiales > Burkholderiaceae_D > Telluria. The sequence continues at coordinate 13,994 of JBJMVU010000242.1, read as the reverse complement.
ACCGAAAATGCGTCTCTCAGCACCGTCTGCATAGCCTTTCCTGGAGCGTGTGTAATGCTTTGCGACTTACCCGTCCTGAATACTGCGCGAACCTGGCAAGTCGAAGAGTTGTTTGCAGTTAATTGTTACATGAACGTGCCCCCGCCGTCGATGAAAAAAAAGCCCGCGCCTGGATCGGGGCGGGCCACAAGTCTACGGCGGGAGTGCGTACGAGGAACGCCCTCCCGTGTCGCAGTCGTCAGACGTCCAGCGCCGCCGGCGCGGCGTTCGGCTTCCACGGCCCGGCGCAGTAGGCCGTAGCGGCGCCCGCGGCGGCGCGCGCATCCTTGCGGTCCCACGGACCCGCGCAATAGGCGGTCGTGCCGTGCTTGTCCCACGGGCCGGCGCAATAAGCCGTCGCGGCGGCGGCGGTGGCGGTTCTTGCGGCGGCATGGGCATGCGGTTTGTCCCACGGACCCGCGCAGTAGGCGGTCGTGCCGTGCTTGTCCCACGGGCCGGCGCAATAAGCCGTCGCGGCTGCGGCGGTGGCGGTTTTTGCGGCGGCATGGGCATGCGGTTTGTCCCACGGACCCGCGCAATAGGCGGTGCCCGCGTGCCTGTCCCACGGGCCGGCGCAGTAGGCCGTGCCGGCGCCGGCGGCGGCGCGGGCGCGCGGCTGGTCCCATGGACCCGCGCAGTAGGCGGTCTCGCGGCGGGTGGCGGTCTGGTCGCCCTGTTTGTCCCACGGGCCGGCGCAATAGGCCGTGCCGGCGGCTTCCACGGGCGTGGCGTCCGCCACCGGATAGGCGTCGCCGAACGTGGCTTCGTACAGGCTCTGCATGCGTTCGCCGCTGTCGATGCGGAACTGTTCATCGTCGCCGCCGCGCATGCCGACGTACGGGTAGTGGTGGACGAAGTAGCCGAACGCCTGCTCGCAGTCGACCGCGTACTTCATCGTGTCGAGGATGTGGTAGTGCCAGAACGTGTCGACGTCGACCAGGGGGGCGATCGGTTCGTCGGGATACATCTTCATGAGGCAGAGGAAGCGTTGGTATTCCTTTTCCACGGCATTGGCCTTGTCCGGGCTCCAGCCTTCGCCAGACTCCACGTGCATCAACTTCGTCTTGATCGGTTCCAGGTCGAGTTGCATTACGGCGTTAAACAGGTCGTTGGAGTTCATGTTGGTCATCCTCATTGATTGTTGAAGATCTTGTTGTGACTGCTTCCTGGTTTTGGTTGTGTCGGCTTGTCGGGCCAGCGCTGGACGGTATTTCCTCAAGGTTCGTGATGACATCTGCCAACGAGTGGATCGGTTCGTCAGCGCGCCTTACACGTAATCAATGTAATTCAAGCAATCTGATGAGATATTGATATTTGTCAAAGAAACAACATATGTTGTCGAGACAGCTACACAAATTCTTTTATGAAATATCGATACCCGAGGGGAATAGGCGTGACGAAGCGCCACCCGGCCGGGCGGCGCTGGTCATTGCGAGGGGAATTGGATCAGATGACGGCCGAACCGGCGCCGTGTTCCTGCTGCTGGGAGAGGACGGGCTCGGGCCCGCCGATGACGGGCGCCGAGACGATGACAGTCGTGCCGCCGTCCGGTTCGCTGAACACGGCGCTGGTGCCGCCGAGGATCAGGATGCGCTCCTCGATGCCCACCAGGCCGAACGACCCGTGCTTGTTGCGCCCGCCGGGCGGCAGGCCGCAGCCGTTGTCGCGCACCGTCAGCGACAGCCAGCCGCCGCTCAGGCGCAACTCGACCTTCACGCGTGTCGCGTTGGCGTGCCGGACGATGTTCGTGAGCGATTCCTGCAGGATCCGGAAGAAGGCCGTCGCGCAGTGGTCGGGCAGGGCGATCTCGCCGTGGTCGTCGCGGATGTCGCACTGGATGCCCGTGCGCTTCTGGAACTGGTCGACCTGCCATTCGACGGCCGCGGACAGCCCCAGGTCGAGCACCGTCGGCCGCAGGTCGTTGATGATCTGGCGCACGCTCTTGATCGTCGTGTCGATCTGCTGCAGCGTGGAGCGGGCGCGCTTGTTCAGGTGGTTGTGCGTGCCCTTCGTGCGTCCGGCCAGCAGCTCGGCCTCGATGCGTAGCGCGAGCAGGCTCTGGCCGAGGTCGTCGTGGATCTCGCGCGCGATGCGCTTGCGTTCCATTTCCTTGATCTGGTAGGCGTGGTCCGCCAGGCGCCTGAGCTTCTGGTGCGACAGTTGCAGCCTGGTCTGGCTCTCGCGCAGCTCGCTCGTCATCTCCTGCGCCAGCTCGAGGGCGGCGCGGCGTGACGATGTCAGGATGTGCAGCAGCGCGTACAGCAGGACGGAGCCGAGGAAGCCGAACGCCATCATCAGCTTCGGGTAATAGACGTCGAAATCCGTGCGGAGCCGGGCTTTCGGCACGCTGTAGGTGGTCTGCCACGGCCGCCCGTTGAAATCGAGCGGCAGCGTGGCCGTGAACACGTCGTCGCCCCCGTCGAGCGGCGGCGTGGGGCTGGCGGCGGAGCCGTGGCTGTCGAACAGCACCTTGGGCCAGGTCGTCGTATCGTGCCCGATCACCTCGCGCGGGCCGACGTCGAACAGGGTCATGCGCACGCCGGGAATCGGCATCTCGTCCATCACGCCGTGCAGCAGCTTCGGCAGGCTGAACGCGATCCCGAGCGAGCCGAGATAGGCCGCGCGGCGCTGCTCCACGCCGGCCAGCACGGGGCCGTGCCGGTACACCGGCAGGCGCATGCCCAGGTGGTTGTCGTTCGGCGTCGACAGGGCCGCGATCGGCCTGCCGGACGCGCGCAGCATGCCGTCGTCGCGCGACTGCGCGAGCTGCGTGCGGAAATATGGATTGCCCATCAGGTCGAGGCCGTACAGCCGCGTGTTCGCGGCGTCCGGCTCGATGTAGGTGACGACGAGGTAGCCGGGGCGGACGCCGGCGGGCGTGATGGCCGGGCGCGCGCCGGGGCCGAGGAAGGCCTGCAGTTCGCGCGCGAATCCCGCCTCGAATTGCGGGCGTTCGTCTTCGCGCACCCAGGTGGCGAAGTTCAGGGTGTCGACGGCCGGGTAGTTCCTGGCCAGGTGCAGCCCCTGCACGTAATCGTGGAACTGGCGGTGGGTGAGCGTGTCGCCGCTCTGCAGCACGCTGGCCGCGCCGCGCAGCAGGTCCGTGTACGACTTGATCCGCATATTGATCACGGCCTGCGCGTACTTCGCGTGGCGGACGAAGCGTTCCTGGACGTCGCTTTCGATCGAGCGCGTGGTGGCCACGTACAGCACGCTGCCGACGAGCGTCGACAGCATGGCGCCGGTCCAGAATGAGAACCGGGTGACGGAAAATGCGTCTCTCAGCGTCGTCGACATGAGGTTCCGCAAGCGGCACGGCATTGTTGATTTAGTACAACTTACTTGGCTCGGGTGCGGGGCGGACCTAGCAGATCAGGGAGTTGCCGGACCGGGACGAGGCTGGATTCCGAGGGGGCAAAGAAAAAGCCCGATTCAGCGCTGAACCGGGCTTTTGCGCTAGATCAAAGGCCAAACTACTTGCCCCAGCTGTCCTTGAGCGTCGTGACGCGGTTGAACACGGGCTTGCCCGGGACGGAGTCCACGCGGTCGGCGACGAAATAGCCGTGGCGCTCGAACTGGAAGCGCTGGTCGCCCTCGGCCGTGGCCAGGCCCGGTTCCAGGTAGGCGGTGACGACTTCCAGCGCGTTCGGATTGAGCACGCTCATGAAATCCTTGCCGCCGCCGTCCGGCTGCGGGTCGAGGAACAGGCGGTCGTACAGGCGCACTTCCGCTTCCAGCGCGTGCTGTGCGCTGACCCACGTGATATTACCCTTGACCTTGTAGTTGTCCGCGCCCGGCGTGCCCGATTTCGAGTCCGGGAAATAGTTCACGTGCACGGCGACGACGTTGCCGTCCGCATCCTTGTCGAACCCGGTGCACTCGGTCACGAAGCCGTATTTCAGGCGCACGCGCGAGCCCGGCTTGTCGTCGACCGGCGGGGTGAAGCGGTGGTAGCCCTTGGTCGGCACTTCCATGAAGTCTTCCTGCTCGATCCACAGCTCGCGCGAGAACGGGAACGAACGGGTGCCCCATTCCGGATGGTGCGGGTGGACCGGTGCGCTGCACTCGACCGTCTCGCCTTCCGGGAAGTTGTCGACGATGAGTTTCAGCGGACGCAGCACGGCCACGGCGCGCGGGGCCTTCGGGTCGAGGTCGTCGCGCAGCGCGCCTTCCAGCGTGCCCATGTCGATCCAGCCGTCGGCCTTGGAGACGCCGATGCGCTCGCAGAACAGCTGGATGGATTCCGGCGTATAGCCGCGGCGGCGCAGGCCGACGATCGTGGGCATGCGCGGATCGTCCCAGCCGTTCACGACGCCTTCGGTGACGAGCTGGCGCAGCTTGCGCTTCGACGTGACGACGTAGGTCAGGTTCAGGCGCGCGAATTCGTACTGGCGCGGCACGGGGCGCTCGAAGAAGCCGCCTTCGGCCAGCGTGTCGATCAGCCAGTCGTAGAGCGGGCGGTGGTCCTGGAATTCCAGCGTGCACAGCGAATGCGTGATGTTTTCCAGCGCGTCCGAGATCGGGTGCGTGAAATCGTACATCGGGTAGATGCACCAGGCGTCGCCCGTGCGGTGGTGATGCGCGTGGCGGATGCGGTACAGGGCCGGGTCGCGGTTCGTCATGATCGGCGACGCCATCGCGTCCTCGCTCATCTTGGCGCGCAGGATGTGTTCGCCATCCTTGTACTTGCCGGCCTTCATGTCGCGGAAGATCTGCAGTGACTCCTCGACCGGACGGTTGCGGAACGGCGAGTTCGTGCCCGGCGTGCCGAAGTTGCCGCGGTTGCGCGACATGTCTTCGGCGCTCTGGCTGTCGACGTAGGCCTTGCCGTTCTGGATCAGGTACTCGGCCATCGCGTACAGCTGGTCGAAGTAGTCGCTGGCGTAGTGCAGGAATTCCTGCCCGCCTTGCTCCCACGTGAAGCCCAGCCACTTGACGCTGTCCATGATCGTGTCGACGTATTCCTGGTCTTCCTTTTCCGGATTCGTATCGTCGAAACGGAGGTGGCAGCGGCCCTGGTAATCGCGCGCCAGGCCGAAGTTCAGGCAGATCGATTTGGCATGGCCCACGTGCAGGTAGCCGTTCGGCTCCGGCGGGAAGCGCGTGATCACGGATGGCATGCCGGCCCGCGTGTGGGTGCCCGCGGCGAGGTCGGATTCGACGATCGCGCGGACAAAATTCGGCGACGGGGTGGCCGCCGCAGCGTTTTTGTCGTTACTCATGAAGCCTATCTTGAATGGGTATGATTCCCGGCATTTTACCGTAGAAGACGGCATCCGGTCCGCTATGTGGCCAAGCGCACGGTTCGCATGGTGGGCAGTCCGCATACTGGGATGCCTGTCAAGTTGGTGCTTTCTATAGGATAATCTCGGTTTAATGTTTTTTCGGCCACAGCCGGAGAGTTCCAAGTGGAAAATTTATACGCGATCCTCGGCGTCGCGCCGAATGCCAGCGACGACGACATCAAGAAGGTCTACCGTTCGCTCGCCATGCGCTACCACCCGGACCGCAACCAGGCGCCGGGCGCGGAAGCACGCTTCAAGGCCGTCACGAAGGCGTACGAGGTCCTGTCCGACCCGATAAAACGTGCGGAATACGACCAGAGCGTGAACCACCGCATCGTGCTCGACGCCGAAGCCGAGGCGTTCGAGTTGTGGCGCTCCGTGTTTGCGCTCAACGGCGTGAATTTGGCTCACTGAGCTTCCGGCCTGAAAACGTCCAACAGAATACGAGTCAATCATGAAAAAAGTACATCCGGAGTTCGCCTTCCAGTCGCGCGAGCTCGAAGGCCAGATCGAGGGCACACTGGGTGACCCGCCCAACCGCAAGAACTACGACATGATGGTGCAGGCCCTCGTGTCCGAATACGCCAACGGCGACGGCCTCGACGACGTCAACATGATGGCGTTCGCGCTCGTCGACCGCATCCGCTTCACGGACCCGAAAGGCCTGATCCGCGAAGCCTGCGATTACGAAGGCGGCGACCCTGCAAAGGTCTTCGCGATGGCCAACTGCGACGGCGACGACGAAGGCAAGGCCATGTATGCCGCCGTCTGCGACAACCATCCCGAACTGGCGCGCCAGGCCATCGTCACGGCGTTCCTGTACAAGAACCAGGCCCGCTGGGAAGACGACGACCAGTCGCTCGACCAGCTCGCGAAGGACGACGAGGGCGACGACGACCTGGACGAAACGTCCGCCGGCGACGACTTCAGCCAGCTGTTCGACCAGGACGGAGGTGACCGCGAATGAGCGACGACAACAAATCCAACCTGCCGGCGTTGAGCAAGCAAGTCGGCGAGCTCGTGCTGGCCGGTTCGCTGCATCACGCCGAAGAGGCGCTGTCGCGGGCCGCCGACGAGCATGGCGATTACGCCGTCGCCGAAGTGCTGTCCACGTTGCCGCCGCAGGTGACGGCGCTGCACCTGGCCGGCTTCGACGGCGCCAAGACCTCCGTCGCGACCCTGCTCGTGCCGCCGAAGGCCTGGGCCGAAAGCCTCGCGTACATGGCCGCCACGTGGCCGGACGACATGATCGAGGACGACCCCGAGCGCATCGCGGAAAACCTGTTCAACCACATCCACGGCATCGTCTACGCGACCGATGACGAGGAGCGCCGCCATGCGCTGCTGACGGAGGCGTCGGCCACCGACTACGGCGCGACGGCGTTCGCCATCGTGTGGTCGCTGGCGCCGCGCGAGATCCTCGAAGTGGCCGGCGAGATCAACAACCGCGGCGCGCACATCAACGTGCACACGACGTCCGACAGCGACATCGTGCCGCTCGCCGTCGACCTGGCCAGGGCCAGCGAGGACGGCTGGCAGCGCTCGCTGCTGGAACTGTTCCCGGAATACCGCAACACGGCCGACCTCGCGGACGTCGAGTTGCCGGACGATCCGGACGAAGAGACGGAATTCCAGCAGCGCGGCACGCGCGAACTGCTGTACCGCCTGCGCAAGCAGGTGCCGTCCGTCCGCACGCTGCAACGCCGCAGCGGCCGCCGCAGCATCGGCACGGACATCTTCTCGTGACGGGAGCGAGCGCATCGATGCTGCCGGCAATCGTCATCGAAAAACCGCCCCGTCTGATCCGCGCGATCCGGCTGCTCGCCCAGCACGCGAGTGCCGACGAGGCCGCCGGCCTCGCCGACGAACTGGCCGGCATCACGGCGATGGTGGCCGAGAAGTTCACCAACGACCGCACGGCCGAAGGCATCCAGCGCGCGCAGCTCTTGAGCATCGGCTGCGTGTCTCTGGGCCTGGAACACCTCGTGCAGACGGACGACGAGCAGGGCGACCTGGACGCGCTGGACGCGCTGCTGGACGAGGGCGCGGAATTCGTGTTCCAGCAGGGCTTTCGCCTGATCCGCGACCTGGCGGCGCTGCCGGAAGACACGCTGATCGGCGAGTTCGACAACGACCCCGTGTACTCGGCGCGGCGCCTGAAGGAGCTGTTCGTCGACATCTGCACGGCCGATCCGGGCGAGACGTGGTCCGGCCACGAGCGCTACCTGGGCCAGCTGAAGCAGCGCCAGGGCGTGCAGGCCATCGTGCGCGCCGCGCAGTGGCTGCGCCGGCACCACTGGGAAGGCCCCGTCAAGGATCCGGACCTGAACGCGGAAGGCGTGATCGCGCTGGCGATCATCTTCGGCGTCGAGGGCGGCGGGCGCGTCGTCGCGCGCACGGGACAGAAGGAATTCGAGCGCTTCGTGCAGGCCGTCCGCAAGGGCAAGCCGGACTTCGACGCGGGCTGGGCCAAGCTGCTGGAACACGTTCCGGCGCCGCACCAGGCGATCATCGCGGACCGTATCCAGAGTTATCGCAACAGCGGCCTCCTGCAAAACATCGCGGGCAAGGTGCCGTTGAAGGAGCTGTTCGTGGAGCTCGAGAACTATGTGGGCTCCGAGATCGACGCGGAGTACCCGTAGGCATCAAATCCGGCAATTTTGGGGCGAGGCGCTGAGCTCGTCAATACGGTTCGTGCGCCCCCCGATTCCCAACAGGACTACCATGACGTCCCAGCCCCCCATCCCGGGCGGATGTGGACACGAGCCATCAATGCAAGGAGTACGTCATGTTGCAAGCAAACGAAATCCAGCAGAGATTCACTCATATTCAGCAAACCATTCAAGAAGCCCAGCAGGCCTGCCAGCAAGACGCGCCTAACGAGATCCGCGATTGCATCGAAAAACTGTCGCGTGAAGCCCAGCAGGCCCAGAGCGTGATGCAGTCGAACGACCAGCAGCGCATCCAGCAATGCGTGGACAGCCTGGAGGACATGGGCGACGAAGCCAAGCGCATCAGCCGCTCGCTGCCGACGATGCCCGCCCACCTGGAAGCCGCCGTCACCCGCGTGCACGCCGAGCTGTCGGACCTGAAGCACAAGCTGCACTGACCAGGCCTTACACCACGCCGCCCGCGCGCAGGGCGGCGATTTCCTCATCCGTCTTGCCCAGCATGTCGCGCAAGACTTCCTCCGTGTGCTCGCCCAGCAGGGGCGGCGCCTTGTCGCTCGTGGCCGGCGTGGCCGACATGCGCATCGGGCTGCGCACCAGTTTCACCTGTCCGGCCGTCGGATGCGGCAGCGCGATCTCCATGCCGCGCGCGCGCACCTGCTCGTCGGCGAACACCTCGTCCAGGTCGTTGATCGGGCCGCACGGCACGCCCACGGCTTCCAGCATCGCGATCCATGCCGCCCGCGGCCGTTCGCGCACCATGTCGGCGAGCAGCGGCACGAGCACGTCGCGGTTCCGTACGCGCGCGGGATTGGTGGCGAAGCGCGGGTCGTGCGCCAGTTCCGGGCGGCCGCCCGCTTCCACGAATTTCTGGTACTGGCCATCGTTGCCGGCGGCGACGATGATGTGGCCGTCGCTGCACGCGAACGTCTGGTAGGGCACGATGTTCGCGTGCGCATTGCCCCAGCGTGTCGGCCGCTTGCCGCTGTTCAGGTAATTGCTGCCGACGTTGGCGAGCATCGCGACCTGCGTGTCCAGCAGGGCCATGTCGATGTGCTGGCCTTCGCCGGTGCGGTCGCGGTGGGTCAGCGCCGCGAGCACGGCGATGGTCGCGTACATGCCCGTCATCAGGTCCGTCAGCGCGACGCCCACCTTTTGCGGACCGCCGCCAGGGACTCCCTCGCGCTCGCCCGTCACGGACATCAGCCCGCCCATGCCCTGGATGAGGAAATCGTAGCCGGCGCGGTGCGCGTACGGCCCGTCCTGGCCGAAGCCCGTGATGGAGCAGTACACGAGGTCCGGCCTGATGGCCTTCAGCGTGGCGTAATCGAGGCCGTAGCGCTTCAGGTGGCCGACCTTGAAGTTTTCCAGCACGACGTCGCAATGGCGCACCAGCTCGCGCAGCAGTGCCTGGCCTTGTTCGCTGGCGATGTCGACCGTCAGCGAGCGCTTGCCGCGGTTCGCCGACAGGTAGTAGGCGGCTTCGGTGGTCGGTTGGCCGGCGGCGTCGGGCGCGTAAGGCGGGCCCCAGGCGCGCGTGTCGTCGCCGGCGCCGGGGCGCTCGATCTTGATCACGTCGGCGCCGAGGTCGGCCAGGTTCTGCGAGCACCACGGGCCGGCCAGCACGCGCGACAGGTCGAGCACGCGGATGTGGCCCAGCGCGCCCTGCAGGCGATTGTCCGGACCCTCGTGCGGTCCGTTCGGATTAACTGCCATCTTGTCTCCGATTGATGAGTTGTTCTCGGCGCGGATTATACGTCGCGTTCGTCGCGCTCCTTCGTGCGCGCGTCGTCCAGCGCGGCGGCGAACTGGTCGCGCTCGCGGTCGACGATGTCGTCGACCATGCGTTCGTCCAGCCCCATGCCTTCCAGCACGAAGGCCGACAGCTGCAGGCTCGCTTCCAGCGTCTCTGGCACGACCACGTTGGCGCCGGCCCGCTTGAGGGCGCGCGCATGCTTTTCGTCGCGCGAGCGGGCGTACAGGCGCACCTGCGGGAATTCGCGCCGGATGCCGCGCACGGCCTGCATGGCCGACGCCGGATGATCCATCGTGAGCACGATCGCCGGGGCTTCGTCCGCATGCACGCGGCGCAGCAGTTCCGGCCGCGCCGCGTTGCCGAAATAGACCGGCACGCCGCCCGCGTGCAGCTGCGAGACGAGCTTCGCATCGTTCTCGAAGGCGATGTAGGGAATCTCCTGGGCCGTGAGCAGCTTGGCCAGTTGCTGGCCGACGCGTCCGAAGCCGGCGATGATCACGCGGCCGCGCGCCGCTTCGAGTTCGTCGTCCGTGAGGTGCGCCGCGGCGCCGCGCGGTTCCGCCGCCGAGCGCTCGCCGATCGCGTGCCCGATCCGCGCCAGCAGCGGCGTGATGAACAACGACAGGCCGACGGCCAGCATCACGCGCGCGCCGAGGGCGCCGTCCAGCAGCTTGGCCGAGATGGCGTAGCCGATCACGATGAACGCGAATTCGCCGCCCTGTCCGAGCAGCAGGCCGCCTTCGAGCGCGCGGCCCCACGGCAGGCCGCCGAGGCGCATCAGCGGTACGACGACAAGGCCCTTCAATAGCACGAGCCCCAGCACGGCGCACGCGAGCCACAGCGGCGCATGGAGGATCTGCAGTGCGTCCATGCCCATGCCGACCGTCATGAAGAACAGCCCCATGAGCAGGCCCTTGAACGGTTCGACCATCAGCTCGACCTCGTGCTTGAACTCCGTCTCGGCCAGGAGGAGTCCCGCGATCAGCGCGCCCAGCGCCATCGACAGGCCGGCCAGCTGGGACAGCGCGGCGATGCCGAACGTCGACAGCAGGATCAGGGCCATGAACACGTCCGGCTGGCGGTGGCGGGCAAACGCGCGGAACAGCGGGTGCACGACCTTGCCGCCGATAAGGTAGATGAGGGCGATGGCGGCTGCCGCCTTGGCCATCGCGAGCAGGGCGATCAGCGCGACGTTCGCGCCGCCGCCGTCGTTCTTTCCGAGCGCGCCGATCAGGATCAGGATCGGCACGACGGCCAGGTCCTGCAGCATCAGCACGGCGAACGCGGCCTGGCCGAGGGGGCTCGCCGTGCGCTGGCTCTCGGCCAGCAGCTGCATCACGACGGCCGTCGACGACAGCGACAGCACGAGGCCCAGCACGAGCGCCGTATCGAGCCGCTGGTCGAGCAGCAGGTGGGCCGCGCCGCCGATCAGCGCCGCGCACAGCACCACCTGCGCGCTGCCGGTGCCGAACACCCAGCGCCGCATGGCCCACAGGCGCGCGGCGGACAGCTCGAGGCCGATCATGAACATCAGGAACAGCACGCCCAGCTCGGCCAGCATGGCCACGTTGTCGTTGTTGGGAAACGTGAACAGGCCGAGCGGCGCGAAATCCTGCGCCATGCGCCCGAGGCCGAACGGGCCGAGGAGGGCGCCCACGGCGAGGAAGCCCAGCACCTGGTTGATGCGCAGGCGCTGCAGCAGCGGGATCAGGATGCCGGCAAGGGCGAGGAACAGCAGGATTTCGCGCAGGAAGGGGAAGGCGTGTTGCTCTTGCACGGAGGGCCTTTATTTGACTGGGATCCCGGCAATTTTAACGCGTGGGCTCCTTTCATTTGAGGCCCCCGGCCTCAAATGCCCACCCTGCCGCGCCGTAGGGTGGCGCTCCGTGCCCACGATGCGCCGAGGTTACGCCTGCCGGCTCTCCGCCATCAGGATCACTTCCTCCATCTCCTGGTCGATCTCGTTGCGCAGCTCCAGATAGCGCCCCAGCGCATGGTCCAGCGACGGCATCAGGATCCCGCGCTCGCTGTGCAGCCCTGTGAAGCGCGGCCGCGCCGCCGCGAAACCGCACGACTCGGTCGACACGGCTTCCAGCCGGCTCGCATCCACGCCCGCCCGCGCCGCCGCCTGTTCGGCCAGCTCGGCCCACGTCAGCGTCCCGACATTGGCCAGGTGCCAGACGCCGGACTCGCCGTCGATCGCGAGGTCGAGGCAGGCGTGCACGAGGTCGGGCACATAGGTCGGCGAGACGGCCATGTCGTGTGCGGCGCGGAACGGTTCGCCCCGTTCCAGCGCCTGCAGCGCCAGGGTGACGAAGTTGTACTTGTCCCACGGGCCGAAGAAGGCGCTCGTGCGCACGACGAGGGCGCCCGGGTGCTTGTCCTGCACGCGCAGCTCGGCCTCGGCCTTGCTGCGGCCGTAGACGTTGAGCGGGGCGACCGTATCGCTTTCGACGTACGGCCGGTCGAGCGCGCCGTCGAACACGAGGTCGCTGGAGAACGTCGTCAGGTGCACGCCGTGGCGGGCGCACGCGGCCGCCAGGATCGCGGGGCCGATCGCGTTCTCGCGGAAGCAGCGCTCGGCGTCGCGCTCGGCATCGTCCACGCGCACGTAGCCGGCCGTGTTGACGACGGCCCACGGCCGGTACTTGTCGAGCGCGCGGTCGACGGAGGCCGGGTCCGTGATGTCCATGTCCTGGCGCGACAGCAGCCGGTACGCGAGGTTCCGCTTGCGGCAAAGGCGTGCGAACGCGCGGCCCAGGGTGCCGGTCGCGCCGGTGATGAGGATCGGTGCCGCGTCCTTGCCGACGAGCGTGTGGCCGTCCGCCGTGATCGACGTCAGCGCATCCGGCGTCGCGACGGGCTGGCACAGCCAGCGGCCCGGCCGGCGCCACCAGCCCTGGCCGCGCAGCACGGGGTGCGACAGCGGCGTGCCGGACGACAGCTCGCGCATCATGCGCGCGACGGCCGTCGCCCGGGGTTCGGGCGCGCGCACGTCGAACGGGCCCGGTTCGTAATAGCCGTTGTTGCGCGTGACGAGGCTGTTCCAGTCGAACGAGCCGAGCAGCGACCAGACGGTGACGGCGCGCAGGTCGACACCGCTCGCGCGCACTTCCTTGCCCGCTTCCCAGATCTCCAGCAGCCAGCGCAATTGATCTTCGCGGTTGGCGTCGATGTGGGCTTCGGTGACCGCGAGCGGGATGTGGTACCGGTCCCAGATCTCGTGCAGCAGCGGGGCGATGCCGGCCGTGGGCGTCGCGAGCGCGCGCGAGGCCTCGATGTCGGCGCACGGGATGCCGTCGGCCACGCCGCGGTGGTGCGCCGGATAGCGGTCCGGGCGGTGATCGAGCCAGCGCTCGCTCGTGACGTAGTAGTTGACGCCGATGACGTCCGGCGGGCAGGTGTTCTCGCGGAACCACAGGAATTCTTCCGCCGCGATGCCCGTCTTCGTGAGGTAGTTCCACAGCGGATGTTCCGGGCCGACCATGCCGCACAGCAGGTCCCACGCGAGCCAGCGGCGCTCGTTGTAGAACTCGGCGACGGTGGCCATCTCGGGCGTGCTGTAGGTCTTGCCGAGGTCGTCCGTCTGGACCAGTTTCGCGTCCGGGTTGACGGCGCGGATGGCGCGCATAGCCAGTACCACGGCGCGGCACTGGTTCAGCAGGGCTTGCACGAACGTGCGGTCGTCGCGGCCGTGCGGGTACCACACGCCGTACAGGCCGGCGAAGCGCGCCGTCGTGCAGGGTTCGTTGACGGGCGTGTAGTACTCGATCCACGGATAACGGGCGGCCACGGCGCCGGCGTATGCCGCCAGCTGCTCGGCGAACGCGGGGTCGACGAGGCTCGTGTGGCGCGGGCCGCTGCCGTGGTGGATCAGCCCCGCGATGGGCGTGACGCCGTGGGCGCGCAGCGCGTTCAGGCGCTCGTCGGGCCAGGTCCAGTCGGCGGCGTGGATGCCGTCGGGGGCCGTGCGCTCCCACAGGATGGGGTAGCGGATGGCGCGGATGCCGAGGGAGGCGAAGCGGGCGATGTCGTCGGCCCGGGTGGCGTGGCCGTTACGGTCGAGCTGGTGAAAGTAGTCGTCGCGGACGCGGTTGACGGTGCATTCGAGGCCGCCCCAAAGTTCGAGCGGGGGGAGGTGGCTGTTCGTGCTCTTCGTTGAATCCATAAAATCACCAATTATTAGTTTTATTGCAACAAAAAATCCAGGGCAACTCCCAAGTGGTTTGCGTCGGGGGAGCCATG
>JBJMVU010000241.1:0-17125 GCA_045810485.1 Massilia sp. | reverse complement strand
GCCGGCCGGTCGAAGGTCGAGGCGATGACCTCGCCCTTCACCGTGCGCTGCATGTCCGTGACCTCTTCGGGCCGCTCGTCGACGAGGACGACCATGAGGTGGCACTCGGGGTTGTTGCGCGTGATCGCGTTGGCGATCGCCTGCAGGATCAGGGTCTTGCCGGCCTTCGGCGGCGAGACGATGAGCCCGCGCTGGCCCTTGCCGATCGGCGAGATCAGGTCGACGATGCGGCCGGTGATGTTTTCCGCGCCGTTCATGTCGCGCTCGAGGCGCAGCGGCTGGTTCGGGTGCAGCGGCGTCAGGTTCTCGAACAGGATGCGGTGCTTCGAGGCTTCCGGCGACTCGCCGTTCACCTTGTCTACCTTGACCAGTGCGAAATAACGCTCGCCGTCCTTCGGCGTACGCACTTCGCCTTCGATCGAGTCACCCGTATGCAGGTTGAAGCGGCGGATCTGCGAGGGCGAGATGTAGATGTCGTCGGTCGACGCCATGTAGCTCGCATCCGGCGAACGCAGGAAGCCGAAGCCGTCGGGCAGCACCTCGAGGGCGCCGTCGCCGAAAATCTGTTCGCCTTGTTTCGCGCGCTTCTTGAGGATCGCGAACATCAGTTCTTGTTTGCGCAGGCGGGCTGCGTTGTCGATATCCAGGCTGATCGCCATCTCCAGAAGGGCGGAGACGTGCATTGCCTTCAGTTCAGATAAGTGCATGTGTCGGGTGTCCCGTGACGGGAAAGTAAAGGTAGGGGAGGGAACTGCGTGGGTTAATCACAGGGATAGGATCGGAATCGATCGTCTATCCGGGCCGGAACAGGCGGCAGTGCGGGCGCGCTGCCGCCACCTATGGTATCAGATGTTGCTATCGATGAAAGCAGTTAGTTGGCCTTTTGCCATCGCGCCGACCTTTTGGGCGGCTGCGACACCGTTCTTGAACAGGATCAGCGTCGGGATGCCGCGGATGCCGAACTTGGCCGGAACGGCCTGGTTGGCGTCGACGTCCATCTTCGCGATCAGCAGCTTGCCGTCGTATTCTTTTGCAACTTCTTCCAGGATCGGGGCGATCATCTTGCAGGGGCCGCACCACTCGGCCCAGAAGTCGACGAGGACCGGGCGCTCGGACTTGAGCACGTCGGTTTCGAAAGATGCATCGCTGATGTGTTTGATGTTTTCGCTCATGTTTTCCTCAAGAGAGGTAGGTCAATTAACGCCTGCAGGTCTTCATCGACCTTTTCGTCGATCCTGCTCGGTAGTGTCAGCCGGTTCCCGTTTGTCAGACTGGCTTGCTGCACAAAGGTGGTGCCAATGTGTGCAATATTCAATAGTGGAAGAGCTGCAAGAGGATGTCAGGCGGGGTTTAATCGGAATAATAACCGATTTTTTTGGAACGTGTTCGTGAGCTTTGTACAAAATCTCAACACGATCAGCATTCCTGATTGACCGCACTAATTATCACGGAAATTCACCCTGAATAGGAGCCTGCGCCGAACTTTTTTTCGAAATGCCTGTCAGCCGACGCTGCCGTTGAATTTATATAAATGGCCTGGGTGCCACATCGTCACGACCGACGCCACCCGGCCGCCCGACGTCGTGCGGCGCTTGAGCACGAGGCACGACGTCCCGGGGGCGATGTCGAGCATCTCCGCCACCTCGCGCGGCGCCGGCAGCGCTTCGATGCTGTAGGTCGCGCCCTGCAGCGGCGCGGCTTCCATCAGGTGCTCGTTGGGGGTGATGCGGGCGAAGTCCTGTTCCAGGTAGGCCGGTGCGCAGGCCGGATTGACCCAGCGGTCCTCGACCTGGATCGGCCGGCCGTTCTCGTCATGCACGATCACCGAATGGAACAGCGGCGTGCCGGGCTCCAGCTCGAACCGGCGCGCCAGCGTCTCGCCCGCCGCGCTTTGTTCCAGCAGGCGCGGATGGCTCGCATGCACATGGCCGCGCGCATGCACCTCGTCGGCGATGTTGCGGATCTCGACCAGCGTCGCCTGGTACTTCTGCGGCGCGACATACGTGCCCGACCCCTGGCGGCGCGTGAGCACCTGTTCCGCCGTCAGTTCGCGCACGGCCCGGTTGACGGTCATGCGCGAGACGCCGAACTGGCGCACGAGCGCCTGCTCGGACGGCACCAGGTCGCCTTCCTTCCAGCGGCCCGACGCGATCTCGCCGAGCAGGTAGTCCTTGATGCGCTGGAAAATGGGTGTGCTGTCTTGCGCGATCTGTTCGTCCAAACTACTCTCCGAAAATCCAGGATGCCGCCGCAGCGATGAGAGGCGATATTCTAGCATCGTGAATTCGAAAGCAAGACCCGAAGTGTTTGCCGGGAGCCCGGCGCTTACGATGGGGCCATCGAGAATCTGGAGACCGAGATGAACACCGCCACCATCCATCGACCCGTAGTTGCCTACGTCACCGACGACGAACGCTGGGACGCCGTGGTCGCCCGCGCGCGCGCGGCCGACGGCCAGTTTTATTATTCCGTGCGCAGCACGGGCGTGTACTGCCGGCCCTCGTGCCCGTCGCGCACGCCGCGCCGCGCCAACGTCGCTTTTCACGCGACGCCGCACGACGCCGAGGCCGCGGGCTTCCGCGCCTGCCTGCGCTGCCGCCCGGACGCGCCGCCGCTGGCCGAACGCCAGGCCGAGGCGGTGGCGAAGGCCTGCCGCCTGATCGAGGCCGCCGAGGAAGAACCGGACCTCGCCAGCCTGGCCGCGGCCTGCGGCATGAGCCGCTTCCACTTCCATCGCATCTTCAAGGCGCACACGGGCATCACGCCGAAGGCCTATGCGGCGGCGCGCCGGGCCGAGCGTCTCAAGCAGGGACTGGCGCAGGCGGGCAGTGTGACGGCCGCCGCCTACGACGCCGGCTTCAATTCCAGCGGCCGGTTCTACGCCGCGTCGTCCGGCGTACTGGGCATGACGCCGAAGCGCTATCGCGCGGGCGGAGGTGGAGAGGCCATCCGCTTCGCCGTGGCGCAATGTTCGCTGGGCGCGCTGCTCGTCGCCGCGACCGACAAGGGCATCTGCTGCATCCTGCTGGGCGACGATCCGGACGCGCTCGTGCGCGACCTGCAAGACCGCTTCCCGAAGGCCGACCTGATCGGCGCCGAGCGGGGCTTCGAGCGCACGGTGGCGCAGGTCGTCGCCTTCGTCGAGGCGCCGCGCCTCGGACTCGACCTGCCGCTGGACGTGCGCGGCACCGCGTTCCAGCAGCGCGTGTGGCAGGCGCTGCGCCAGATCCCGGCCGGGCAGACGGTCGGCTACGCCGAACTGGCCGCGCGCCTCGGCATGCCGCAGGGCGCGCGCGCCATCGCCGGGGCCTGCGCGGCCAATCCGGTGGCGGTGGCGATTCCCTGCCACCGCGTGGTCCGCAACGACGGCTCGATCTCGGGCTACCGCTGGGGCGTCGAACGCAAGCATGCGCTCCTGCAGCGCGAGTCCAGCCAGGCGCTTTCCGACAAGGCCGAAGCATGATCGCCATCGACTGGGACCGTGCCGGCGCCGACCTCGATGCCTTCGGCTGCGCCGTGCTGCCTTCGCTGCTGGATGCGGACCAGTGCGCGGCCTATGCGGCCGGCTATCGCGACGACGCCCTGTTCCGCAGCCGCGTCGTGATGGAGCGGCACGGCTTCGGACGCGGCGAGTACCGCTATTACGCGTACCCGCTGCCGTCCGGCCTGGCGGACCTGCGCACGGCGCTGTATCCGCCGCTGGCGCGTATCGCCAACCGCTGGCACGCCGCGCTCGGACTGGAAGAGCGCTACCCGGACGCGCACGCCGACTACCTCGCACGCTGCCACGCCGCCGGCCAGCTACGCCCGACGCCCCTGCTGCTGCAATACGGTCCGGGCGACTACAACTGCCTGCACCAGGACCTGTACGGCGACTTCGTTTTCCCGCTGCAGGTGGCCGTGCTGCTGGCGCGCCCGGGCGTGGATTTCGGCGGCGGCGAATTCGTCCTGACCGAACAGCGTCCGCGCATGCAGTCGCGTGTCGAGGTGGTGCCGCTGGGGCAGGGCGACGCCGTCGTCTTCCCGGTGCACACCCGCCCCGTCAACGGCACGCGCGGCATCTACCGCGTCAACATGCGCCACGGCGTCAGCCGTGTGCGCAGCGGACACCGCCACACGCTCGGCATCATCTTCCACGACGCCAGCTAAACACCGGGGTCAGAGCCCGGTTTTTGGAAATTGCTCCGGCGCAGCAGTGCCCAGCGGACGATTCCCATTGCTGGCGCCCCTGATTTCTGCGACGAGCGACTCGGGCAATGCGTCTTCACAGAGTTGCCTGTACGCAGCCCGGCGCTCGCTCGTCTCATGATGCAGGCGCAAATACGCGAGGTGCGGTTTGATCAGCAGGCTATCCTGTCCGAGGGCATTCGTTTGGTAGCTGGACCAGGGGTAGTGTTCTGGTTTCTTCACCATCCGCGCGCGGACTGGATTCAGCTCGATATAGCGCTGGCATGCCAGAAGATAGGGTTCGTCGAGCACAAGGCACGAACGAAAGCGGCCTTCCCACAAGGTGCCCGTACGTGTGTGGCGACGGTTGAAGTATTGCACGTAGCGCTGGCCCAGGCGCCGCATCAGTACGCTCGCCCCATGCGCGTCATCCGGGGACAAAAGCAAATGGACGTGGTTGGTCATCAGCACGTAGGCATGCAGGGCACAACCGCAGTCATATGCGCATTCACGCAATATCGCCAGATACGCCAGATAGTCGCTCCGGCAGGCGAAGCATGGAAGGCGGTTGTTTCCTCGCTGGATGACATGGAGAGGTACCGACGGCAAGACAATACGGGGTGGACGTGGCATGGCGAAAGCGGAAAGCGACGAAAGACGAGACGATACAAAACCGTCGCCAGCAGGCGCAGAGCAAGATCAAAGGGCAGGGATATCCGGGCCATTTGCATGTGGAAGTTGCCAAAAATCGGGCTCTGACCCCGGTGTTACTACTCTTCACGGCAGTTCGCCGCCCGAGAACGGGTCGATCGAGTACGGGTACACGGTGCCGAGGAACCCCGGCTGCGCGCGCACGCGCCCGATCCAGCGATTGACGCCGGGATAATCGGACAGCGCCAGCCCGGCCTCGTCGGCCTGGTGGACGTAGGCAAACAGCGACATGTCGGCGATCGTGTACGCCGCGCCCGCGATGAACGGGCGCTGCGCCAGTTCGAGGTCGAGGATCGCCAGCGCCCTGCCCGCGACGTGGCGCAGACGGTCGACCAGCGCCGGCGCGCGCCGCGCCAGCTTGCCCGTCAGCGTCCAGTGGCGCAGGGTGGCGATCGACGCCACGTGGTCCTGCTCGAACGACAGCCATTGCTGCACCTTCGCGTGATCGAACGGATCGGCCGGCAGGTAACGCGTGCCGTGCGCCAGGTACGTCAGGATGGCGTTCGATTCGGCCAGCGTGCGGCCGTCGGGCAGGCGCAGCGCGGGCACGGCGCCGGTCGGATTCACGGCCAGGAAGGCGGCGCGCTGGCCTTCGCCTTCGAAGATGCGCACGATCTCCGTGCGGTAGGGGATGTCGAGATGGTTCAGCAGCAGGCGGACTTTCCAGGCGTTCTGCGAGGGCAGGTAATCGTACAGGGTAAGCATCGTGGGTCTCCATGAGTCAGGCCACGATTGGACCACCGTACACAACGCCGCACCCTCCGGTTCTTGCGATCGAACCGCGGGCCCGCGATTGACCACAATGTAAATTTCTATACACTCTGTTTCTTGTTATTGAGCCGTACCCCGGTTCATCCACAACGACAACGGAGACCCCGATGCGCCCGCGCCACAAGCAAGCAAGGCACACCCTGATCGCCCTGGCCCTCACGGCCGTCACCGCCCACGCCACCACCGTCATCGACAACGCCAACGGCTACACGCTGAATGCGCAGGGCGACGTCGTCCAGTTCGCGTCGCTCGCGTTCGACGACGCCGGCCGTATCCTCGCCGTCGGCGCCGCCGCGGACGTGGCGGCGAAGGCGCCGCAGGCGAAGCACGTCGACATGGCCGGCCGCACCGTCCTGCCGGGCCTCATCGATGCGCACGGCCACGTGTTCGGCCTGGGCGAGATGCTGACGCAGCTCGACCTGTCGGCCACGACGTCGCTGCCGCAGGCGCTGGCTGCAATCGGCGCTTACGCGCGTGCGAACGGCCAGGCCAAGTGGGTGCGGGGACGCGGCTGGAACCAGGAGAACTGGAAGCTGGGCCGCTTCCCGACGGCGCAGGAACTCGATGGCGTCGTGGCCGACCGGCCCGTGTGGCTGGAACGCGTCGACGGCCATGCCGGCTGGGCCAATGGCCGCGCGCTGGCGCTGGCCGGCATCACCGACAGGACCCCGGACCCGGCCGGCGGCAAGATCGTGCGCGACGCCGCCGGCCATGCGACGGGCGTGCTGGTCGATGCGGCGCAGGCCATGATCCAGAAGGTGCTGCCGCAACCGACCGAACAGGAAGCGCGCACGATGCTCGACCGCGCGCTGGGCACGATGGCCAGCGTCGGCGTCACGAGCGCGCACGACGCGGGTATCGGCGTCGCCCAGGACCTGCTGTACCGCGACTATGCGGACCACGGCAGGCTGACGGCCCGCATCTACGCGATGATCGGCGGGACGGGCCCAGACTTCGACCAGCTGGCAAAAAACGGCCCGCTGAACACGTACGGCCACGACATGTACGCGCTGCGCGCCGTGAAGCTGTACGCCGACGGCGCACTGGGCAGCCGCGGCGCCGCGCTGCTGGCGCCGTACACGGACGACCCGCATTCGCACGGCCTGCTGTTCCACTCGAACCAGGAAATCGCCGCGATGATCGCCAAGGCCATGAAGAAGGGCTACCAGGTCAACGTGCACGCGATCGGCGACGCCGGCAACCGCCAGATCCTCGACACCTTCGCGAAGGAGATCCCGGCCAACCGCGCCCAAGCGCTGCGCCACCGCATCGAGCATGCCCAGGTCGTGACGCTCACCGACATCCCGAGATTCAAGAGCATCGGCATCATCCCGTCGATGCAGCCGACGCACGCCACGTCCGACAAGAACATGGCGGAGCAGCGCATCGGCCCCGAGCGCATTAAGGGTGCGTACGCGTGGCGCACATTCCTTGCGCAGGGCTCGCGCATCGCGTGCGGCTCCGATTTCCCGGTCGAGGCGCCGAACCCGTTCTTCGGCATCCACGCGGCCGTCACGCGCCAGGATGCAAACGGCAACCCGATCGCCGGCTGGTATCCCGAGCAGGAGATGTCGCTGAAAGAAGCCTTCCGCTGCTTCACGCTCGACGCCGCGTACGCCGGCCACCAGGAAAAGACGCTCGGCTCGCTCGAAGCGGGCAAGCACGCGGACTTCATCGTCATCGACCGCGACCTTTTCAAAATCTCCCCGTACGACATCCACAAGATCGGCGTGCTCGAGACGTGGGTCGGCGGCCGCCAGGTATATCGCAAGCCATGATGAAAACCCTTTTCGCCGCGCTCGCACTCTCGGCCCTGTCCCCGGCCTGGGCCCAATCCCCATCCTACGCCCGCATGGTCGTCATCGCGCCGAAGCCCGGCCAGGCCGAGGCGTTCGAAAAAGGCTACGAGCGGCACCTGCAATGGCACAAGGGCGCGCAGGATCCGTGGACGTGGTACGGCTGGACCTTCGTGCTGGGCAACCGCATCAACCGCTTCATGGACGGCACGTTCGGCCACGCGGCCGCCGACTTCGACGCGGCCGTGCAGCCCGCGGCCGACGCCGCCGACAACAATGTGAACGTGGCGCCGTACGCCGACTTCGTCAGCCACGGCATCTACCAGCGCATGGACACGATGAGCGCGGGCGAGCCGCTGCCGGATGCGTCGCCGTTCCTCAGCCTGACGACTTACCACATTCGTCCCGGCCAGGAAGCGGCCTTCGAGCAGGCCGTCGCGCACGCACGGGGCGCCGCCCGCCAGACCTGGTACCGGCTGCAGGTCGGGGGCGAGGCGCCGCAGTATGTGCTGATGCGCGCCGTGCCCTCGTTCGGCGCCGCCGCCACCCTGGGAACGCCGTACACGCTGTCCGGCCTCGTCGACCGGGTGGACAATGAATTGCTCCGCTATCGGGCCAACCTCGGTTATCGTCCCTGAATCTCCCCTCTTGACGGAGTTGTATAGACAACTTAGACTTTCTGGAACGCTTATCGAGGAGTCTGTCATGACCCAAGTCTCGCCCACCAAGGACCCGCGTTTCGATCCCACCCGCATCATCCGCGCCCCGCGCGGCAGCGAGCTCGCCTGCAAGAGCTGGCTGACCGAGGCGGCCTACCGCATGCTGCAGAACAATCTCGACGCCGAGGTGGCGGAAAACCCGCAAGGCCTCGTCGTCTATGGCGGCATCGGCCGCGCGGCGCGCGACTGGGCCTGCTTCGACCAGATCCTCACGTCACTGCGCGACCTCGACGACGACCAGACCCTCCTGATCCAGTCCGGCAAGCCGGTCGGCGTGTTCCAGACCCATCCCGACGCCCCGCGCGTGCTGCTCGCGAACTCGAACCTCGTGCCGAAATGGGCGACGTGGGAACATTTCAACGAGCTCGATCGCAAAGGCCTGTTCATGTACGGCCAGATGACGGCCGGCAGCTGGATCTACATCGGCACCCAGGGCATCGTGCAGGGCACGTACGAGACCTTCGCCGAAGCCGGCCGCCAGCATTTCGGTGGCGATATGGCTGGCCGCTGGATCCTGACGGCGGGCCTGGGCGGCATGGGCGGCGCGCAGCCGCTGGCCGCCACGTTCGCGGGCGCCGTGTCGCTGAACGTGGAATGCCAGCAGAGCAGCATCGATTTCCGCCTGCGCACCCGCTATCTCGACAAGCAGGCGAAGGACATCGACGAGGCGCTGGCGATGATCCGCACCCACACGGAACGCAAGGAAGCCGTCTCCATCGGCCTGCTGGGCAACGCCGCCGACGTGCTGCCCGAGCTGGTGCGGCGTGCGAAAGAGGGCGGGCTCGTGCCGGACCTCGTGACGGACCAGACGTCCGCCCACGACCTGATCCACGGCTACCTGCCGCGCGGCTGGACCGTCGAACAGTGGCTGGCGGCGCAGCGCGACCCGGCGCAGCACGCCACGCTCAGGCAGGCCGCGGCCGAATCGTGCGCCGTGCACGTGCAGGCGATCCTCGACTTCAAGGCGCTGGGATCGTACGCCGTCGACTACGGCAACAACATCCGCCAGGTCGCGTTCGACCAGGGCGTCAAGAACGCCTTCGATTTCCCCGGCTTCGTGCCCGCGTACATCCGCCCGCAATTCTGCGAGGGGCGCGGCCCGTTCCGCTGGGTGGCGCTGTCCGGCGACCCGGAAGACATTTATAAAACCGACGCGAAGATCAAGGAGCTGTTCCCGCAGCACGCGCGCGTGCACCGCTGGCTCGACATGGCGCGCGACCGCATCGCGTTCCAGGGCCTGCCGGCGCGCATCTGCTGGCTGGGCCTCGGCGAGCGCCACCTGGCCGGCCTCGCGTTCAACGAGATGGTGCGCACGGGAGAATTGAAAGCGCCGATCGTGATCGGGCGCGACCACCTGGACACCGGCTCCGTCGCGAGCCCGAACCGCGAGACGGAAGCGATGCGCGACGGCACCGACGCCGTGTCCGACTGGCCGCTGCTGAACGCGATGCTGAACACGGCCGGCGGCGCGACGTGGGTGTCGCTGCACCACGGCGGCGGCGTCGGCATGGGCTATTCGCAGCATGCCGGCGTCGTCATCGTCGCGGACGGCACCGAGGCGGCGGATAAACGCCTGGCCCGCGTCCTCGTCAACGATTGCGCGTCGGGCGTGATGCGCCATGCGGACGCCGGCTACGAACTCGCGATCGAGACGGCCAAGCGCTTCGGCCTGCGCCTCCCCATGATCAAGTAATGCAGAATACAGCCACCATGACACAAGCACATTCCCTGACCCTGCAACCGGGCGCACTGTCCCTGGACGATCTGCGCAACGTGTGGCAGGCACACGGTCCGCTGAGCCTCGCATCCGAGGCCTATGCCGCCATCGAGACGTCGGCCGCCACCGTGCAGGCCATCGTCGCCAAGGGCGATCCGGCCTACGGCATCAACACGGGCTTCGGCATCCTGGCCAAGCGCCACATCCCGCAGGCCCAGCTCGAACAACTGCAGCAGAACCTGATCCTGTCGCACGCCGTCGGTACCGGAGAACTCCTGCCCGACCACGTCGTGCGCCTGATCCTGCTGACCAAGATCGGCAGCCTCGCACGCGGCTACTCCGGCGTGCGGCCGCTGATCGTCGACACGCTGATCGCCCTGTTCAACGCCGGCATCATGCCCGCGATCCCGTGCCAGGGTTCCGTCGGCGCGTCCGGCGACCTCGCGCCGCTGGCGCACATGACGCTCGCGATGCTGGGCGTCGGCCAGGTGCGCATGCGCGGAGACATCATGGATGCGCGCGCCGCGCTGGACGCGGCCGGCATCGAACCGGTCGTGCTGGCGGCGAAGGAGGGCCTCGCGCTGATCAACGGCACGCAGGTGTCGACGGCGCTGGCGTTGAACGGCCTGTTCCTCGCCGAGCGGTTGCTGGAAGCGGCGATGGTGTCGGGCGCCCTGTCGCTGGACGCCGCCCGCGGCAGCGATGCCCCGTTCGACCCGCGCGTGCATGAAGTGCGCGGCCAGCCGGGCCAGATCGCGGCGGCGAAGATCTATCGCCAGCTGGTGGCGGGCAGCGCGATCCGCGCGTCGCACCTCGTCGGCGACGAACGCGTGCAGGACCCGTACAGCCTGCGCTGTCAGCCGCAGGTGATGGGCGCGGTGATGGACCTGATCGCCCAGGCCGGCCGGACCCTGCTGATCGAATCCAACGCCGTGACCGACAACCCGCTCGTGTTCCCGGACTCCGGTGAAGTCATTTCCGGCGGGAATTTTCACGCGGAACCGGTCGCCTTCGCGGCCGACATCCTGGCGCTGGCCATCGCCGAGATCGGCGCGCTGGCCGAGCGCCGCATCGCGCTGCTGATCGATTCCACGTTGTCCGGCCTGCCGCCTTTCCTCGTGCGCGAGCCGGGCGTGAACTCCGGCTTCATGATCGCGCACGTGACGGCGGCCGCGCTGGCGTCGGAAAATAAATCCCTGGCGCATCCGGCCAGCGTCGACAGCCTGCCCACGTCCGCCAACCAGGAAGACCACGTCAGCATGGCGACATTCGCGGCGCGCCGTCTCGGCCAGATGGCGCACAATACGGGTGTCATCGTCGGCATCGAGCTGCTGGCGGCGGCGCAGGGGATCGAATTCCACCGCCCGCTGACGAGTTCGAGCCACCTGGAACATGTCCATGCCAAATTGCGCGAGCACGTGCCGGCCTTCGACGAAGACCGGTTCTTCGCGCCGGACATCGAGGCGGCGCGCCGGATGGTGATGGAAGGCGAACTGTCGGCCGCGTGCAAGGACTTGTTCGCCGCGCTGCACTGATCACAAGGACAGGGAGTCACGATGGATTTCAGGTTCAGGCCGGGTTCCGTGCCGCTGCTGCTGTCGATGCCGCATGCGGGCACCGACATTCCCGACGATATCGCGGCGAACATGGCGCCGTGCGCGCTGGTGCGGGCCGACACCGACTGGCACCTGCCCGACCTGTACGCGTTCGCGGACAGCATCGGCGCCTCCACATTGTCGGCGCGCTGGTCGCGCTACGTCATCGACCTGAACCGTCCGCCCGAGGACACGAATCTGTACCCGGGCCAGGACACGACGCGCCTGTGCCCCGTCGACACGTTCGCGCGCGAACGCCTGTACCAGGATGGCCGCGAGCCGGACGCCGACGAGATCGGGCGGCGCCTCGACCTGTACTGGCGGCCATACCACGAGCAACTGCGCGCGGAACTCGACCGCCTGCTCGCGCTGCATGGCCAGGTGGTGCTGTGGGATGCGCATTCGATCGCGTCCGTCGTGCCGCGCTTCTTCGACGGCCGCCTGCCCGACCTGAACTTCGGCACGGCCGACGGCAAGTCATGTTCGCTGCAACTGCAGGGCGAGATGATGCGCGTGGCCGAAGCGCAGGACCGCTTTACGTTCGTGTTCAACGGCCGCTTCAAGGGCGGCCACATCACGCGTTTCTACGGGATGCCTGCCGCCGGCGTGCACGCGATCCAGCTCGAAATGTGCCAGAGCCTGTACATGGACGAGTCGCTCCCGTTCGACTACCAGCCCGACGTCGCCGGCAAGGTGCAGCCGATGCTGCGCGAATTGCTGGTGAATGCGATCGAGTGGGCGCGCGCCGGAGGGCACGCAGGAGGACAACCATGAGCGCGCTGTTCGCGCGCCACGCGCTGCTGGCGGATGGCTGGCGGCGCGACGTGCTGCTGGAATGGGACGTGCGCGGCGACCTGACGAAGGTCGCGCCGGAGGCGTCGCCGCCGCTCGGCGTGGCGCGCGTCGATTACGTCCTGCCCGGCATGATCAACCTGCATTCGCATGCGTTCCAGCGCGTCATCGCCGGGTTGACCGAAAGGGCGGGCAGTCGCCAGGACAGCTTCTGGACCTGGCGCGACCTGATGTACCGCGTCGCCAACCGCATCACACCGGAGCAGATGGAAGCCGTGGCCGCGCAGCTGTACGCGGAGTGCCTGCGCCACGGCTACACGTCCGTCTGCGAATTCCATTACGTGCAGCGCGCGCCGGGCGGCCACGTCTACGGCCATCCGGCCGAGACGGCGCAGCGCATCGCGCAGGCCGCGCATGCATCCGGCATCGGCGTGACGCTGCTGCCCGTGATGTATGCGTATGCAGGCTTCAATGACACCCCGTTGCGCGAGGACCAGGAACGCTTCCGCACGGATCCCGCGCAGGTGCTGCGCATCGTCGAAGCGCTGGAGCCCCTGCGTGGCCCGCAGCTGGAAGTGGGCGCGGCGCCGCATTCGCTGCGCGCCGTGTCGGCCAGCCAGCTGCGCGAGCTGGCGCAGGCGTTGCCAGGCGGACGGCCGCTGCACATCCACATCGCCGAGCAGCAACTCGAAGTGGCGCAGTGCGTGGAGGCGACCGGCATGCGGCCGGTCGACTACCTGATGGAGCAGACCGACGTCGACGCGCGCTGGTGCCTCGTGCACGCGACGCATCTGTCGGACGGGGAGCGCGACCGGATCGCGGCCAGCGGCGCCGTCGCGGGCCTGTGCCCGACGACGGAAGCGAACCTGGGCGACGGCCTGTTCCCGCTGGCGCCTTACATCGCGGCCGGCGGGCGCTTCGGCATCGGCAGCGACAGCCACGTGTCGCAGAGCCCCGTGGAAGAACTGCGCTGGCTCGAATACGGCCAGCGCCTCGCGCACGAGCGCCGCAATGTCGCCGTCCACGGCGAGGAACGCGACGTCGGCGCCTTCCTGTGGCAGCAGGCGCTGGCGGGCGGCGCCCAGGCGGCCGGGCGCCGGCTGGGCGTGCTGGCGCAGGGCCGGCGCGCCGACCTGCTCGTGCTGGACAGCGCGCACCCGAACCTGGACGGCGTGCCGCCGCACGAGGTGCCGGGCCGCTTCCTGTTCAGCGGCAACGACAATCTCGTACGCGACGTGCTGGCCGGCGGCCACTGGGTGGTGCAGGGCGGCCGCCACAAGGCGCAGGACGCGATCGCGCAGCGCTACAAGGCCGCAGCGCGTACACTGCACGCACATTGATGCCAACGACGAAGGGGTGCAAGCCATGACGATGTTGATTCCGTATGCGAACCTCGAACCGGTGTCGTGGAAGAACGGCGGCGGCAGCACGACGGAGATCGCCGTGTTCCCGCCCGATGCCGGCTTCGACGACTTCGACTGGCGCGTGAGCCTGGCCACGATCGCCAACGACGGTCCGTTCTCCGCGTTCCCCGGCGTCGAGCGCACCCTGGTGCTCGTCGACGGTCCCGGCATGACGCTCGACATCGACGGTACGCCCACCCTGCTCTCGAAGGGTGAACCGGTCGCCGCGTTCGACGGCGAGTCGCGCGTGGAGGCCAAGCTGAACCGCGGCGCCAGCACCGACTTCAACGTGATGACCCGGACGGCCCGCTGCTGGCATCGCTTCGGCCGCCGCCGGCTCGACGGCGATTCCACGTTCGTCGCGCGCGCCGACGTCACCGTGTTGTTCCTGGCCGAAGGCGACAGCCTGGAACTGTGCAGCGACGACCAGCGCATCAACCTCGTGCGCTTCGACGCCGTCGTGCTCGACCCGGACACGAAATGGAAGCTGCGCGCGGAGCAGGGCGCCATCTTCATCGTCGACGTCCATTACTACGACGACGAGAACGACCTCGACAACGAGGACGGCATGTATGAGTGAACGCGCGGACGTTCTTTACACGAACGCGCGGGTCGCCACGCTGGCGGACGACTACGGGATCATTGAGGACGGCGCCGTGGCCGTGCGTGCCGGACGCATCGCGTGGGTGGGCCCGCGCGCCGGGGCGCCGCCGGCGTTGTCCACGCACGATTGCGATGGGTTGTGGCTGACGCCGGGCCTCGTCGACTGTCACACGCATGTCGTCCACGCGGGCAACCGCAGCGACGAATGGGAAGCGCGCCTGAACGGCGCCACCTACGAAGACATCGCGCGCGCGGGCGGCGGCATCATGTCGACCGTGCGCGCCACCCGCGCGGCATCCGAAGATGATTTATTCAAGGCCAGCCTGCCGCGCATCCGCGCCCTGCTGGCCGAGGGCGTCACCACGCTGGAAATCAAGTCCGGCTACGGCCTCGATCTCGCATCCGAAGCGAAGATGCTGCGCGTGGCGCGCCGCGTGGGCGAGCTGCTGCCGGTCACCGTGCGCACGACGTTCCTCGGCGCGCACGCGCTGCCGCCCGAGTACGCGGGCCGCGCGGACGACTACATCGACATGCTGTGCGGCGGGATGCTGCCGGCGCTGGCGGCGCAGGGCCTCGTGGATGCCGTCGACGCGTTCTGCGAGCGCATCGGCTTTTCGCACGACCAGACGGCACGCGTGTTCGACGTCGCGCGGCGCCTCGGCCTGCCGGTAAAACTGCACGCGGAGCAGCTCTCCGACCAGGGTGGCGCGGCGCTCGTGGCGCGCTATGGCGGGCTGTCCGCCGACCATCTGGAATGGTTGTCGGACGAGGGCGTGGCCGCGATGGCGCGCGCGGGCACCGTCGCCGTGCTGCTGCCCGGCGCGTATTACTTCCTGCGCGAGACGCGCATGCCGCCGCTGGCGCAACTGCGCGGCGCGGGCGTGCCGCTGGCCGTCGCCACCGACTGCAATCCGGGCACGTCGCCCATGACGTCGCTGCTGCTGGCGATGAACATGGCGTGCACGCTGTGGCGCCTGACGCCGCTGGAAGCGCTGCGCGGCGTGACCGTCAACGCGGCGCGCGCACTGGGCCTGCCGGACACCGGCACGCTGGCGCCGGGCCAGCGCGCCGACTTTGCCCTGTGGGACATCGCCCGCCCGGCCGACCTGGCGTATGCGATCGGCGCGAATCCGTGCCGGGGTGTCGTCCGGGCCGGCGCGTGGCGCGATCGGGTATCCTGACGGCTCATCCACAACGTCTCCGGAAACCGCATGCTGAGATTCGCCATGCTGGTGCTCGCCTGCGCCGGCATCCTGTCGTCCGCCCACGCGGAGGAGCCTCTGCGCGTGGGCTCCAAGCGCTTTACCGAGTCGTACATCCTGGGCGAGATCCTCACCCGGACGGCGGCGCGCACCGGGCCGGCCGAGCATAAACAGGGCCTGGGCAACACGGCCATCGTGCTGGGCGCGCTGCGCTCGGGCGCCATCGACGTCTATCCGGAATACCTGGGCACCATCGACCTGGAAATCCTCAAGAATGCGCAGCCGACGTCGCTCGACGCGATGCGCACCGCGCTGCGTCCGCTGGGCCTCGGCGTGGCCGTGCCGCTGGGCTTTTCCAACGGCTATGCGCTGGCCGTGCGCGGCGATGCGCAAGTGCGCCGCCTGTCGGACCTGGCGCAGCATCCGGACATGAAAATCGGGCTGTCGCACGAGTTCCTGGGCCGCGCGGACGGCTGGCCGGGCCTCGCGCGGCGCTACGGCCTCGCGCAGCAACCGCGCGGCCTCGATCACGGCATTGCGTACGAGGCCCTGGCGCAGCGCCAGGTCGACGCCATCGACATTTATTCGACCGACGCCAAGATCCGCCAGTACGGCTTGCGCGTGCTGGACGACGACAAGCAATATTTTCCGCGCTACGACGCCGTGCTGCTGTACCGGCTCGACGTGCCGCAGCGGTTCCCGCAGGCGTGGCATGCCATCGAGCAGTTGCAGGGCACGATCAAGGCGGACGACATGATCGCGATGAACGCGGCGGCGGAACTCGACGGTCAGAGCTTTGCAAGCATTGCGAAGTCGTGGCTGGGTAGGGTGGACGGCACAGCCGTCCACCCTGCAAACGCCCCGGTCATCGTGCGCGACGGTCTGCTTACCAAAACCTTCGGTAATGGCTTCATGAACCTTGCACGTCAGCACCTGCTGCTGGTCGTGCTGGCCGTCCTGCTGGGCTGCGTCGCCGGTATTCCGCTCGGCATCGTGGCCGCGCTCGTGCCGCGCCTGCGCCAGGCCGTGCTGGCCGTGGCGGGCGTTCTGCAGACCGTGCCGTCGCTGGCGCTGCTCGCGATCCTGATCCCGCTGCTCGGCCGCATCGGCACGGTCCCCGCGCTCGTCGCCCTGTGCGCGTATGCATTGCTGCCCATCGTGCGCAATACGTGCACGGGGCTGTTGCAGGTGCCGTCCGGCCTGCGCACGGCGGCGCTGGCGCTGGGGCTGACCCGGCGGCAGTCGCTGGTCGAGGTCGAGCTGCCGCTGGCCATGCCGACGATCCTGGCCGGCGTGAAAACGGCGGCCGTGATGAGCGTCGGCACCGCGACCATTGCCGCCTTCATCGGTGCGGGCGGCTTCGGCGAACGCATCACCACCGGACTCGCGCTGAACGACAATGACATGCTGCTGGCGGGCGCGATCCCGGCCGCGTTGCTGGCCCTGCTGACCCAGGCGGCGTTCGAACTGTGCGAGCGCCTTCTTGCACAGCGGCGGCGTTACAGCGATTGAAGGGAACGTCGAAAAACCTGCTGCGCGTTGCAGCTTCGACCTGCGATGCTCGTTGTACTCTCGTACAACTGCGCTTCTCGGTCAAATCTGCTGCCGCTCGCGACGGTTTGTCGAGATCCCCTGAAGTCTGGAACGGG
>JBJMVU010000240.1:0-13094 GCA_045810485.1 Massilia sp. | reverse complement strand
TGTGCGCGCGAAGCGCAAGTACAAGCATCGGCTGCTGGGCATGCTCGATGAATTTCCCAGCCTTGGCAAACTCGAGATCCTGCAGGAGTCGCTTGCGTTCGTTGCCACCTACGGCATCAAGTTCTACCTCATCTGCCAGGACCTGACGCAGCTTCGCAGCCGCGAGGTCGGGTATGGTCCGGACGAAACCATCACCTCCAACTGCCACATCCAGAACGCCTATCCGCCGAACCGGTTGGAGACGGCTGAACATTTGTCGAAGCTCACCGGCATCACCACTGTCGTCAAGGAGCAAATCACGACGAGCGGCCGCCGCACCAGCGCCCTCCTCGGCCAGGTGTCGCGCACCTATCAGGAGACGCAGCGGCCACTGCTGACGCCCGACGAATGCCTGCGCATGCCGGGGCCCAGGAAGGAAGGCGACTTGATCGTGGAGGCCGGCGACATCATCGTCTCGGTCAGCGGTTTTCCGGCCATCTATGGCAGGCAACCTCTGTTCTTCCAAGACGCGATATTCAGTGCGCGCGTCGCGATTCCGGCACCGGCACGCAGCGACCAGCTACGGCCCGCAGCAGAATCTCCGAACGCCCAGCGGATATCGCTATGAAGTTCACGTTGCGACGTAGTGCTGCGGGCCTGGGCGCCACCCGGTATTTGGCACGCGCGCTCGGCATCAGCGCGTCCTTGCTAGGCGTGGCGGCCCTGCTCGGCCTAGCCGGTGCCAGAGTCAACACGAGCAAGAGCATTGCGCTCGGCCTGTACTGGACCAGCGACCGTCCGGCACGAAAAGGAGAGTATGTGCTGCTCTGCCCTCCGCAGGTCGGTGTGATCGAAGAAGCGCGCAGACGCGGTTACCTGGCTGCGGGCTTCTGCCCGGGAGGCTATGGCTACATGATGAAACGGATCCTCGCCGCCGGCGGCGATGCCGTGACGGTGGACGCCGATGGGGTGCGCGTGAACGACGTGATGCTGCCCTTCAGCGCGCCGCTGGTGAACGACCGGGCCGGCCGTCCCATGCCGCGCCTGCGGACCAGTCACTACATGCTCGGTGCTTCTGAAGTGCTGCTGATGTCGGACGTGAGCACCACCTCGTTCGACGGCCGCTATTTCGGGCCCGTCAGCCGTGCGCAGATCAGGACCGTCATCGTACCGGTCCTCACATGGTAGGAGGACCGGCGACGCGTGCATCCCATCTCCTCTGACCTTCCAGCGTAAGCAGCACCCCCATCCCTGAATGATGCCGCCAGGCTATCCAAGCCCGGCGATGGCCGCGTGCTGCCCGAAATTTCATTTTCACGATCCAAGGAGCGACACCATGATTGATCCGACGATTGAAGCACTCATTGCTGCTGCCACCGAAGCCGGCGAGAACGGCCACATGGACATATTCCTGTTGTCCGATCCCGATCCAGACCGGTCCACCCTTGCCGCCGTCAAGCTGCGCGACGCACTGGTCGTCGGCTTCGAACCGGACTTCACCCCGCACGAGGCCGATGCCGCCGGCGCCTTCCTCGAGGACGCACTCTGTGAGGTGGACGCACGCGAACCCCGTACGGGTTTGCGCCGGCTGCGCGTAACGGTCCTCCCGCTGAAGGCGCGAACCGTCTGAGTCCAGCATCTGGAGCGAACAGAAATGGACACTACCGAAACTAAAAAACCCTTCCACGTGATCGTCGCGGAGAAGCTGGTCAAGCAGCTGGAGCAAGGCACGGCCCCCTGGCAAAAGCCATGGGAACCGGGTATGGACCTGCCGACGAATCCCGTCAGTGGCAAGCGCTACCGTGGCATCAACGCGTTACACCTGATGAGCGAGGGACGCAGCGATCCGCGCTGGCTGACCTACCGGCAGGCGCAGGCCATGGACGCCCAGGTACGCGCCGGCGAGAAAGGCACGACGATCCAGTACTGGAAGTTTGCAGAGGAACGGCCGCTCGAACGAGATGGGAAGCCTGTCCTGGACGGGCGGGGCGAACCGGTCAAACAGACGGTCAAGCTCGAGCGGCCCCGCGTGTTTTTCGCGACCGTGTTCAACGCCGAACAGATCGACGGCCTGCCACCACTTGCGCCGCGCAAGGAGCACGCGTGGGATCCTATCGAACGGGCCGAGCGCATCCTGAAGGCATCCGGCGCCGTAATCCAGCACGACGAACGGGACGCGGCGTATTACCGGCCAGGGACCGACACCATTCATCAGCCGGGCAAGGGGCAGTTCGCCGATGCCGCTTCGTACTATGCCGTTTCGCTACACGAACTTGGGCACTGGACTGGGCACGGCAAGCGGCTTGACCGTGACCTTGCGCATCCGTTCGGCAGCGAAGGCTACGCGCGCGAAGAGCTGCGTGCCGAGATCGCCAGCATGATGCTCGGGAACGAGATCGGAATCGGCCACGATCCACAGCGGCATGCGGCCTACGTCGGCAGCTGGATCAAGGCGCTGCGGGACGACCCGCTTGAAATCTTCCGCGCCGCTGCCGAAGCCGAGAAGATGTGCGAGTACGTGCTCGGGCTCGAACGGAAGCAATCACAGGACCTCTCCCCCGAACAGGCCTCGCTGCGGGCGGAGGCGGCGCATCCCCAGGCATTCGTGCAGCCTGACGGAACGTTGCGAGACTGGTACTCGGGCGCCGCGGTACCCGATGACTGGCAGGGCGTCGTCAAGAACCAGGGAGCGTTCTGGTATGTCGGTAGCGAAGGCGGCGAACGCTCCTTCACGGTGCTGATGGCAAGCGAGTACCAGGATGCCGAAGCCGAGGCAGCATGCGTGAAGGCACTGGCCGTCGACATCCGCCAGGTACTGGACGACGTTGGCTCATCGCTCGCCCCTTATCAAGGCTATCAGGGCGAGAGCTTGGAAGCCACGATGCGCAGCCGACATCTGACATCGATCGCCAGCGTAACCGGCAGCGTCCCGGCGAAATTCCATGAGACGGCCGAGGACCGCTTGTCGGCCGTGTTTAGACTCGAACCCGGGCGTGCCGGTGCGGACGTTACGTATCTGGAGTGCGCTCGGCTTGCACAGGCATTCACGGGAGCAGCGCATCGACTCCTCCACGACATCAATCAGGTGAAGCATATGAATGGAACCGACCTGGGTGCGGCGTCCCTGCAGGCGCAGGAAAATGCCCGTCTTGCGATGCAGGTCCCCACGGTTGGCGATCTGCACGACCAGCACACGCCGGAAACGACCGAGCCCGAAAGCGTTGAGCGCCAGCGTCGCGCGGAAGCATGGGCTCTAAACCAACTTGTACAAGGAACGCAGGAACGCGCGCTCGACAAGGCCTCGGTCGGGCAACTCAACCGCGTTGAGCACGCATTGACCGCGATGCAGCCTCTGGACCCGAACAATGCGTTCTGGGAAAGGCACGCGCTTCCGCC
Organism: Massilia sp.; assembly: GCA_045810485.1. GTDB lineage: Bacteria > Pseudomonadota > Gammaproteobacteria > Burkholderiales > Burkholderiaceae_D > Telluria. The sequence goes on along the minus strand of JBJMVU010000240.1, from coordinate 9,719 downwards.
AGACGTCGAGAAGTTGGAAGAACGGATCCACCAATCGCTTGCAGCGGTGGCAATACGCCGGTTGGACATGCGTGTGGCGGCGGCCCGGCTGGCGCTGATTACCGGGCAGGCGTTCGGGCGGGAGAATACCGCGGAGGCAGCCACGTTCGACAGTGAAGCCGAAGACGCGCTTGGGTTCATGCTGCCGCACGACTGGGTGGGCGACGTACGCGTCGAGGGAACCATCACGTTAGACGCCGACGGCCAGCGGACGGTCATTCCAGCAGAAGCCACTGGGCACGCGCCCGAAGCATGGGGTGTATATGCCAGACGTAGCGACGGCAGCCATCAATGGCTGGCGAATCAAACAACCGAAGACGAAGCCGAGCGCGTGGCCGAACGGCTGGCGCGGATCGACGCGCATTCAACGCTTAACGAATATGAGAAGGCGGCCAAGTTTGCGCGCATCCACGAGGCGCGAGTAAGACGCTCCCCGGACAGCACGGACGAAGACCTCGTGGCGGCGAAGAAGGCACGCAAGAGTGCCGAGGCCAACATGACCTTGCACGACACCGATCTGCAGCGACGGATCGAGCACGCCGAAGGCGAACGTAGCCGCGAGCCCGTTGAACAAGGCGCTGCGGGCACCGCGAAAATGCTGATCGTAGTGCCTTACAAGGAAAAGGACGAAGCCAAAGCACTGGGAGCCAAATGGGATCGACGGCAGCAGTCGTGGTATGTGCCAGCCGACATGGACCCTGCGCCGTTCTCGAAGTGGTTGCAAAGAGGCGCGCCGGAGACGGGAAAAGTGGAGTCACCTATCGCCACGGCCACGCAAACCGAGATTGCTCGCGTCTATCTGGCCGTGCCGTACAGCGAACGGGGCGAAGCCAGGGCCGCTGGTGCACTATGGGACAAAGCTGCCGGCTCATGGTTTGCGGGGCCGAAGGGGAACACGGCCGTCCTCGCGAAGTGGCGTCCAGAGAACGTGGCGTCACTGCAGGATCCTTCGATGACGCCACGGGAGGAATTCGCAGGATTCCTGAAGTCGCTCGGCTGCGTGATCAGCGGCGAGCATCCGATCATGGACGGAAAGTCGCACCGGATCAGCGTCGAGGGCGAAAAATACAGCGCCAATGCCGGCTCCGGTTTCTATGTCGGGCATCTGGATGGGCACCCAGCCGGCTACGCCAAGAACAACAAGACCGGGCGCGAGGAGAACTGGAAGGCGATGGGCTACGTGCTGGGCACCGAGGACAAGGCCCGCCTGGCGGCCGAGGCGGCCACGAAGCTACAGGAGCGCGAGGCGGAGCTGGCGCAGCGTCATGAGCAGGCAGCACGGCGGGTGGCAACCCAATTGGCCAAGCTGGTGCCAGCCGACCATCCGACGCCGTACATGGTAGCGAAGGGACTTGGACCGCAACCAGGCACGTTCACCGATAAGGATGGCAAGAAGACCTGCCTCCCGGCGATCGACGCGAACGGAAAGCAATGGACCATGCAATACGTCGGCGAGGACGGTACGAAACGCTTTGCGAAAGACAGCAGGAAGGAAGGCTGCTTCCACGTGATTGGCCAAGGCCTGGATGAACTGGCCAACGCGCCAGCGATCGTGATTGCGGAGGGTTACGCGACCGCCGCCACGCTGCGCCAGACGCTGGGATATGCGACCGTGTCGGCTTTCGACTCCGGCAATCTCGCGCCAGTGGCACAGGCGCTGCATGGAAAATATCCGGACAAGCCAGTCGTCGTCGCCTGCGACGATGACCGTCATCTCGAACTGACCCAAGGTGTGAATCCGGGCCGTACTAAGGGCGAGGAAGCTGCACGTCTGGTAGGTGGAACCGCCCTCATCCCTATCTTCGCACCCGGCGAGAACGCCTACCCTGCGGGGCTCGATCCTATGACACCCGACCTGTTTCGTAAGCACCAGTGTACCGGCTCCGCACTGAACGAGGAACAACTGGCCGCGCTCGAACGCATGAAGCAGTTCACGGACTTTAACGATCTCGCGAACCGCAGCATGCTTGGTAGAGATGGCATCGAGCGCCAGGTAAAAGCTGCGTGCAGCTCCCTGTTCGCCAATGGTGCCTCCGTCGAACAACAGGAAGTGCAACAGATCCGCCAACTGCCACTAGACACGGTACAGGGGCAGAAACCCAAGCGACGCCGGAAGACCGCTACGATCGCTTAAGCCGAAGTTCGGGCCGCGCGTTTTAGGGTGGTCCGGACAGCCGCAAAGTCTCATCATTGGCATGCTCGGCCGTTGTGCAAGCTGGTCCTGCAGCGTGCCTCTAAACCTACCGATTGTCGCCTCCCGAACGGACGCGCTGTGAAGCGCTACCCGCGACGTGTCCTGCCCCACGCATCTACCGCCATATGGTCTCCAGTTGTTCCGGACCTGTCCATGAGGCCTTCATCTCCGTTGTCGTTCGGTTGCAGAGACAGCGAAAGTCACTGCGGAGAATAGTGAAATAATCACCGCAATTTCTGCGTTGTTTAGATTGCTCATGCGGAAATTACCGCCCACAATCACCGCATGTAATGCGGAGATTATTCTTATATCTGGCAAGCTCTTGATTGGCCGAACTGGCGCTACGATCTGGCGGCCCTGGCATCCCCTCTCGCGCAAGTCAGCCAGGCACAGGGACTATTGCTGGGTCGGCTCACCGATATTGGCTTGCGTTTGCGAGACCAGGCCAGCCTTGCCGCGCTCACCGATGACGTCATCAAGACCAGCGAAATCGAGGGCGAGCATCTGAACGTTGCATCGGTACGCTCGTCCATCGCGCGTCGCCTCGGCGTTGATATCGGCTCATTGGCACCGGTAGATCGGCACGTGGAAGGCGTGGTCGAAATGGTGCTCGACGCCACGATCAACAGTGCGTTGCCACTCACGCAGGCGCGCCTGTGTGGCTGGCATGCCGCTCTGTTCCCGACCGGCTATTCCGGCCTGAGCAGGATCTCCATCGGCACGTGGCGCGACGATGCCCAAGGCCCGATGCAAGTTATTTCTGGCCCCATTGGCCGCCAGCGCGTGCACTACGAGGCGCCGCCCGCCGAGCATTTGTCCGACGAAGTAAAGCGTTTCCTGGAATGGCTCAATGCCCCGCTCGAGGCAGAGCCAGCGCTGATCCGCGCCGGACTGGGGCACCTGTGGTTCGTCACCCTGCACCCATTTGACGACGGTAACGGCCGCATCGCGCGCGCCATTGGCGACCTGTTGCTGGCGCGCGCGGATGGCAGTCCTCAGCGCTTCTATAGCCTGTCGGCGCAAATACAGCGTGAGCGGAAAGCCTATTACGAGATCCTGGAGCGGACCCAGAAGGGGAACCTGGATGTGACGGAGTGGCTCCTGTGGTTCCTGCAGATGCTTGGCGAGGCCGTGCGGCTGGCCAATCACGCTCTCGATGCAGTGCTGGACAAGGCCCGATTCTGGGAGCGCATGACTGGAGTCGCGCTCAACGAACGCCCGATAGAGGTGCTCAACCGCCTGCTCGATGGGTTCGAAGGCAAACTCACCAGTAGCAAGTGGGCCGCGTTGGCCAAATGCTCGACAGATACTGCGCTACGGGACATCCACGAACAGATAACACACGGGGTCCTGCAGCGTTCCGGAACTGGCGGGCGCAGTACGAGCTATGACTTGGTAAGCAAAAGGCCGAATCCTCATCCTTAACTGCTGGTTGATCCCGGGAAGAATAGCGCTTTCAAGCACCGGTACCTGGAGATCGACAATAAGCATGATCCACACTTTTACGACCGATCTCGGAAGGCAGCAACCTCGGATTCCCGGTCGGCAGGTTCGCCTGCGGCTGACAGGTTGTCGTCACCGAAGCTCATGCCCTTCGCAGCTAAACCTCGCGCCTTGATCGCTGAAGCTATCTTGCCGCCGGTTGTTTCACCAACGCGGTCCGAGGCACCGTCCTTCATGCTTCCGAATCTGGACTTAGCCACATCAAACGAACCTAGCGCAAGATTAACCGCGCTCCCCGCCACAATTCGACTAACCTTAGCCCCGAGAGCACCGGCCGCCTTAAGTGCGGAACCGCGTTTAACTTCGCCAGGTGAGTCACCATGTGCTCCCCCGGTGTCTTGTACTTTGGAGCCGGTGTCAGCCCCCTTTCCAACGATACCACTCCGTGCAGCGTAACCCGAAGCACTACTAATGCCCGACGTCTGGCTTCCCGCCTTTGTTGTTCCAATACCAGAAGCATTAGAAGCAGTAGCCTGACTGGTCCCCTGGCCCATGGCCGAGGCAAGCGGGCTGTCGCTTCCGGGCTTCGTATTCCCGGCTTGGCCGCTAACTGCGTCTACCAGCGAACTAGCACCCGCACCGGCGCCCTCTGCTGCGCCAGCTTTTGAAATCGCCGCCATTAACGCCTGCGCCCCGCCGGCCATATTAGCTGCCCCTGCCATAAGTGCTGCTCCAGCTGCCGCAACCGCAGTGCTGGTTATAGCCGCAGCACCCATCGCTGCGCCAGCCATCCCTCCGACCGTCATGTTTCCCACACTCCCAACACCGTGTCCGGCTAATACGCCGGCCAACATCGCGGGAATCTTCGACGACAGAACCAAGAGCGCCAAGCACAACGTCAGCATCACACCGAGTTCTTTGAAGTTCGGCGTTCCCTTTGTCATCTGCCCATAGAAACTGTTCAGCAAGTCGATTCCGATCCCGACCAACAAAATCATCCCAAAAAGCTGGACAGCTACCCCTAGGACTGCTTTGAAGTAGTTGATGGCAAGATCAGACGTCCACCGGGAGCCGCCAAAGCCGAGAAAAAAAATCCCCGCGTACATAAGAATCCATGCGGAGATCAACAGCAAAAGCATGTTGATCGCGGTAAGAGCCAGCAACGCCAACACTCCAAGGCTCAGCACTATTCCAATGAAACTGTCGACTGGCTCCCATACAGAAAGGTTGTCTATAGCTTTCGTCCAGATACGGAATCCAACGTCAACAATGCCAGATGGTGACAACCCTGATGTACCTGCTGCGTCATCGCCAATCTGCCTCAGTGACCGGATGATCGAGTCGGAAAATGACGGGCCGTTTTTAAGCAACCAGTAGAAGAATCCAAAAAATAAGCTGAACTTAACAAACTCCGCAAAAAACTCTTGCACGTCGGCTTTACGCAGCGCGAGCATCCCCATGGTCCAGGTAAAACTTATCGTGCCTAAGGTCCAGAATAGCCATGACGCTGCACTCATGACAACCGATTCCCAAGCAGATGCTCGAGCACTGAAAGCAGCGATAACCACGTCGAGAACACCGTCGTTTGGGTCGACAGCTGCAACCGCACTTGATCCGTAGAACAGTATAAAGGTGGTCAAAATGACGACCTGCAGGCGAAGTGACTTCATGAGTTTCACCACTTTTTAGGCGGGCTTTGCTGCGCCCGGCTCACATCGGTATTCGCCGTCGCTTCTTTATGGGCCAAGCAATGTGTCCGCGCCCGCTCACTCGTCATCTGCGAGCAGTCTGCAAGGTTCGAATCAGACTTACTGCACCCAGCAAGCACGATCAACACGACCGTACCAAGAATAGAAATTTTCCTCATGATCGTCACCATTTCTGGGCAGCGCGAGAGACACCATTAAACGCACCGTCATCGGTTGAGGCCTTGTGGGCGGCCAGCTGTTTCGCTTCCCGATCAGCTAAAACCTGATCTCGTGTCGCAATCGCGTTCTGCTGTGCGATGAGCAGCGCCCGGATCTGCAGCAACTGGTTCGCCTGATGGCTGACCAGCTGGTTCGCATAGCCGATCGCCTGCACCTGCCCTTGCGCTCCCTGGGCCGATGCCTGCAACCGCTCGAGCTGGCGCGCGTCCGCAACCATGGCATCCTGCTGCCGGTCTAGACCACGGAACAGGGCATCGTTAGCCTTCTTCTGGGCCTCCGATCCAAGGCGCTGGGACGCCTGCATCGCCTCCCACTCAGCCTGAGTGCAGCCGTTGTACGAGAAGCAGCGCGACGCCTGGTAGGTGTTCATGTCTTTGAACTTGTCAAGGTAGGAATCGACGCTGCCGAGGGTGTTCTTGTAGTACACCAGCGTATCGATCGAGGCTCGCAGCTCGTTCATCCTAGATTGCGCCTGGTCCCAAATATTCGAGGTCGGCGCCGCTGTGTTGCGCAGCATGTTTTCGTACTGCTGCAGTTGAGTCTGGTATTGCTGGATTTGCTTCAGGGTTTGGGAGATGCTTTCCCTCGCCGTGATCGTGGATTGGACCACGTTCGCGGCGTCGATCACCGCCCACTGAGCCGAGGCTGGTGCGGTCAATCCCACTCCAAAAGAGAACGCCAGAACTGATACGACTTTAGCGGTCGAAAAGGCACTGTGCAGAGTATTCATGAGCTTCTCCTTGCGTTAATAATCGAACGGCTCATACGGCTTGGAAAACGTCATGTCCTTGGTGACGATAACGTTGAAGCGGTAGCCCGGCCTGATCTCAAGCGTGGGTGCGATGTTGAGGTTCTTCGCGACCAGCTGCGCAGTCACCTGGCCCAACTGCTGCCCGACCGCCTCGCTCATTGCGCTACCAAAGCTCGGACGACCATACCCGCTGTTCTCGGGTTGGCTGGTCGCGATCCCCGCCGTCACGGCCGACATCAGGAAGGCGGACGAGAAGGTCTTCCAGTAATGGTTGTTCACCTTGTCGTTGAAGCCCGCATATCCGGCGCTGTCCACGCCCGGCATAGCGCCGATATCCATCGCTTTCCCATCCGGGAACACGATGCGCTGCCAGGCGACCAACACCCGTGCCTGGCCGTAGGCGACATCGCTGGCGTAGGCGCCGACCAGGCGCGAGCCCTGCGGGATCAACTTCCATTTGCTGCGGGGCGTGTCGTACACGTCCTGGCTGACCTGCGCCATGATCTGGCCGGGAAGCTCGGAGTTGATGCCTGAGATCAGGATTGCCGGGATCACGAAGCCTGCACGCAGCTCGTAAGGTGTACGCGGCGCTTCTGGCTGTGTATCGAGCCGCCAGCGGTCGCCCTGCCCTCCCGCAAACCGAGTCACGTCGTTGCGCCCGCTGCCAGCCTGCACGGCCTGCGATGTGCCGGACATGCCCGACTGGGCAGATTGGTTTGCGCGCAGCAACTGCAGGCGGCCTTTGTAGGCTCCGGTCGGATTGTCGTTGGCCGTCACCTCAATCTGCTGACGTACAGCCGCCAGCTTGGCTGGAACCTCGTCTTCGCCGGTCGGCGCGGCACCGGCGAATGGGTTCGCAGCGGAACCCGAGACAGAGCTCGATGCGGCGCTGCGCGGCACCACGACCTGCAGACTCGAACGTGCCTTTGCCGCCTCGTCGAGCTGCTGCAATCTGATGGTACGGATGCGCGCAGCCTCGTCGTCAGCTTGGCTGCGCATTCCACCCTGCGCCATCTGCTGATCCTGTGCCAACTGCTGCTGGGTCGACGTGGGCGGCGCTGGCGGCATGTCAGGACTCTCGGGTCTGGCAAGCGCCAGCGCGGTATGGGTCACCTCGAAGGATTCAGGCAGCGCGGGAATCGACGGCGCCACCGCCGTAGCCTGGATCATGCCGTCCTTCTGCTCGCCCACGATTGCGTTCGCGAACATGGTCGCATTGCCGACCTTCTGCGGAGCCTTCTCGATTGGTTCATTCTGTTGCCGGGCGCGGTTGGCCGCGACCGACGCCATAATCACCAGGAACGTCGTCATGGCGCCGCCAAGGATATACAGCGGCACATTGTTCACGCGCCGGACTCCGGCGCTTTTCGACTGCTGCCCCGGAGAGGCGTCCGGCGACATGTCGTGGTCTGGCACGCCGCTCATGGCCCTACTCCTTCCGTACCCAATAGCCGGCCGGTGCCACGCTGCCGTCCTTGGCCAGGTACACGCGCGATAGGTTTTGAGTATCGATTGTCAGCGTGACCCGGTACAGATCGGTTCCGGTCGGCTTGTCGAACACATAGGCCAGCGTCAGACTCTTGCCCTTGTCGTCGGCATCGGGCGTGGACGCCGACATGTGTTCCTGTAGCGCATAGCCCTGCTCCCGCAGCGTCGCCACCAGCGAGGTACCGAACGGATCGGTGGCGCTATGCTGCACCTCGAAGCGGGTGTTGGCCGGCGGGTACAGCGTGACTAGCTTTTTAACCGTGTCATCGACCATTTTCATGTCGATGGCATCACTGGCGGTGACGAAGCTGCCGTAGCCGGCGGGTTTGGGGGCCGCCGCGCAGCCGGCCAGGAACGCCAGCAACGCCAGGAGAGCGATCTTGCGCATGTCATTTCTCCTTCGTGATCGTGATGCGCTCCTGGTTCTTGCCAGCGCCGGCAATCAGGATCGCTTTCTGGAACACGTTGTCGACGATGTAGCGGTCGCCCTGCACGCGATAGTTGACGGTGACCGTCTCATCATCGCCGCTCAACCATCCGCCTTCCTTGCGCACCACCAGCAGGACGGGCGCTTCCGCCTGGCTCATGGTGGCAGGCATCTGGATCACGGTCCTGGTGCCATCGCTGTAGACGCGGACTGGCTTCCACGCGGCCGCGCCCTTGACGTCATAATTGAAGCTCAGTTCGCGCACGTCTTCCTGCGTGTCGGGAAGCATCTGTTCCTGCTTGAGCCTTGCCTCCCGCATTCGCACTTCGTCCCATTTGGCCGCAGCATCCTCCATGTACGTGAAGCCGACGCGTGGCATGTAGTCGGTCCGGTGAGAGCGCAGGCGGATGTGGTAAGTGCGCCGGTTGGTGGTGACGATCAACGACGTCTCCAGCCCAACGTCGATTGGCTTGACGACCAGATGCTGTACCTCGGTCGGACCGCTGCCGCTGATCGCCGGCTCCACTGTGAAGCGGGTGTCACCGACGTTCATGTTGTTGACCTGCTCGCCGGCCTGCAGCTCGATGTCGCACACTTGCAGCACCGCGCACACGACGGTGATCCGCTGGGCACCGTAGACAAAGCGCACCATGCCGTCGGGACCAGGGACTGGTTTGATGGCGTCGCCGATGGCTTGCCAGCGCTGGGCCACAGCGAGCGCCGCCTTTTCCTGGCTGGTCAGCTTCGCATTCTCTTTCGAGAAGTATGCGTCAGCGGTCCTGCGCTCCGCGGTGGCCGTGCCCGTTTCGCCAGCCAGACCGGCAAGAGGCAGAGTGCACAGGGTCGCTGCAATCAAATGCTTTTTCATGGCATGCCCCTTAAAGTTGTTTTGCCCACGTGAAGTCGCGCACGTGGATGCCCAGCGGGTTGTCGCGCATCTGCTCTTCCGTCGTCTCCGCCGTCGCCTCGACCGTGTACACCGTCACCAAGGCGCGCCACCGCTGGGGCGCCGACTTGCGCACGCCCTGACGGTCACGCGTTGTCTCGATCCAGTCGACCTGCCAGGTCTCGCCGGTTTGCTGCAGCGTCGTCTCGACCTCGATGCTCACGGTCTCGTTGGCGGCGCGCTTGAACGGCGAGCTGTTCTCGGTACCGTTCAACCACTCGTTCATCTTGGCCGTGGCCGAATCGTTTGGCGCCAGCATCGCGTACACCTGAAGCACGGCCTTGCGCTGCAACGCGACGTCGGGCGTGACCAAGCGCGCATCGGCAATCCACGCCGCCACGCTCGCGCGCACCACGCGCGGGTCGGCCGCCTGCGCACGGTCGAGCGGCTTGGCGGCGGCGTACTGCCCGAGCTTGTCGACCTCAACGACCATCGGGACAAATTTCGACTGGCTCCCTATGTAGGTGATGCCGCCAACCGCCGCCAGCGCGATCAGAAGGCAC
>JBJMVU010000239.1:0-5864 GCA_045810485.1 Massilia sp. | reverse complement strand
CGTGCCGGGTTTGATCCGCCTGCGCGACAAGGTATTGATCGGTTCGATCTCGAACGGCAATGCCGACCTGCGCACGATCGGCCTGTCGCATCATTTCAAGGTGTCGGTGGCGGCGCACGAACTGGGCGTGGCCAAGCCGGACGCCGCGATCTTCCTGGCCGCCTGCCGCGAATTGAACGTGGCGCCCGAGGACGCGGTGTACGTCGGCGACGACGTGCTGCTCGACGTGCAGGGCGCCCAGCGCGCCGGCCTGCGCGCGGTGTGGATGAACCGCACCGGCTCTACCGCGCATCTCGAGCATGAGGTGGTGCCGGACGCGGTGGTGCGCAATTTCGACGAATTGCTCGACTGGCTCAAGCGCGAGCACGGATGACTGCACACCACCCCGTCTAACGGGCATAATAAAGACATGCAACTCGATAACCGTGCACAAACCCTGCTGAAAGCCCTGGTCGAGCGCTACATCGCCGACGGCCAGCCGGTCGGCTCGCGCGCGCTGTCGAAGATCTCCGGCCTCGACCTCTCTCCGGCCACGATCCGCAACATCATGGCCGACCTCGAGGAAATGGGCTACGTCGCCAGTCCGCACACGTCGGCCGGCCGCATTCCCACGCCGCGCGGCTACCGCCTGTTCGTCGACACGCTGCTCACCGTGCAGCAGATCGACGAGAACGCGGTGGAAGCCGGCATGCGCCTGCCCGCGCACCAGCCGCAGAAGGTGATCGCCAACGCGGCCCAGATGCTGTCGTCGCTGTCGCAGTTCGCGGGCGTCGTGCAGAGCCCGCGGCGCGAATCGGCGTTCCAGCAGATCGAATTCCTGCGCCTGTCGGAAAAGCGCATCCTGCTCGTCATCGTCGACCCGCGCGGCGACGTGCAGAACCGCCTGCTGCTGACCGACGTCGATTACTCGCCGTCGCAGCTGATCCAGTCCGCGAATTACCTGAACCAGCATTTCGCCGGCCTGTCGTTCGACGAGGTGCGCGCGCGCCTGACGGGCGAACTGCGCCAGCTGCGCGACGACATGGGGCGCCTGATGCAGGCCGCGGTGGAGGCGGGCAGCGAGGCGCTGGCCGAGACGGACGACATGGTCATCTCGGGCGAGCGCAACCTGTTGTCGGTGGCCGACCTGTCGTCGAATATGAGTTCGCTGCGCCAGCTGTTCGATATGTTCGAGCAGAAGACGGGCCTCATGCAGCTGCTCGACGTGTCCAGCAAGGCCGGCGGCGTGCAGATCTTCATCGGCGGCGAATCGAAGCTCGTGCCGATGGACGAGATGAGCATCGTCACGGCGCCGTACGAGGTGAACGGCAAGATCGTCGGCACCCTCGGCGTCATCGGCCCCACGCGCATGGCGTACGAGCGCGTGATCCCGATCGTCGACATCACGGCCAAGCTGTTGTCGAGCGCGCTGAGTCACTCTTGAGGAAGCAGGGTGGGCACGGTGTGCCCACCCTGCCAGTTCGCGCCTGGCCGGGACAGGTTCTCAGTGCCGGTGCGGGCAATCCGTCTTCTGGCAGTGGCCGTAGATGGCCAGGGCGTGCTCGGCGATCTTGAAACCGCGTTCGCTGGCGATCTTCTGCTGGCGGCTTTCGATCTCGTCGTCGTAGAACTCTTCCACGTGACCGCAGTCCAGGCATACGAGGTGGTCGTGGTGCGAGCCGGCGTTCAGCTCGTAGATCGCCTTGCCGGTTTCAAAGTGGTTGCGGTTCAGGAGACCGGCCTGTTCGAACTGGGTCAGCACCCGGTAGACGGTCGCCAGGCCCACGTCCATGTTTTCGTTCAGCAGGGTCTTGTAGACGTCTTCCGCCGTCAGGTGCCGCACCGCGCTGTTCTGGAAAATTTCCAGGATTTTTAGCCGGGGCAAGGTCGCTTTCAGGCCGCTGGCTTTCAGGTCGGTTGGATTGTTGCTCATGTTTTGTTACTCGGATATGGGCGGAGTGCTTTATGATATAGCGTTTTACAAGCTCCCGCCTCATCGATTTTAAGGTCAGATATGCGCACTAAAGCCGTTTTCCATCGTTCCCACGCACGGGCAGCGCTCGTGGCCGGCCTCGCCTGCATGACGCTGGCGCTGTCCGGCTGCGCGGCCTGGCGTAACCAGACCAAGCCGGCGGCGCCGGTGAGCACCGCTCCCGACGCGGTCGCCGCCGATGCCGGCAAGTCCGCGGCAATCGCGAATTCGGGCGCGCAGACGACGACCGTCACCAAGCTGCAGAAATTCCTCTGGATCTTCTCGCCGTACCGGCCGGACATCCAGCAGGGCAATTTCGTGTCGCAGGAAATGCTGAATCAGTTGAAGGTCGGCCAGAGCCGCGACCAGGTGAAATTCATCCTCGGCAGCCCGCTGCTGCAGGACACCTTCCACAAGGACCGCTGGGACTACCCGTTCTACCTTGCGCGCGGCAACGGCGAGCTGACCACCAGCCGCGTCACCGTGTACTTCAAGGACGACAAGGTCGACCACTTCGACGGCGGCAACCTGCCGACGGAACGCGAATACATCAACCGCCTGATCGGCATCTCGAAATACGAACAAAAATCCGAGCAGGAATCGTTGGACGAACTCAAGCGCAAACGCGACGAGGCTGCGAAAGGCGGCGGAGGAGGCCAATGATGACCCAACTGAAAATCGCCGTCGCCGGCGCCAGCGGCCGCATGGGTCGCATGCTGATCGAAACCATCGCCGCCGCGCCGGACGCCGTCCTCGCCGGCGCCCTCGACCGCGAAGGCAACCCGTTCATCCATTCGGACGCCGGCGCGTTTTCCGGCCAGCTGACCGGTGTCGTGATCCAGTCCGACCTCGACAAGGGCCTGGCGGACGCCGACTACCTGATCGACTTCACGCGCCCGGAAGGCACGCTGCGCCACCTGGAATACTGCGCCGCGCACGGCATCAAGGTGATCATCGGCACCACCGGTTTCGATGACGCCGGCAAGGCCGCCATCCGCGCCGCCGCCGAGAAGACCGCGGTCGTGTTCGCCCCGAACATGAGCATCGGCGTGAACGTCACGTTGAAGCTGCTGGAAATGGCGGCCAAGAATTTCTCCGAAGGCTATGACATCGAGATCATCGAAGCCCACCACCGCCACAAGGTCGACGCCCCGTCCGGCACCGCGCTCAAAATGGGCGAAGTGATCGCCGACGCCCTCGGCCGCGACCTGAAGGAATGTGCCGTCTATGGCCGCGAAGGCGTGACGGGCGAGCGCGACCCGTCGACGATCGGCTTCGCCACCGTGCGCGGCGGCGACATCGTGGGCGACCACACCGTGCTGTTCGCCGGCATCGGCGAGCGCATCGAGATCAGCCACAAGTCGAGCAGCCGCGTCAGCTACGCCCAGGGCTCCCTGCGCGCCGCGCGTTATATTGCCGATAAGGCAACGGGCCTGTACGACATGCAGGACGTGCTGGGCCTGAAGGCCTGATCCGAACTGGACGGCCCGGCCGGCGATCTGCTGGCATACTGGCACCGTCCGTCGTTCCCGCGAAGGCGGGAACCCGATTTTGCAAGCCCTCCGACGGCTCACGCAGAACTTGGACCCCTGCCTGCGCAGGGGCGACGTTGTTTTACGTTACCTGACAGGAGACTATCCATGGCCACCGTCGAGCTCAACGGCGCCGCGATCACTGACGCGGAAAGCTTCCACGTCGAGAGCCAGCGTGCGTTCGGCTTTCCCGATTCGTACGCGCACACGATGGATTCCTGGGTCGATTGCCTGAGCTATCTGCGCGACGAGGATGGCATGAGCAGTGTCCGCCTGAAGAAGGACGAGGTGCTGCACATCGTCGTGACGCACGCCGAAGCCCTGCGTGAGCGCGCGCCGGACGTGCTGGAAGAGATGGCGTTCTGCATCATGGGCATCAACGAGCGCTACGAGGACTATGGCGAGAAGGCGGCGCTGGAGCTCGAATTGCGGTAATTGCACGTCACGCGTGGGCACGGCGTGCCCACCTGCGATACTCATGCATTGCCGTAGGGTGGGCACCCCGTGCCCACCATGCCGAACGACCGGTATAATGTTCTGCTCACCTCCTTCAGTCCGCAGAACATCATGCAAGAAAAATATAGTCCAGCCGAAGTCGAACAGGCCGCGCAGGCCTACTGGAAATCGATCGACGCCTATAAGGCCGTCGAGAACGATCCGCGTTTCCCGAAAGGCAAGTATTACGCCTGCTCGATGCTGCCCTATCCGTCGGGCAAGCTGCACATGGGTCACGTGCGCAACTATACGATCAATGACGTGATGTACCGCTATCTGCGGATGAACGGCTACAACGTGCTGATGCCGATGGGCTGGGACGCCTTCGGCATGCCCGCCGAGAACGCGGCGATGGCCAACAACGTGCCGCCGGCGCAGTGGACCTATTCGAACATCGCCCACATGCGCGGCCAGATGGAGTCGATGGGTCTCGCGATCGACTGGTCGCGCGAAATGACCGCCTGCAAACCGGACTACTACAAGTGGAACCAGTGGATGTTCCTCAAGATGCTCGAGAAGGGCATCATCTACCAGAAGACCGGCACCGTGAACTGGGACCCGGTCGACCAGACCGTGCTGGCCAATGAGCAGGTGATCGACGGCCGCGGCTGGCGCTCCGGCGCGCTGATCGAGAAGCGCGAAATCCCGATGTACTACGCCCGCATCACCGACTATGCCGAGGAACTGCTGGAGCAGGTCGAGACCGGCCTGCCCGGCTGGCCGGAGCGTGTGCGCATCATGCAGTCGAACTGGATCGGCAAGTCGACCGGCGTGCGCTTCGCCTTTCCCTATGACCTGACCGGGCCTGGCAGCAGCACCCATGCGCTGCCGCAGGATGCCGGCGGCTTCCCGCTGCAGGGCAAGCTGTGGGTGTTCACCACCCGCGCCGACACCATCAAGGGCGTGACCTTCTGCGCGATCGCGCCGGAGCATCCGATGGCGACCTTCGCCGCCCGCGAGAACCGCGAGCTGGCCGACTTCATCGCCGAATGCAAGCAGGGCAGCGTGATCGAAGCCGACATGGCGACGATGGAAAAGAAAGGCATGCCTACCGGCCTGTTCGTCACCCACCCGCTGACCGGCAAGCTGGTCGAGGTCTGGGTCGGCAATTACGTGCTGATCACCTACGGCGACGGCGCGGTGATGGGCGTGCCGGCGCATGACGAGCGCGACTTCGCCTTCGCCAAGAAATACGTGCTGCCGATCGAGCAGGTGGTCGGCGTCGAAGGCAAGACCTTCTCGACCGAGACCTGGCATGACTGGTATGCCGACAAGGAGAATGGCCGCTGCATCAATTCCGGCAAATATGACGGCATGGCCTACCAGCAAGCGGTGGACGCGATCGCCGCCGACCTGGCCGAGCGCGGCCTGGGCGAGAAGAAGATCACCTACCGCCTGCGCGACTGGGGCATTTCCCGCCAGCGCTATTGGGGTTGTCCGATCCCGATCATTCATTGCGAGAAATGCGGCATCGTACCGGTGCCGGATCGCGAGCTTCCGGTGCAGCTTCCCGAGGACGTCACGTTCGACGTTCCCGGCAACCCGCTCGACCGCCATCCCACCTGGAAACACGTGGCCTGCCCGGTCTGCGACGGGCCGGCGCGCCGGGAGACGGACACGATGGACACCTTCGTGGACTCCTCCTGGTACCAGTACCGCTATCTCAGCCCGCACTTCAGCGAAGGGCCTTTCGATACTTCGAAGACTCAGTGGCTGCCGGTGGCCCAGTACACGGGCGGCATCGAGCACGCCGTCATGCATCTCTTATACAGCCGCTTCTTTATGCGGGCGCTCACCGCCACCGGCCATGCCTCCATCGGCGAGCCGTTCGAAGGCCTGTTCACCCAAGGCATGGTGGTGCACGAGACGTACCGCAAGCCTGACGG
>JBJMVU010000238.1:0-12151 GCA_045810485.1 Massilia sp. | reverse complement strand
GCCCGTGGCGCCGCGCGCCAGGCGCAGCGCGCTCATGGTCGCTTCGGTGCCGCTTGATACCAGGCGCACCTGTTCGATGGAGGGCACCAGGCGGCAGATCTCTTCGGCGATCTCGATCTCGCCCTCGGTCGGCGCGCCGAACGACAGGCCTCGCGCCGCCGCGTCCTGCACGGCTTTTACCACTTGCGGGTGGGTGTGGCCGACGATGGCCGGGCCCCAGGAGCCGATGTAGTCGATGTAGCGCTTGCCGTCCGCGTCCCAGAAATACGGTCCTTCGGCCCGGGTGATGAAGCGCGGCGTGCCGCCGACGGAGCGGAAGGCGCGCACGGGCGAGTTCACGCCGCCCGGCGTGGTTTGCTGGGCGCGGGCGAACAGGATGTCGTTTTTCGATGTGGTGTCGGGCGTAGCGGTCATGGTGTCTCGGATGAATCCCGGGCGGAAGGCGCCGGCGGGGTTAGCAGGCCGCGCCGGGAGCGCGGAAGATCTTGTTCGGAATGAGCCGGCCCATGCCGAAGCGGCAGGCGTTGACGAGGGTGCCGGTGAGATAGTCCTGGGCGCCGGGCAGGGCGTCCGCCGCGCCGGCGCCGCGCGCCATCCGCGCCACCAAAGCGGCCGACAGCGTGTTGCCGGCGCCGACGAACGGGCCGGGCAGGTGCTGGCCCCAGGGCAGGGCGAGGGCCAGGCCGTCCGGCTCGTACAACTCGTTGCAGCGGGTGCCGTCGCCGCCGCCCACGCCCGTCACGAGCAGGTGGCCGCAGCCGATGCCGGTCAGCTCCGCCGCGTCCTCGGCGACGGTGGCGATGCTGCCCGGGTCGCGCCAGCAGTCGGCCAGGCGCGCCAGTTCCGGCTGCGACAGCAGGAACACGCTGGCCTGCGGCGCGAGCAACTGGTGGATGAGCGTCAGCATGTCGTCGTCGCGCGGGCCGCAATCGGGCAGGGACGACGTGAACGGGTCGAGCACGAGCGGCACGTCGGCATAGTCGGACACGATCTCCGCCACCGCGGCGATCTGTTCCAGGCTGGCCAGCGTGCCGATCTTGATGGCGGCAACCGGCATGTCCTCGAGCACCATGCGCGCCTGTTCCACGACCAGCGTGTGGTCGGTCGGATGGATGTCGTCGACGCGTGCGGAATCCGCCACGAGCAGGCCCGTCACGACCGACAGGGCGTGGCAGCCATGCATGGCGAAGACGGTCACGTCGGACTGGATGCCCAGCGCGCCGACCGGGTCGGCAGGCCCGAACGTGAGGATGAGTGGGGACGTTTGGTTTTGCACAGCGGGTAGAATAATATACCGTTCCCCCGCATTTTATCTGATGGGGACCGTTAGGCTAACACTGAACCGAAAAGAGGAATCGAACGTGAGTACTGAAACACAGGTGTATCAGACCTGGATGTGCCTGATTTGCGGCTGGGTCTACGACGAAGCCGCCGGCGCCCCGGACGACGGCATCCCGCCGGGCACCCGCTGGGCCGACGTGCCGATGAACTGGACGTGCCCGGAATGCGGCGCGCGCAAGGACGACTTCGAAATGACCGCGATCTGACCGGTTTCCTTGCCTGTTAATCAAGGGACGATAGCGTCCCGCCAATGTTTCGTGTCATCCCGTCAATGAACCGGGTTACGGCAAGTTGACGTAACGCAACACTTCATGCACAAGCCGCAGACGCTATGCTATCTTGCGTGTTCATGCTGAAGTGAAACGAATATGACGACGCAACCGACAGGACTGACGATCATGGTGATCGACGACAGCAGCACGATCCGTCGGTCCGCCGAAATTTTCCTGACCCAGGCCGGCTACCGGGTGGTGCTGGCCGAAGACGGGTTCGACGCGCTGGCCAAGATCAATGACCACCACCCCGCGCTGGTGTTCTGCGACATCCTGATGCCGCGCCTGGATGGCTACCAGACCTGCGCGCTGATCAAGAAGAGCGCGAAATTCAATGCCACGCCGGTCATCATGCTGTCCTCCAAGGACGGCCTGTTCGACCGTGCGCGCGGCGCGATGGTGGGCTCGAGCGCCTACCTGACCAAACCTTTTTCCAAGGACAGCCTCTTGGCGGCCGTGCGCGATCATGCGCAAGGCCGGACCGACGCTGCCGCCTGACCCAACGATGTGGAGCCCACCGTGGCCATACAAAAAATCCTGATCGTCGACGATTCCCCGACCGAACGCTATTACCTGACCGATATCCTCGTGCGCAACGGCTTCACCGTGACCACCGCCGACAACGGCGAGGACGCGCTGGCCAAGATCCGCGCCGAGCGTCCGGAACTGATCCTGATGGACGTCGTGATGCCCGGCGCGAACGGCTTCCAGGTGACGCGCTCGATCGCGCGCGATCCGGAACTGGCGTCCGTCCCCGTCATCATCTGCAGCAGCAAGAACCAGGAAACCGACCGCATCTGGGGCATGCGCCAGGGCGCGAAGGATTATTTCGTCAAGCCGGTCGATCCGGTCAGGCTGCTGGCCACGATCGCCACGCTCGGCGCCTGAGATGGACACGGGCGACGCCGGACAGAAGGGCGCGGCCAGGCGCGCGCGCCTGCGCCAGTACCAGGAACAGCTGCTCGAGCGCATGCAGGCCGCGCGCACGAGCAGCGGCGCCAGGGCGCACCAGCTGGGCGTGGAGATCGGCGGCGTGCGCTACCTGCTCGACCTCGTCGAAGCGGGCGAGATCGTGCCGCTGCCGCCGCTGGCCGCCGTGCCGCTCACGCAGCCGTGGTATCTCGGCCTCGCGAACATCCGCGGCAATCTGCTGGGCGTCGTCGACCTGGCGCGCTATCTCGATGGGAAGGCCGTGCCCACGCCGGGCACGCGGCTCGTGACGTTCGCGCCCGGCCTCGGCTTTCCGTGCGCGCTGCTGGTGGCGAAGGTCGTCGGCCTGCGCCACGCGGCCGACATGACGCCGCTGGATGCCCGCCTGCGCGACGCCGACGGCCAGGAATGGACGCCGCTGTCGCTGGCCGCCCTCGCGCGCGAGGAACGCTTCCTGCAGGTCGCACGCTAGGAACGACGTAGGGTGGGCTTCCCAAGCCCACGCGGAAGCCGGCAAGGAGCAGGCGTCACGCGTGGACACGGGGTGCCCACCCTACCGGATGGGATTTAAGTATTTTTTGTACTGGAGCTGGCATGGGATTCGTATCCAAACTGTCGATGAATTTCTTCCCCAAGGACGGGGGCGGCGATGCGCAGGCGCCCGGCACGGTGCTGGCGTCGCCCGACACGCAGTTCGGCGCCGGCGCCATGCCCGCCGGCCCGGTCAGCGGCACCGCACCGACGGGTTCCGCCGATGACGCCGCGCTGCGCCTCGGCCAGCTCGCCCGGCGCAAGCGCCGCCATGCGGAGGAGGCGGCGACCGGGGCGGCCGGCGGGGACGACGACCTGCGCCTGCCGCTGATCGGTCACCTGTCGCTGCCGCGCCAGCTGCGCATCCTGCTCGTCGCCTTCGGCATCGGCATCCTGTTGACCCTGCTGTCGCTGTGGCGCAATGCCGGCAGCGGCGCGATCGCCAGCGGCCAGACCCAGATCGCCAGCGAAGCGGTGATGCACTCGCAGCGCGTGGGCAAGGCCGCGCCGAACGCGATGCAGGGCGTGCCGGACGCCTTCACGCAGCTGCAGGACAGCCGCATCGCGCTGTCGCACGACCTCGACCTGCTGGCGCAGGGCGGCGATTTCAACGGCAATGCGATTCCCGCGTCGACGGACGATCTGGCCGCGCAGCTGGCTGCGGTGCGCAAGAAGTGGAACGTGTCCGACGCGGCGGCCGCCAGCATCCTCAAGATGAAGCCGGAGCTGGTCGCCTTCGACAAGAACCTCAAGCAGCTCGACGTGCTGGCGCCGGAAATGCTGGCGCTGACCGAAGAGATCCTCACCGAACGCACGGCGCGCGGCGGCGGCGCACGCGAACTGGCGGCGCTGGGCCGCATGATGATGCTGACGCAGCGCCTGTCGCGCAGCGCCGGCGAATTCCTGACCTCGGGCGGCATCCGCCCCGAGACCGCGTTCCAGATGGGCCGCGACACGACGACCTTCCGCGTCATCGTGGACGGCCTGCTGAACGGCAGCGCCACGCTGGGCCTGGCCCCGCTGCGCGACGCCGACCTGCGCGCCAAGCTGGAGGAAGTGCAGTCGAAATTCGACATCTGCCAGAAGCTGATCTCGACCTTCCTGAACAAGCTGTCGGACATGACGGCCGCCAAGGCCGCCGAGCAGACGATCTTCCGCGACAACGAGTCGCTGCGCCGCCAGCTGACCAACCTGCAGGCGTCGTACCGCGCCGGCGAGGGCAGCACGGATATGTGGTTGTGGGTGCTCGTGGCGGCTTCGATCTTCACCCTCGTCACGGCGGGCAGCATTTCGCGCGTGATGCTGCAGGATTCGCGCAACCGCACCCGCGGCGCCGACGCCAGGCGCCAGGAAGCGGAGGCCATGCACCTGCTGGCCCAGGCCAAGGAAGAGGAAGCCAAGGCGACCAATGACCAGAACCAGGCCGCGATCCTGCGCCTGATGAACGAATTGCAGGAAGTGGCGGACGGCGACCTGACCGTGTACGCCACCGTCTCGGAAGACATCACGGGCGCCATCGCCGACTCCGTCAACTACACGGTGGAAGAACTGCGCGGCCTCGTCGTGCGCGTGATCGCCACGGCGGAAAAGGTGACGCAGGCGTCGGACGACGCGCAGCAGGTGTCGAGCAGCCTGCTCGTCGCGGCGGGCCGGCAGGCGCGCGAGATCCAGGACACGTCGGCCACCATGTTCCGCATGGCCGGCGAGATCACGGACGTGTCCAGCTCCGCGAAGGAATCGGCCGAGGTGGCGCGCCAGTCGGTGGCGGCTGCGGAGCAGGGCGCGACCGCGGTGCAGAACGCGATTCGCGGCATGGGCGAGATCCGCGAGCAGATCCAGGAAACCTCCAAGCGCATCAAGCGCCTGGGCGAGTCGTCGCAGGAAATCGGCGAGATCACCGAGCTCATTTCCGACATCACGGAACAGACCAACGTGCTGGCGCTGAACGCCGCCATCCAGGCCGCATCGGCCGGCGAGGCGGGACGCGGCTTCTCGGTCGTGGCGGAAGAAGTGCAGCGGCTGGCGGAACGGTCGGCCGAAGCGGCCAAGCAGATCGGCGCGCTGGTGCGCACCATCCAGACCGACACGCACGACGCCGTGGCGGCGATGGAAAAGTCGACGCAGGGCGTCGTCGAGGGTGCGCGCACGACCGACGCGGCCGGCGCGGCGCTGGCCGACATCTCGCGCGTGTCGAACCGCCTGGCTGAACTGATCCAGGGAATGGCGGTCGCCGCGGGGCTGCAGGCGACGTCCGCGAACGGCGTGGCGCATAATATGCAGCACATCCTCGCGATCACCGAGCAGGCGCAGGGCGGCACGCAGCAGACGGCGCAGTCGATCCGGCAGCTGGCGGAGCTCGCGCAGGAACTGAAGAATTCGGTGTCGCGCTTCCGCGTCGCCGCCTGAGCATCCGACTTTAGCCCTCATGACCCAGTTTTCGCACGCGTCCGCCGCACCGCCTTTCGACACCGGCCCCCTCTCCTGGGTCATCGGTGAAATCCGCGACGCCCTCGGGCGTTCCGCCAAGGCGTTGCAGGACGCGGCCGGCCGCGCGCCGGAAGCGCAGCCGACCCTGCTGCTGCACGCCAAGTCGCACCTGCACCAGGCCCATGGCGCCCTGCAGATGGTCGACGTGGCCGGTGTCGAACGCGTGGGCGAGGCGGCCGAACAGGTCATCGACCGCTTCAAGGACGGCACGCTGGCGCTCGACGCCGGCCGCGCCGGGGCCGTGGGCGAGGCGTACCGGGCGCTCGTCGAATACCTGGAAGAGCTGCTGGACGGGGCGGCGCCGCAACCCGTGCGGCTGTTCCCGTACTACCGCGCGCTGCAGGAATTGCTGGGCGTCGAACGCGTGCACCCTGGCCAGATGCTCGTGCTGGACCTCGCCCCTCATTTGCTCACCGAGCTGTTGCCGGGCGGCGCCGCCGGCCCGTCGCCGGACTACGCCGCGACCCGCGCCGCATTCGAAAAGGCGCTGCTGCCGTTCCTGCGCAGTGTCGACGGGGACGCCCAGCGCGCCCAGGCGGCCGCCATGCGCGATGCATTGGCGAGCGTCGTGCATGGCCAGCCGCAGGCGGACGCGCATGCGTTCTGGCTGGCGCTGCAGGCCGCCGCCGACCTCGTCGCGATCGGCCAGGTGGCCCCCGACCTGTACGTGAAACAGCTGTTCGGCCAGATCAACCTGCAACTGCGGCGCCAGACGCAAGGGCATACCGAACTGCCGGAAGCGCTGCTGCGCGATGCGCTGTTCTTCATCTCGGCCGCGCCCGAACCGACGCTGGAGGCGCGCCAGTTGCGCGATGCGTACCGCGTCGGCGGCCAGGTGCCGGCGGCCTACCTGGAACGCCGCTACGGCCGCGTCGACCCGGACGTGCTGAAGGATGCCAAGGAAGCGCTGATCGAGACCAAGCAGGGCTGGGACCGGGTGGCGACGGAAGGCGGCGACGTGCTCGATGGCGGCTTCAACGACGCGCTGTCGAAGCTGGCCGGCGCCAGCGAAAAGCTGGGCGCGCCCGAGCTCGCGACCCTGTTGCGCGAGCTGGGCCAGGCGGCCAGCGCATCGATGACGGGCGACCGCAGCGACCAGTTCAGCCTCGAAATGGCCGAGGCCATGCTGTTCGTCGAGCACGGCCTGGACCAGGTGCGCCAGCTGCCCGAGGACTTCGGCCAGCACGCGGAAGCGGTCGGCCAGCGCCTGCTCGCGCTCGCGCACGGCGACACCCCGCCGGACGCCCCGGCCTGGCATGGCGAGATGGCGCGCGAACTGCAGCAGGGCCAGACCGTGGCCGTGCTGGCGGGCGAGATCCGCACGGGCCTGCGCCAAGTCGAGAAGCTCATCGACGACTACTACGAAGACCCGGCGCGCAGCGACTCCCTGGAACAGGTCGACCCGCTGCTGCACCAGTTGCAGGGCGCGCTGGCCATCCTCGACCAGGAGCAGGCCACGCAGGCCGTCGACCACGTGCGCGCACGGGTGCGTACGCTGCTCGACGGCCGCATTGACGGCAACCTGGATGCCGCCACGCGCGGCGCCGTGCTGGACAACCTCGCGCGCAACATCGGCGCGCTCGGCTTCTTCACGGACGCGCTGGCGCAGAACGTCGACGGCGCGCGCCGGCGCTACCGTTTCGATGCCGCCGCGGGCCTGTTCCATGAGCTGCCGCTCGAGGGCCAGGCGCCGGCCGAACCGGCGCCGTCGGTTGAAATCGGGCAGGCGCCGGACGCCGTCGATGCGGAACTGCTGGAGATCTTCATCGGCGAGGCCCGCGAGGTGCTGGACGTCGTCGCCGGTGCGCTGCCGGTCGCCCGGGCGAATCCGGCCGACCAGGACACGCTCACGCGCCTGCGCCGCGGCTTCCACACGCTCAAGGGCAGCAGCCGCATGGTGAACCTGGAGCGGTTCGCCGCCGCGGCGGCAGCCATCGAAAAGGTCATGAACGTGTGGCTGGCCGAGGCGCGCGCCGCCACGCCGGACCTGCTGGCGTTGCTCGCGCATGCGCATGCGGAGCTGGCGGCCTGGGTCGACGAACAGGCGGCCGGCGGATCGCGACGCGACGGCGCGGCGCTCGTGCAGGCCGCCCTGCGCGTGCAGGAAGGCGGGACGTTCGCCTTGCCTGAAACACCTGGGCCGATCGTGTCCGCGCCCGACGTGCCAGTCGTGGATGCGCCGGCGGAGCTGGCGCCGGAGACGGTCGGCGCGTTCGACGCCGCCGCCGCGGCGGAACTGGCCGACGATGCGGCGCCGTCCGCGCCGACGCCGGAACAGGGCGGGCCGGCCGCCGGTTTCGACGTCGCGCCGGACGAGGCGCCCGCGCCGCTGCCGGCCCTGTCGCCGGCCGAGCTGCCGGACAACGTGCTGGCGTTCCCGGTGTCGGAAGCGAACGTGCGGCACGTGGGCGACCTCGAGATTCCGCTCCCGCTGTACAACATCTACCTCGGCGAGACCGAGGAACTGGTGCGCACGCTGGCCGAGGACTTCGCCGGCTGGCGCGCGCAACCGCTGCGCGCCGGGTCGGCGCAGGCACTGAAGGCGGCGCATACGCTGGGCGGCACGTCGGCCACGGTGGGCTTCAACGCGCTGCGCGAACTGGCCGTGGCGCTGGAAGAAGCGCTGCAGGTGGCCGTCCCGCCCTTGACCGGCGCGCAGTTCGACCTGCTCGACGAGACGGTCGAGCGCATGCGCATCATGCTGCAGGTCTTCGCGCTGGGCGAACTGGCGCCCGCGCAGCCGGAACTGCTGGCGCGCCTGGAAGCGCTGCGCGACGAACTGGGACGCATCCGCGCCGACGCCGTCATCGCCGACGCCGAGCCGGAACTGGCGCAGCGCCTGGACGCGCTGTTCGCCGCCACGTATGCGAGCATCCTGGCCGACCCGCCGCTCGTCACCGGCACGCCCACGCTGCCGGCCAGCACGGAGCTGGCGCCGCGCGCGCCGGCCCCGCGCCAGGAAGACCCGGCCGTGAGCGCCGTCGACGACCTGTTCGATACGTATTTCGACGATCCGTTCGCCGCGCCCACGCTGGAGCAGGCCGAGCCCGCGCCGGCGCCCGCCCAGGCGGACGAGGTCATCGACGTCGATGCGCTGTTCGACATCCCTGCGCCCGAACCCGAGCCGCAGCCTGAACCCGAGCCGCAGCCGGAACCCGAGCCGCAGCCGGAACCCGAACCGCAGCCGGAACCCGAGCCGCAGCCGGAACCGGTCGCCGAACCGGAAGCCGACGCCGTCCTGGCCGCCGAACCGGTCTTCGTCGACGAGCTGGACCCGGACCTGCTGCCCGTGTTCATGGAAGAGGCGGCGGACCTGCTGCCGCAGATCGGCAACGGCCTGCGCCAGTGGCAGCAGAACCCGGCCGACGCGGCCGTCGCGCAGGGCCTGCTGCGCGCCCTGCACACGGTGAAGGGCAGCGCGCGCATGGCCGGCGCGATGCGCCTGGGCCAGCATACGCACGCGCTGGAAACGCAGATCGAGAACATGCTGCATGCCGGGACGACGAATCCGGCCGCCTTCGACGAACTGCTCGCCAACTACGACCAGGCGCAGCTGCTGTTCGAACAGCTGCAGCAGCCGGCCGCGCCGGCGCTCCAACCCGCGCCGGAACCCGCGCTGTCCGCGCCGCCGGCGCCACCTGCGGATGAACAGGCCGCGCGCGCGCCGCTCGTGCGCGTGCGCGCCGACATCCTCGACCGCCTCGTCAACCAGGCCGGTGAGGTGTCGATCACGCGCTCGAAACTGGAAACCCAGGTCGGCGCGCTGAAGGGCATGCTGGATGACTTCGCCGACAACCTGGCGACCTTGCGGCGCCAGCTGCGCGAGGTGGAGGTGCAGGCGGAGTCGCAGATTGCCTCGCGCCTGTCGATTTCCGGCGAGCGCGAATTCGACCCGCTCGAATTCGACCGCTTCACGCGCCTGCAGGAACTCACGCGCATGATGGCCGAGGGCGTGAGCGACGTCGGTTCGTTCCACGACGGCCTCGCGCGCACGGTGGAAGCGGCGGCCGACGACCTGGCCGCGCAATCGCGCCTGACCCGCGAACTGCAGCGCGACCTGATGCGGGTGCGGATGGTGCCATTCGCGAGCCTGTCCGAACGCCTATTCCGCGTGGCGCGCCAGACCGCCAAGGAAATGGACAAGCGCGTCAACCTGGACATTCGCGGCGGCGGCGTCGAGATCGACCGCAGCGTGCTGGAACGCATGGCCGCGCCGTTCGAGCACCTGCTGCGCAACGCCATCGTGCACGGCGTCGAGCCGCGCGAGCAGCGCCTGGCGGCCGGCAAGCCGGAAACGGGCGAGCTGCTCGTGCAGGTGAGCCAGCAGGGCAACGAGGTCGAGATCCGCTTCGGCGACGATGGCGCCGGCCTCGATCTGGCGCGCATCCGCGCCAAGGCGGCGGCCCTCGGCCTGCTGGCCGACGGCGAGGACGTGTCGGACCAGGATGTAGCGGAGCTCGTGTTCGAGCCGGGCTTCTCGACGGCGGACACGCTGACGGAATTGGCCGGGCGCGGCGTCGGCATGGACGTCGTGCGCTCGGAAGCGCGCGCGCTGGGCGGCCGCGTCGACGTCGAGACGACGCGCGGACGCGGCGCCGCCTTCGCCATCCACCTGCCGCTCACGCTGGCCGTCACGCAGGTCGTGCTCGTCGCCAGCGGCACGCGCACGCATGCGCTACCGGCCGTGCTGGTCGAGCAGGTGCTGCAGGTGCGCGAAGCCGACCTCGATGCGGCGTTCGCCGCCGGGTCGATCAACGTCCATGGCGACGCCGTCCCGCTGCACTACCTGCCTTCGCTGCTGCACGAACCCGGGGGCGCAAGCAGCCAGCGTTCGTCGCCCGTGCTGGTCCTCAAGAGCGGCAACACGCGCGTCGCCGTGCGGGTGGACGAGGTGCTGGGCAACCGCGAGGTCGTCATCAAGAACATCGGGCCGCAACTGGCCCGCATGCCGGGTATCGCCGGCGCCACCGTGCTGGGTTCGGGCGAGATCGTGCTGATCCTCGACCCGGTGCAGCTGGCCGGCTCGGGCGCGCGTCCGGGCCGTGTCGTGGACACGCCGACGCCCGCGCCGACCGCTCGGGTCGCCACCATCATGGTGGTCGACGATTCGCTCACCGTGCGCAAGGTCACCCAGCGCCTGCTGGAGCGCGAGGGCTATCGCGTGCTGCTGGCCAAGGACGGCGTCGACGCGCTCGAACAGATGCAGGAGACGCGGCCCGACCTGATGCTGGTCGATATCGAGATGCCGCGCATGGACGGCTTCGACCTCACGCGCCACGTGCGCGGGGATGCTGCCACGGCGGCGCTGCCGATCATCATGATCACGTCGCGCACGGCGGACAAGCACCGCAACGTGGCGCTGGGACTTGGTGTCGATGCGTATTTCGGCAAGCCGTTCCAGGAAGATGCGTTGCTGGCGGCGATTACGGGATTGCTGGAAGCGCGCGCACACTGACCGTCGTTCCCGCGGAGGCGGGAACCCAAGTTCTGCAAGCGTTATCGAAACGCGTGCAAATTACGCCCCGCCTCCGCGGGGGCGACGGTTACATGTCGCGTATTGCCTTGAAGCGCTGCAGCGTCTTTTCCCGCGCTTCCTCGTGATCCACCACCGGCAACGGATAATCCCGCCCCGGCACGACGCCGGCTTTCGTTAACACCTCCGGCTTCGCCAGCCACGGCGCATGAATGGCCGCCGCGCTCAAGCCTGCCAGCTGCGGCAGGTACTGCCGAATGAAATCCCCATCCGGATCGAACCGCTTCGACTGCGTGACGGGATTGAAGATGCGGAACCACGGTTGCGCATCGCACCCCGTCGACGCCGCCCATTGCCACCCGCCGTTGTTCGACGCCAGTTCGTAATCGTTCAGCTTCAGTGCGAACCAGCGCTCGCCGCGGCGCCAGTCGACGCCGAGGTCCTTGGTGAGGAAGCTGGCCGTCACCATGCGCAGGCGGTTGTGCATGAAACCCGTGCGCTCCAGTTGCAGCATGGCGGCGTCGACGAGCGGATAGCCGGTGCGCCCCGCGCACCACGCGTCGAACAGGGCGTCCGCCCCGGGGCCGTCGTCCCACGCGACGGCGTCGAACGCAGCCTTGAACGATTGCGTGACGACGCGCGGATGGCGCGCCAGGATCATCATGTAGAACTCGCGCCAGATGAGTTCCGACAGCCACACGGGCGCGCCGGCGCCGCCCGTGCCGTCGGCGATGCGCGCCTGCAGCATGGCGACGAGGCGGCGCACGGAGAGCGTGCCGAAGCGCAGGTGGATCGACAGGTGCGACGTGGCGTCCAGCGCCGGGAAATCGCGGTCGTGGTCGTAGCGCGCGAGGCGCCGTTCGAATTGCGCCAGCAGGTGTTCCGCGCCCGTCATGCCGGGATGCGCGATGGGCGCCGCGTTCGGCACGAAACCCAGGTCGGCCAGCGCGGGGAGGGCGTGGTCCGCGGGCGCCGGCGCGAGCGCGCCCGCGTGGGGCGCCGTCTCGTACGGCCGCAGCGCCTCCGGCTCGCGCGCGAGGCGTTTCAGCCAGGCGTTCTTGTACGGCGTGAATACGGAATACGGGCCGCCGGCCAGCGTCAATACCTCGTCCTGTTC
>JBJMVU010000237.1:0-6570 GCA_045810485.1 Massilia sp. | reverse complement strand
TCGTTGCCGGTCTCGTGGATGCTGTCGTCGGTGGGGGAGGATTGATCCAGATCCCGGCGATGTTCGCCATGTTTCCCAAGGAAGTGCCGGCGACCCTGCTGGGCACGAACAAGCTGGCGGCCATGTTCGGCACGGCCGTGGCCGCCGTCAAATACAGCCGGCGCGTGACGGTTGCGTGGAGCACCGCCGCGCCGGCCGCCCTGGCCGCGTTCGCGCTGTCGTTCATCGGCGCGTGGACGGTGACCCGCGTGCCGGGCGATTTCGTCAGGAGTCTGCTGCCGCTGATCCTCGTGGCGGTGGCCGTGTATACGTACAAGAAGAAAGACCTGGGCGCCGTGCATGCACCTGCGCACAGCGGCATGACGGAACGGCTGCTGGCGATGGGTGTCGGCGCCGCCATCGGTTTCTATGACGGCTTCTTCGGTCCCGGCACCGGCAGCTTCCTGATCTTCCTGTTCGTCCGCTTCTTCGGTTTCGATTTCCTCAGCGCGTCGGCGGCGGCGAAGATCGTCAATGTCGCCTGCAATGTTTCGGCGCTGATCTGGTTCGGCTACAGCGGCCACCTGCTCTGGCAACTCGGCCTGTTGATGGCCGTGTGCCAGATCGCCGGGTCACTGGTCGGCACGCGGCTGGCGCTGAAGCATGGCAGCGGCTTCGTGCGCAAGCTGTTTCTCGTCGTCGTCGGGCTGCTGATCGTAAAGACAGCATTCGATACGTTCAAGCGCCTGGGCTGGTAATTGTTTCACGTGGAACAGTCATCGCGACTTGCGCACCTGCGTGACGAGCGTCGGCAAGTCCCACGCGCCGCCGGGCATGATCTGGCGGCACATGCCGGTCGTCGTGTCTGACGTCTGCGCGAAGGTGCGGCCGTCCCAGGTCCAGGTCGCGGTCGCGACGCAGTCGGCGATGCCGCGTCCCTTTTGAAATGAGGTGATGACACCGTCGTCGTAATCCGTCGCTAAGGTTGTGACGAGGACGGCGGAGTAGGACGGCTTGGCCTCCACGACCCAGTAGCCGTCGCCCGTGTTGTGGCGGCGATCCAGCAGGCGTGCGACACGAGCAGCTTGTCTTTCGTGAAGCGTCGCACTTCGAGCTGACCTGCCGTTTCGGACGTTGAGTCCAACAGTTCGCAGTCGCTTGCCTTGACGGTCTTGCGCAGCGCAGCCTTCAGTTCGCGCGTTTGGGTGGCAGTCAACTTGATGGGGTTCTTGTCTTGGTTGACGGCTCCAGCCCGGACCTCGGGAGCGGGCAATGGCGCCAAAACATTTGACTCGGGTTTGCTGCCCTTGCGCACCACCGCGCCGGGTGTATCGAGCCGGCCTTGAAATTCGTCCATCTTGAGCAGTACGGCATTGGCGCCGGCCGTCGACACCGTCCACGTCGTTCCTTTGCTGGTCCAGGCAATGCGCCCATCCTTCAACAGGGCCGGCAGGAGAGTGCGCACCTGCGCATCGGTCAGCGTGAGGATGGACGACTTCGGATCAGCGCGGACGATGCCAAGCGCGCGGCCATCGACGGACATTGCTAGCTGGTCGGGTGCCGGATGGCGTTCGTCGTCTGCCAGTTGCAGTTCGACCTTGACTGGCTGGTTCGGTCCCGCCGCGCGCGTCAGCAGGATGGTGGCGTTCGGTCCGCCGTCTTCTTCATGATAGCCGGCCGCGCGACACGTTCTCGTGTTGTCGCAGGCGAGCTCCCAATCCTTGTGGCTGAGTGTGGTCGACGGCAGATCCGAGCGTGGATAAGCGCCGGCGGTGGCGCTGGCGGCGAGCAGGGTACAAGTCAGGTGGCGGAGTTTCGGCATGGCGGCACGGTCGAGTGAGTGTGGCGAAAAGCCTAACACGACATTGTTTCACGTGAAACAAATCGTCGTTTTCGAGGCCGGGCCGAAGCCGTACGGAAAAAAGAATCTATAATCGCTTCTTAATCCTCCTCGCAACACACTCCATCATGCTATTTCCGACAGAATTCGACGTGATCGTCGTTGGCGGCGGCCATGCCGGCACCGAAGCGGCGCTTGCGTCTGCGCGCATGGGCCAGAAGACCCTGTTGCTCACCCATAACATCGAAACCCTTGGCGCGATGTCCTGCAATCCGTCCATCGGCGGCATCGGCAAGGGCCACCTCGTCAAGGAAGTGGATGCCATGGGCGGCGCGATGGCCATTGCCACCGACGAAGCCGGTATCCAGTTCCGCATCCTGAACTCCTCGAAGGGCCCGGCCGTGCGCGCCACCCGCGCCCAGGCCGACCGCATGCTGTACAAGCAGGCGATCCGTTCACGCCTGGAAAATCAGCCGAACCTGTTGCTGTTCCAGCAGGCCGTCGACGACCTGATGGTGGAAGGCGACCGCGTCGTTGGCGCCGTCACGCAGATCGGCCTGCGCTTCCGCGCGCGCGCCGTCGTGCTGACGGCCGGTACTTTCCTCGACGGTAAGATCCACGTCGGCCTGCAGAATTACTCGGCCGGCCGCGCGGGCGACCCGCCGGCGGTGTCACTGTCGGCGCGCCTGAAAGAACTGAAATTGCCGCAGGGCCGCCTGAAAACGGGCACGCCGCCGCGCATCGATGGCCGCAGCATCGATTTCTCCGTGATGACGGAGCAGCCGGGCGACCTCGATCCGGTCCCCGTGTTTTCGTATATGGGGAACGCGGCCATGCACCCGAAGCAGTTGCCGTGCTGGGTCACGCACACGAATGCGCAGACGCACGACATCATTCGCAACGGTCTCGACCGGAGCCCGATGTACACGGGCGTGATCGAAGGCGTCGGTCCGCGCTACTGCCCGTCCATCGAAGACAAGATCCACCGCTTCGCGGCCAAGGAATCGCACCAGATCTTCCTCGAACCGGAAGGCCTCACGACCAACGAGTTTTATCCGAACGGTATCTCGACGAGCCTGCCGTTCGACGTGCAGCTGGCCCTCGTGCGCTCGATGCGGGGCCTGGAAAACGCCTTTATTCTGCGTCCCGGCTATGCCATCGAATACGATTATTTCGACCCGCGCGGCCTGAAGGCGTCGCTGGAGACGAAGGCGGTCCAGGGCCTGTTCTTCGCCGGCCAGATCAACGGCACCACCGGCTACGAAGAGGCCGCGGCGCAGGGCATGCTGGCCGGCATCAACGCCGCGCTGCAGACGTCGGGCCGCGACGCGTGGACGCCGTCCCGCTCCGAAGCTTATCTCGGCGTGCTCGTCGACGACCTCACGACGCAGGGCGTCGCGGAGCCGTACCGCATGTTCACGAGCCGTGCCGAATACCGCCTGTCGCTGCGCGAAGACAATGCCGATATGCGCCTGACGGAAATCGGCCGCAAGCTGGGCGTGGTCGGCGATGCGCAGTGGGAAGCATTCGAGCGCAAGCGCGAAGCCGTCGCGCGCGAACTGGAGCGTCTGCGTGCGACGTGGGTCAATCCGCGCATCCTTGCCGCGGCGGAATCCGAACGTGTGATCGGCCAGGCCATCGAGCGCGAGTACAACCTTGCGGACCTGTTGCGCCGCCCGGGTGTCGAGTACGACAAGCTGGTGACCCTGCAGGGCGTCGACGGCCAGGCGCTGGGCGGCCCGGGCGTGGAAGACCCTGCCGTGAAGGAGCAGGTCGAGATTCAGCTGAAATACTCGGGCTATATCGACCGTCAGGCGCGCGAGGTCGAGCGCCACGATCATTACGAAAACCTGAAGCTGCCGGACAACCTGAACTATCTCGAGATCTCGGCGCTGTCGATCGAAGTGCGCCAGAAGCTCGATAAACAGCGGCCGGAAACGCTGGGCCAAGCCTCGCGCATTTCCGGTGTGACGCCGGCGGCGATCTCCCTGCTGCTCGTGCACCTGAAAAAACGCGGCGCCAAGGGCTTCACCGGTGTCTCGAACGAGGAATCGGCCGCATGAAGAATTTCGACCGACCTGCCTTGTCCGCCATGCTGGGGGAGGGCATCGCTGCGCTGCGTCTCGACGTGAGTCCTGCCCAGCAGGACAAGCTGATGGATTACCTGGCGCTGATGTTCAAGTGGAACGCGGTGTACAACCTGACGTCGCTGCGCGACCCGATGCAGATGGTCTCGCACCACCTGCTCGATTCGCTCGTGGCCGTGCCCGCATTCGCCGCCGCGAAAAACGTGCTGGACGTGGGTTCCGGCGGCGGCTTGCCGGGTATCGTGCTGGCAATCGTGCGGCCGGACATGAAAGTGTCGATGATCGACACGGTCCATAAAAAAACGGCCTTCCTGACGCAGGTGAAGGCGGAACTGGGCCTGGCCAACGTCACGGTGTACACGGCACGGGTGGAGCAATTACAGGTGAGCGACAAATTCGACGTCATCACCTCGCGTGCTTTTGCCGACCTCTCGGATTTCGTCAACTGGTCTTCGCACCTGCTGGCCGACGGCGGACGCTATATCGCCCTGAAAGGGGTGGCGCCGAAAGACGAGCAGGAACGGCTGCCGGTCGATTGGAAGGTCACCGGGGTGGAACCGCTGGACGTGCCCAGGCTGGGCGCCGAGCGTCACCTGGTATTCATCGAACGTTCCACGTGAAACATTCGCGGTAAAGCACAAGCAGATAAACTGTATAAACAGTTTATACCGTTGCTACCATATAAATCGTATAAACCGTTTTAATGGTATTAACCGTATGACTGATAAAGGCATACATGGCGAAAATTTTTTGCGTAGCAAACCAGAAGGGTGGGGTCGGCAAGACCACCACCAGCGTGAACCTGTCGGCAGGTCTCGCCAAGCTGGACCAGCGCGTGCTGCTGGTCGACCTCGACCCGCAGGGCAATGCCACCATGGGCGCGGGCATCAACAAGGCGGGGCTGACCTCGTCGATCTACGAGGTGCTGCTGGGCGAGGCCGACGTGGCCTCGGCGCGCCTGCGCAGCGAAGCGGGCCGCTTCGACGTGCTGCCCGCCAACCGCGAGCTGGCCGGCGCCGAAGTGGAGATGGTCGAGCTGGAGAACCGCGAGCGCCGCCTGAAGGAAGCGTTGGCCAAGGTCGACGCCGACTACGATTTCATCCTGATCGACTGCCCGCCCGCGCTGTCGATGCTGACGCTGAACGGTCTCGTGTCCGCGCACGGCGTCATCATCCCGATGCAGTGCGAGTACTACGCCCTCGAGGGCCTGTCGGATCTCGTGAACACGATCAAGAAGGTGCATGCGAACCTGAACCATGATCTGCGCATCATCGGTCTGCTGCGCGTGATGTTCGACCCGCGCATGACCCTGTCGCAACAGGTGTCGGCGCAGCTCGAACAGCATTTCGGCGACAAGGTGTTCAAGACGATCATCCCGCGCAACGTGCGCCTGGCGGAAGCGCCGTCGTACGGCATCCCGGGCGTCACGTTCGATCCGTCCTCGAAGGGCGCGCAGGCCTACATCGCCTTCGGCGCCGAGATGGTCGAGCGCATCAAGACAATGTAACCAGAACATACCAAAGTCATGGCAACCAAAAAACTCAAAGGACTCGGCCGCGGTCTCGACGCGCTGCTGGGTGGAGACGCTCCCGAGACGCCGGCGGCAGACGCCAAGGCGCCGTCCGTGCTGCCGGTCGGCGAGATCCAGGCCGGCAAATACCAGCCGCGCACCCGCATGGACGACGGCTCGCTGGCCGAGCTGGCGGCGTCGATCAAATCCCAGGGCATCATGCAGCCGGTGCTCGTGCGCCCGATCGTCGTGTCGAGTTCCGGCGCGCGCTACGAGATCATCGCCGGCGAACGCCGCTTCCGCGCGGCCCAGCTGGCGGGGCTGGACGAGATCCCGGTGCTGGTGCGCGAGGTGGACGACCAGAACGCCGCCGCGATGGCCCTCATCGAGAACATCCAGCGTGAGGACCTGAACCCGCTGGAAGAAGCGCAGGGCATCGCGCGCCTGATCTCGGAATTCAGCTTTACCCACGAGCAGGCCGCGCAGGCCGTCGGGCGCTCGCGCAGCGCCGTGTCGAACCTGCTGCGCCTCGTGAACCTCGCCCAGCCCGTGCAGACGATGCTGATGGCGGGCGACATCGACATGGGACACGCCCGTGCGCTGCTCGCGGTCGACGCCGCGAGCCAGATCGCGCTGGCAAACCAGGTGATCGCCAAGCGGCTGTCCGTGCGCGAGACCGAGAAGATGGTCGCGCGCGCCCTGGAAGAGCAGAATGCGCCACCGGTTGCGGCGCGCCAGAAAGACAAGTCGGGCGACATCGTGCGTCTCGAGGAAGAATTGTCGGACCGCCTGGCGACGCCCGTCGCGTTCAAGATGGGGACCAAGGGAAGGGGACAGATGATCATCGACTTCGCCGACCTCGACGTGCTGGACACCGTGCTCGCACGCCTGCGCGCCTGACCCCGCGACCTTCCACCGCATGCCGGGCCGCGCGCCCGGCATTTTTTTATGGCTGTGTGAGCGTTAATTCGGTAACGTGGCCGCTTAACCGAGCTGGACCGCAGCGCACAGCAGGTGCGCGGGCGTCGTCAAGCGGTGTGCGCCCAGCACGCGCTGCCATCCCGAGTAATTGATCAGGTAGCGGCTGGCGACCCCGCGGAACCGTACCAGC
This sequence comes from Massilia sp., assembly GCA_045810485.1. Classification (GTDB taxonomy): domain Bacteria; phylum Pseudomonadota; class Gammaproteobacteria; order Burkholderiales; family Burkholderiaceae_D; genus Telluria. Next base: position 43 of record JBJMVU010000237.1, on the reverse strand, counting down.
CAGCTTTTAAAGTGGCTGTGCCAGCTATTGACGTTTTGCACAT
>JBJMVU010000236.1:0-34647 GCA_045810485.1 Massilia sp. | reverse complement strand
GAGAGTCGATGTCGTGCCTGCGCGCGGCTGCTGGAAATGTGAAATCCTGAGCGAAAAGGAACGGCGCGGTGTTGCAATCTGCGCAGCGCGGGCGATGTGCAGGTTTGAACAGGGAAGGGCGCATGCGCTGTTGATTTCGCAGCAGCCGCGCTGTCGGCAGATCAGCAGTGGTCAATAAAATCAATGACTTATGGTCAGGCACGCTTCCTGCAACGTTGCAGGCACGGACAACAGAAAGGCCTCGTCATGACCACTTTGAGTTTTGAGAGCATTAAATACTCGCCGAGGAAGGCCGCGGTGCGCCGCGCCGTCCGCCCGGCGCCACGTCTCGCGGTGGAACAGCAACCGGTGAGCGCGGCGATCCGCCAGCTGCGGGCCGTCGGGGTGCGCAACAAGGGCGGGCTCGTCGCGCTCGTCGGCCTGACGGCCCTGGCGCACGTGGGCGTGATCGTGGCGCTGCACCGGCCGGCCGCTACGCTGCCGGAGCAGCCCAGGGTGCAGCCGCTCGCGATCGAGATCGCACCGCCACCACCGCCGCCTCCACCCCCGCCTGAACCGCCGAAACCGCAGCCGCGGATCGTCAAGGCCGCGCCGGTGAAGGCCGCGCCGCCGCTGCCCGTCGTCAGCCCGCAGGCGGTCGACGATGGTCCGCCGACCGCCGACACGGTGCAGGTGGCCACCGCGCCCGCGCCGGCGCCGGCGCCTGTCGTGGCCGCGCCGCCGGCGCCCCCGCCGCCGGAACCGGTGACGGAAGCGCGCGGCTTCGTCGGCTACCGCAACAATCCGGCGCCGGACTATCCGGCCCTGGCGCAGGACCGCGGGATGCAGGGCCGCGTGATCCTCAAGGTGCATGTGCTGGCGTCCGGCAAGGCCGACAACGTCACGGTCGACAAGTCCACCGGCTTCAAGATCCTGGACGACGCGGCCATCAAGGCGGTGCTGCAATGGACCTTCGATCCGGCGCGGCGCGGCCAGACCCCGATCGACGGCTGGGTCATCGTCCCCCTCAACTTCAAGCTTTCCTGATTTCTTCACTCCTATAGGCGCTCATTCCATGTCTCCTCAATACCTCAATCTCATCGTTCAAGGCGCCCTGTACGGACTGGTGCTGTTCTCCATCGTCACCTGGGTCCTGATCCTGGCCAAGGCCGTGCAGCACGCACGCGTCGGTAAACAGGATAAACAGTTTACGCAGAAATTCTGGAGCGCCAATTCGCTGGACGCCGCGACCGCGCTTGGCAGCGACGCCAGCCCCAAATCGCGCCTGGCCAACGTCGGCTTCGAAGCGCTGTACGTGAACGACACGGACGGCTCGGGCAGCGACCTGGAACACAGCTGGGACCGCCAGGAGCTGCTGGAACGCCAGCTGCGCCAGCAGATCCAGAAGGAATACCAGTCGCTGGAAAGCGGCCTCGCGGTGCTGGCGTCGATCGGCAGCACCGCGCCGTTCGTCGGCCTGTTCGGCACCGTGTTCGGCATCATCAACGCGCTGGGCGCCATCGGCAAGAGCGGCTCGGCCAGCATCGAAGTGGTGGCGGGCCCGATCGGCGAAGCGCTGATCGCCACCGGCATCGGCATCGCCGTCGCCGTGCCGGCCGTGCTGGCGTTTAACTACTATGTGCGTCGCCTGAAAGTGAAAGCGGCCGAGCTGGATAATTTCGCCACCGACTTCGTCAACCTGGCGCAGAAGAGCGGCTTCCGCGTGACCAAGGCGACCGTACGTCCGGCCGGCAAAGCGGTGCACGTGGGCGCCCAGCCTGTGGGAGCGGCGGCATAATGGCGTTCTCGACCGGTAAAGACAGCAGCGACGTCGTCAGCGAAATCAACATCACGCCGCTCGTCGACGTGATGCTCGTGCTGATGGTCGTCTTCATCCTGACCGCGCCGCTGCTGAACAACGCGGTGCGGATCAACCTGCCCAAGACCTCCACCACGGAGCCCGCGAACCCGTCGAAGTCCGTGACGGTGAGCGTCGACGGCGCCGGCAAGATCTACATCGACAAGCGCGAAGTCGCCCCGGCCGCGCTGGAACCGGCGCTGAAGAGCGTGGTGGCCACGAACCCCGAACTGGCGGTGAGCCTGCAGGCCGACGAAGGCGTGCCGTATCGCGCGGTTGCCAAGGTGATCGCGAACATCCAGCGATCGGGTGTGACCAAGTTGTCGGTGCTGACACAGCCTGGGGGGTGAATCGGGCGCCGACAATGAAGTCCGCAGTACGAGCGCCGGCGCAGTCAGCCGGCGCTTTTTTATGGGCCGCCAAATTCGGGGTCGGAGCACATTTCCGATTAATGGCTCGAGTTCGACAAAGCGCCGATCCCGGTCCGCAGTCCCGACCTTTGCACAATGGCCCGGTAGCCGTCGCCTATTGAACTTGCCTGAAAGATCGTGCACGAAAAAGTGCTCTGACCCCGAATTGGGTCAATTGCCTGCGGTACCGATGGCGTCGAGCACGATGCCGGGTGTGAGCAATTGCGGCAGCACCACCGGGCGGGCATCCGCGCCCGCCGGATAGAACACGTAGAGCGGCACGCCGCTGCGGCCGAATTGCGTGAGCAGTGCCGTGATGCGTTCATCCTGGCTCGTCCAGTCGCCCTTCAGGTACGTGATGCCGGCCTGGCGGAACGCCGCGTCGACCGAGCCGTCGCTCAGCGCGACCCTGTCGTTGACGAGGCAGGTGATGCACCAGGACGCCGTGAGGTTCACGAACACCGGTTTGCCGCCGGCACGCAGCGCCTGCAGGCGTTCGGCGCTGTACGGCGTCCAGGCGACGCCGGTCGCGGCGGCTGGTTGGCCGTGGCGGATGCCGGCATGGCCCGCGGCCACCGCCGCGACCACCGCCAGGGCCGCGCCGACGCCGCCGGCCAGGCGCATGAACGATGGCGCGAACCGCGTCGCGCCGTACAGCCAGCCCGCGAACGCGAGCGCCACCATGCCGCCCAGCGCGGCGGCGCCCGCATCCACGCCGCTTTGCCGCGCCAGCACCCACACGAGCCACACGGCCGCGCCATACATCGGGAACGCGAACGCCTGGCGTACCCGCACCATCCACGGACCGGGGCGCGGCAGGCGTCGCTGCAGCACGGGACGTGCGCTCAGCAGCAGATAGGGCAGGGCGAGTCCGACGCCCATGGACAGGAACACGGCCAGCAGCACGGCGGGCGGCTGCGCGAGGGCGTACGCGATGGCGCCGCCCATGAACGGCGCCGTGCACGGCGTGGCGACGACGGTGGCCAGCACGCCGGTGAAGAAGCTGCCCGCGTAGCCGGCGCGCGATGCGAGCCCGTCACCGATGCCCGCCAGTTTGCCCCCGACGTCGAACACGCCCGACAGGTTCAGCCCGACGGCGCACATCAGATAGGCTGTGGCCAGCACGAACGCGGGCGACTGGAACTGGAAGCCCCAGCCGGCCTGCGCGCCGCCGGCCTTCAGCAGGATCAGCACGACACCCAGCAGCCCGAAGCTGGCCAGTACGCCCAGCGTGTACGCGACGCCGTGCAGGCGCGCCGTGCGCGGGGCGTCGCGCGCATGGTCGAGCAGCGACAGCGCCTTGATCGACAGTACCGGGAACACGCACGGCATCAGGTTCAGTACGAGGCCGCCCAGCAGCGCGAACAGAAGCGCCAGCGGCAGCGATGCATCGGCTCCAGGGGCCGCGTCTTCCGGCAGCGCGATCGGCGCCTTACTCGCGGCGAGCGCCGTGTCGATGGCGTAGCCGCGGGTGGCCGTCCGCGTCTTCACGACCAGGACGCCGGTCAGGCGCGCGCCGGCCTGCTCGCCCGCGCGCAGGCGCAGCACGAGGCGCTCGCCGTCGATGCTGGCCGCTTGCGGCGCGCCCGGTGCGATGCCGCCGCGCGCGTCGTCATAAAACCAGGCGTCCTCGAGATCCGCCGTGCGCACACCCGTGCCGGATACGGTCAGCGCCACCGCCTTGCCGTCCGTCGCCGCGTGGATGCTGCCCGGCGCGGCCGCCGGCAACGCCGCGTGCGCGGGACCGACGGCCAGCGCGCCCGCACCGGACGGCATGCCGACGGCCAGCACGGGCAGCGCGAGGCCGACCTCCGCCTGCTGCGGAATGCACACGTCCTTGCACACCAGCCAGCTCACGCGCGCGCGCACGGGAAACGACGTGCCGGGGCGGGCGTCCTGCGGCACCGTCAACGTCGCCAGCAGCGTCGCATGTCCGGCATAGCCATAGCTCGTGACGGGGCCCGTGCGAAAGCGTTCCGGCACCGGCCAGACGACGGCGCCGGCGCTCGCACCGGCCGGCAGGTCCCAGGCGATCCGCGTCGGCACGCCCGTGTCGCCCGGATTGATCCAGTAGGTGTGCCAGTCCGGCTTGAGAGTCTGCTCGACGCCGAACAGTATCCGCTCGCCGGGATGCACGGCGTCCGCGGCGGCCAGCAGGCGGACGCGCACGTGGGCGGTGGCCGCCGTGTCGGAGAGGGCGGGAGCGGCCGTGGCCAACCCCATGAACAAAAACGCCAGCGCACCGAGGGTGCGCCGGCAAAACGAGTTCAAACGTTGCATGGGAAATTACCAGCCTGGCGTGCTGCTGTAGGAAGCGGGTGGAGGGGAGGCCGCCGACGCGGCTGCTGGCGCAGGCCCGGGTGGTGCGTGCAGCAGCTTGCCGCTGGCCGCATACGTGACCGCCGCCGCGACGAGCAGGGCGATGGCCAGGCCGAGCGGGCTGCCGCCGCGTGTTTTCGGCACGGGCGCGCCGCGGCCCTGCGCATGTTTCCAGCCCGTGACCATCGGCTTGATCAGGTTGTGCTTCTTGACGACGAGGTAGAACGCGATCGCGAGGATGTGCAGTCCGAGCAGCACGAGCAGCACGTCCGACAGCTGGTGGTGCAGGCCGGTCAGGGTGTCCGACCGCGCCTTTTCGATGAGGCCGGACAGCGGGCCGTCGAACGCGATGTCGTCATTGGAAAAGAGGCCGGAGCCCGCCTGCACGGCCAGCAGGCCGAGGAGGCCGAACACGGACAGCGCGCCGAGCGGGTTATGCCCGATGCCGTGCCAGCGACCCGTCAGGTAGGCGCGCAGGCGCGCCGGCGTCGGCGCGAAGCTCTGGAAGCGGGCGTGCGTCGAGCCGACGAGGCCCCACACGATGCGGAACGTCACCAGGCCGACGATGGCGAGGCCGGCGCGGCCGTGCCAGTCCATCCAGTCGCCGCCGAGCTTCGCGGTGACGAAGGCCACGAGGACGGCCATCACGAGGGACCAGTGGAAGATGCGGACCGGCAGGTCCCACAGGCGGATGCGGGTCGCGTTCGACGCCGGCGCCGCGATGGGGGCACGCGCGGCGCTGCGCGGGGAAAGGTCTGCCTTGGCGGCGGTGCGGACATTCATGGCCATCGTCAGGAACGGTTACTGCGCCTGGGCCACGGCCGGCGCCGGTGTGGCGGCGGGTGGCGCGGGCGGCTTGATGTGTTCGACGACACCGCCTTGCTCCTCGTAGTCCAGCGTGCCGGCGGCGCCCGCGACCTTGAAGCCGCGCAGCGTCAACAGGTCACCCGCGGCGCCGGCGCGGTGGGCGCGGTTGGAGACGGTCACGATCTGGCGGTCTTTCGGGATGTATTTCAGGTACTTCTCGAGGTCCGCGTTCTGGATGCTCAGGAAGACCGGGAACGAACCTTTCGACGGCAGCTCGTCCGGACGGCGCACGTCGAGCACCAGCACCTTGCCCGGCTGGAGCAGCAGCTTGTCGATCTCGGCGCGCGCGAGCTGCTTCGTCTTGTAGATCCATGGCTGCGGCGCGGCGGCCGGTTTGGCCGCGGAAGGCGCCGCCGCCTCCTGGGCGAACGAGGCCGCGCCGGCGAGGAGCAGGGCGGTGGCGATGGTGGTCTTGAGGAAGTTCATGTGTCGCTTTCATTGTTGTTGGGGGTGCCCTCATCGTTGCAACTACCGTGCCAATCGTTTGCCCCGGATTTGCGGGCGGCGCGGGCTGTCGTACTGCTGGCTAATCCAACGTCTGCTGAAAAGCGAACACCGCATCCCGCGCACTGTTCGCAAAACAGCAGTGATCACACGAGCTCAAAAACTGCCTCCATTCATGGCGGGAAGCCCGAGAAATCAAGGGTTTGCGGCATCCGATCACGGGATTGCGCGGTGCTGGCGCGATAGTTGCAAAGAGAGAGGCGAGACCATCACCACGCGCATCAACTTTTAGGATCGGATGAACCAATGAGGGAGTCAGTCAAATGAAAAGCAAGGCCTTGTATCTTGCCGTCGCCTTGAGCTTCGCAGCGGCGGTCGTCTCCGCCGCGGATCAGGACAAGCCGGCCGCCACGCCGGCCGCCGCCGGTGTGTCGAAGGCGTGGGCCTATACGCCGGCCGCGGCGCCGGCCGAGCCCACGGTCAGGCAAAAGAAATGGGTGCGCACGCCCGTCGACGCCTACGTGCTCGCGAAGCTGGAAGCCAAGGGCATCAAGCCGTCGCCGGAAGCGGACCGCGCCACCTTCATCCGCCGCGCCACGCTCGATACGTGGGGCATCCTGCCGACGCCCGAGGAAGTGAAGGCGTTCGAGAACGACAAGTCGCCGGACGCCTACGAGAAGCTGGTCGACCGCCTGCTCGCATCGCACCACTTCGGCGAGCGCCAGGCGCGCCGCTGGCTGGACCTGGCGCGCTACGCCGACAGCACCGGCTTCCAGAACGATAATACCCGTCCGAACAATTGGCGCTATCGCGACTACGTCATCAACGCGTTCAACACGGACAAGCCGTTCAACCGCTTCATCCAGGAACAGCTGGCCGGCGACGAACTGTGGCCGGAGAGCCAGGAAGCACGCATCGCGACGGGCTTCCTCGCGGGCTATCCGGACAACTTCAACTCGCGCGACCTCGTCCAGCGCAAGTACCAGATCGAGACGGACATGACGGATCTGGTGGGCGAGACCTTCCTGGCCGCGACGATCGGCTGCGCGCGCTGCCACAACCACAAGATGGACAAGGTCAGCCAGAAGGAATACTTCCAGCTGCAGGCCTTCTTCGCCAATACGTCGGTCAACGAAAAGACGCCGCTGGCCAAGGGTTCGGAAACGGAGTTCGACAAGGAGTTCCAGAAGCAGCAGGCCGTGTACAACGAGGCGACGAAGGACACCCGCGCGAAGATGAAGGCGATCCTCGACACCGTGCGCGCCGACGGCCGCCAGTACTACAACGAGCGCTACCTGAGCGACAGCCGCGACTCGATCTTCAAGCCCGAGAAGGACTGGAACGCGCTGGACCGCTGGGTCAACTGGCGCAAGCAGTCGGTCGCGTCGGACCAGGAGATCATCGCCTTCCTGAAGCGCACGGCCGAGGAAAAGGACCGCGCCGACTTCAAGCCGGAGAACGTGGCCAGGTATGAAGAGTACAAAGGCCTGCAGGAACAGCTGAAGAAGTTCGACAAGCTGCGCCCGGCCAAGGGCTCGGCCACGTACACCACCGCGTTCGAGCTGACGAACAAGGACGTGCCCGAGACCCGCGTGCGCTTCACCGGCATCCACGAGAAGCCGCTGGAAGCCGTCGATCCGGGCATCCCGGCGCTGTGGGGCGGCAAGGACGTCAAGCTGGACATCCAGCCGACGGACAAGTCGTCCGGCCGCCGCACTGCGCTCGCCAGGTGGGTCAGCAGCGACAGCAATCCGCTGACGGCCCGCGTGTACGCCAACCGCGTGTGGGCCCAGTACTTCGACAAGGGCATCGTCGCCACCGTCGCCGACTTCGGCCGCGCCGGCGCCAAGCCCACGCACCCGGAACTGCTGGACCACCTGGCCACCGACTTCGTCAAGAACGGCTGGGACGTGAAGAAGCTGCACCGCGAAGTGCTGCTGTCGTCCACCTACCGCCAGGCCTCGAACGAGCGTCCGGACGTGCAGAAGGTCGATCCGAAGAACGAGCTGCTGGCCGTGTATCCGCGCAAGCGCCTGGAAGCGGAAGAGATCCGCGACTCGCTGCTGTACGCATCGGGCCTGCTGGTCGACAAGGTGGGCGGTCCGTCCGTGTTCCCGCCGGTGCTGAAGAAGGGGGACGGCGGCGGCAAGTCGCGCGACTTCGCCGGCAACCGCGCCTGGACCGTCTCGGACAACAAGGAAGACTGGTACCGCCGCAGCCTGTACGTGTTCACGCGCCGCAGCTTCCCGTACCCGATCACCCAGAATTTCGATCCGGCCAACCCGAATAACCCGCACCACAAGCGTGACGTGACGACGACGCCGCTGCAGGCGCTGACGATGTTCAACAGCGACATCGTGTTCGAGTGGAGCCAGGCGCTGGCCGGCCGCGTGATCAACGAGGCAGGCAACAACGAGGACGCCCAGCTCAACCGGGTCTACCAGATCCTGTTCTCGCGTGAGCCCAGCAAGACCGAACGGGCCGCGCTCAAGAGCTTCCTGGCGCAGGAACAGATCGCCATCCGCGAGAAGGCGGCCAGCGGCCAGTTCGAGGTTGCCGTGCCGAGTGGCCTGAAGGATGCGAAGAAGATCGACCCCGTGCGCACCGCCGCCTTCGTCGATCTCGTGCACGCCGTGGCCAACTCGAACGATTTCGCATACCGCTTCTGAATAACGACAACGGCATGGTGGGCGGAGGGCCGCCCCCCTACGACATACCAAGCAACCGTAGGGTGGGCACCTCGTGCCCGCCATAACGAACCCACAAAGGAATAGAAATATGAGCATCCATTCACGTCGGGACTTCCTGATCAAATCCGGCTTCGGTCTCGGCGCCGGCGCCCTGACCGGCCTGCTGCCCGGCGGCGGCCTGCTGTCGGCCGCAACGGCCGCCGAACTGATCGACCCGCTCGCACTCAAGTCGCCGCACTTCCCGGCCAAGATCAAGTCCGTCATCTGGCTGCACCAGAACGGCGCGCCCAGCACGCTGGACCTGTACGACTACAAGCCCGACCTGCAGAAGCTCGCGGGCCAGCCCGTCCCGGCGTCGTTCCTGAAAGGGATCAAGACGTCGACGCAGGGCGGCGTGGGCAAACTGTACGTGTCGAAGGAACGCACCTGGAAGCAGTACGGCGAGAGCGGCGCATGGTTTTCGAGCCTGCTGCCGAACCTGGCCAAGCACGCGGACAAGATCACCTTCATCAAGTCCAGCACGACCATCGGCGCCACGCACGACATCTCGATCCTGAAGCTGAACACGGGCGACCTGAATCCGGGCCGGCCGTCGCTGGGCGCCTGGATCAGCTATGCGCTCGGCTCCGCCAACCCCGATTTGCCGCCGTACGTCGTGCTGTACAACGGCGACCGCGAACCGTCGGCCGGTTCCGTCAACTGGAGCTCGGGCTTCCTGCCCGCCGTCTACCAGGGCACCGCGTTCCGTCCGGGCGATTCGCCGATCCTGTACCTGGATCGTCCGGAACTGCGCAGCGCGGCGCAACAGCGCTCGTCGCTGGACCTGCTCAAGCAGCTGAACAACCTGGGCGCGCAGCGCTACCCGAACGACACCGAGCTGCGCGCGCGCCTGCGTTCGTACGAACTGGCCGACCGCATGCAGGTCGCGGCGCCGGCCGCCGTCGACATCAGCAAGGAGTCGGCCGCGACGAAGGAGCTGTACGGCCTGAACGACAAGGTCAGCCAGAGCTACGGCGAAGTGCTGCTGCGCGCCCGCCGCCTCGTGGAAAACGGCGTGCGCTTCGTGCAGGTGGTGTCCGGCTATCCGGAAGGCGTCGAGTCCGACCGCCAGAGCTGGGACGCGCACAGCGAGCTGGATGAGAACCACGGCACGATGGCGCGCATGGTCGACAAGCCGATCGCCGGCCTGCTGCACGACCTGAAGGAACGCGGCCTGCTCGACACGACGCTCGTCGTGTGGGCGTCGGAATTCGGCCGCACGTCGTGGGGCGAGAGCGGCACGGGCCGCGACCACAACCCGTGGGGCTACACGCAGTGGATGGCGGGCGGCGGCCTGAAAGCCGGCTACACGTACGGCGAGACCGACGAGGTGGGCCTGCAGGTGGCCGACAAGGACAAGGCCGTCGACACCTACGACCTGCACGCCACCGTGCTGCAGCTGATGGGCCTCGACCACCTGAAGACCACCTTCCTCAATAACGGCCGGTCCGAGCGCCCGACCGTCGTGTACGGGAAGGTCATCAAGGAGATCCTCGCGTAAGCGACAGCACCACCCCCGGGATGCGTCCCGGGGGCGCAAGCGTAACGAGAAACGAAACATATGCAGAGAAAACTGATCGCCTTCGGCGCCGTGTTGTCCATCAGCGCCGGCCTCGCGCTCGCCGCGGTGGAACTCGACACTGACCTGATGCAGAACATCGACGACACGAACAAGAGCCTCGCGTCGAACATCGCCCTCAAGGACGGCAAGGCCGCCCTCGCGGATGCGAAGTCCATGACCACGATGTTCGACACGGTGGAAACCTATTTCGTGCAGAAGGGCGACGCCGCCAACGCGGTCGAGCTGACGAAGAAAAGCCGCGAGCTGACCCTCACGATCGTCGACGCCGTCACGTCCAGCGACTACGACAAGGCGACCGATGCCGCGACCACGCTGTCGCGGACCTGCAAGACCTGCCACACGTTTTACAAGAAAGAGTAGGCGCCACGCTTGAAGAATCTGAAGAACGCGTGCGTGTGCCTCGTGTTCGCCCTGCCGCTCGCGGCGTGGGCGGGCAACGTCGAAGCGGGACGCATCAAGTCGGAATCGGAACGCTGCCAGGAATGCCACGGCGCCGACGGCAACGGCAATGGCCAGGACGGCAAATTCGCCCGGCTGGCCGGCCAGTATCCGGCGTACATCGTCAAGCAGCTGCAGGACTTTCGCAGCGGCGCGCGCAAGCATGACTACATGATGATCATGGCGCGCAGCCTGGAAGAAGCGGACCTCGCCGACATCGCCGCGTATTACGGCGGCTTGCCGGCGATGCGCGGCGAGGCGATGCAAGCGGACACCCAGACGGCGCAGCGGCTGTTCGCGGCGTGCGCGGCCTGCCACGGCGCGCGGGGCAAGGGGACCGGCAACGCGGCGTTTCCCGTGATCGGCGGGCAGGACGTGAAGTACCTGCGCAACCAGTTGCTGGCCTGGCGCAGCGGCGAGCGCAAAAACAGCCCGGGCGGCGCGATGAACGAGGCCACGAAGGGATTGACGGACGCCGAGATCGACGTATTGGCGCATTACCTGTCCGGGATACGTCCGTAGGGTGGGCACCCCGTGCCCGCCAATGCATGCAAAAGGTGGGCACGGGGTGCCCACCCTACAGGAGAAACTATGAAACATAAGGTGATGGCGGCCGTGCTGGCCGCATCGATCGCGCTGCCCGCCGCGGCCGCGCTGAAGGAGGGCGACAGCGCCCCCGAGTTCAAGGCGCAGGCGTCGCAGGCCGGCAAGGCTTTCGGCTATTCGCTCAAGGACGCGCTGAAGAAGGGCCCCGTGGTCGTGTACTTCTACCCGTCGGCCTATACGGGCGGCTGCAACGTGCAGGCGCACGCGTTCGCCGTCAACCAGGAAAAATTCGCGGCCGCCGGCGCAAGCATCGTCGGCGTCTCGCTGGACAGCATCGTGCGCCTGAACGACTTCTCGGCCGATCCGGCGTACTGCGCCGGCAAGATCGCCGTCGCGTCGGATGCGGACGGCCGCATCGCGAAATCGTATGACCTGGCGGTGCGCGAAGCGGCGCCGGGTCGCAAGGACACGCGCGGCGTCGACATCGACCACGGCTTCGCCGAACGCACCACGTTCATCGTGACGCCGAACGGCAAGGTCGCGGCCGTCGTGGGCGGACTGGCGCCGGGCGCCAACGTCGAACAGGCGCTGCAGGCCGTGCAAAAACTGGCCGCCGCAAGGTAAGGAGAACGCATGAAACCGACTTATCTCGCAGTACTGGCGCTCGCCGCCGGCCTGGCCCAGGCGCAGGACACCATCGCGACGGCCATCCCCGGTGTCGCCGCGGCCGGCACGCGGATCGAATTGATCAGGGAAGGCTTCGACGGGACCGAGGGACCGCTGGCGCTGCCCGACGGAAGCCTGATCTTCACGGAGACGACGGCCAACCGCATCACGCGCGTCAAGGCGGACGGCACGACGTCGACTTACCTCGACAACAGCAACGGCTCCAACGGCCTGGGCTTCGGCGCCGGCGGCGCGTTGTACGCCGTGCAGGTGCGCGAGCCGCGCGTGGGGATCGTCGCGCCGGCGGACAAGGCGCGCACCCTGGCCGACCAGTGGGACGGCCTGCCGTTCGGCCGCCCGAACGATCTCGTGGTCGGCCGCAACGGCAATGTCTACTTCACGGATTCCGGCGCGCCGCCGGGCGCCCGCACCAACCAGCACGCGCACGCCGTGGCCAGGCCGGCCGTGTACCGCATCCCGGCGGCGGGCAAGCTGGAAAGAGTGGCGGCCGATATCGAGCGGCCGAACGGCATCCAGCTGAGCCCTGACGAAAAGACGCTGTACGTGGCCAACACGCAGGGCGAGCACGTTCTCGCGTACGACGTGGCGCCGGACGGCACGGTCGGGAAGCGCCGCGACTTTGCCCGCCTGGCCGGCTGGAGCAAGGGCGACAACGGCTGGTCCAGCGGCGCCGACGGCCTCGCGGTGGACGGCGCCGGGCGGCTGTACGTGGCGTCGAACGCCGGCATCGAAGTGTTCGGCCCGCGCGGCGACGCGCTGGGTGTGATCGCGCTGCCGAAGAAGCCGCAGAACCTCGCGTTCGCGGGGCCCGGCAAGCACACGCTGTACATCGTCGGCCGAGGCGCCGCCTACCGGATCGCGCTGCTGGCGCAGGGCTACGAGGGGCGCGCAAAATGACCCGCAAGACCGCGCAAGACTTCGACCCGCAGGTGCTGCAGCTGTTCGATAAATACGTGCACGGCGACTTGAGCCGCCGCGGCTTTTTGCAATCGGCCGGCAAGGTCGCTGCGGGCGCGCTGTCCGCTGAAGCGCTGCTCGCGGCCTTGAGCCCCAACTTCGCCCAGGCGCAGCAGGTCGCGCCGACGGATCCTCGCATCGCGGGCAGCCGCGTGGAGTTTCCGTCCCCGGACGGCAACGGCAAGGTGCACGGCTATCTCGTGCGGCCAGCCGCAGCGCGGGGCAAGCCCGGCGCCGTGCTGGTGGTGCACGAGAACCGCGGCCTGAATCCGCATATCGAGGATATCGCGCGCCGCGTCGCGCTCGCCGGCCATGTCGCGTTCGCACCGGACGCGCTGTATCCGCTGGGCGGCTATCCGGGCGACGAGGACAGGGCCCGCGCCCTGTTCCCGAAACTGGACCAGGCGAAGACGCGCGAAGACTTCGTCGCCGCGGCGAACGCATTGAAGACGCTGCCCGGCACGAACGGCAAGGTAGGCACCGTCGGCTTCTGCTACGGCGGCGGCATCGCCAACCTGCTCGCGACCCGGTTGCCCGACCTGGCCGCCGCCGTGCCGTTCTACGGCGCCGCGCCGGCGCCGGCGGATGTCCCGCGCATCAAGGCCGAGGTCCTGGTCCACCACGCCGGCAACGACGCGCGCCTGCTGGAAGCGTGGCCCGGTTACGACGCCGCGCTGAAGTCCGCCGGCATCCGCCACGAAGGTTATGTGTACCCGGGCGTGGAGCACGGCTTCAACAACGATACGACGCCGCGCTATGACGACGCGGCGGCGCGGCTCGCGTGGCAACGCACGCTCGCCCTGTTCGACCGGACCCTGCGCGCCTGAGGCCCGGCCATCGTCACTTTTTTACCCCCACCAGAAGGAAGAAGATGAAAAAGCGTACCAAGACCCTCGTCGCTCTCGCCGTGATTGCGGCTTCCGCGTCCGCACTGGCCCAGCAGGCGCCGAAGCCGGAAAACCTGATCAAGTGGCGCCAGTCGGCGTTCCAGATCGTGGCCTGGAACTCCGGCCGCATCAAGGCCTCGCTGGACGGCCAGTACAACAAGGACGAGGTCCTGCGCGCCGCCAACACCATCGCCGCCGTCGCCAACTCGGGCCTCGGTGCGCTGTTCGCGCCGGGCACGGAGCAGGGCAAGGGCTGGCACGAGACGAGCGCCAGGCCGGAAGCCTTCAAGGACACGAAGCACTTCGGTGAACTGGGCGCGAACTTCGCGAAGGAAGCGGGCGAGCTGGCCTCGCTGGCCGCCGGTGGCGACGCGGCCGCCATCAAGACCCAGTACGGCAAGTTGACCCGCACGTGCAAGGCTTGCCACGACGACTTCAAGGCCAAGGACTGACCTGTCATCACATCGGAGACCTGAATGATCCACCTGAAACACGCGGCCGTCGCAGCCGCGCTTCTCGCCGGCGCCGTGCTGCCCGCATCGGCCCAGCAATCCACCGCACGCTCGACCGATCCGGCGAAGCCGCTCGGCTTCTTCGTCACGAGCGAAGGCGTCGGCAAGGGCGGTAATCTCGGCGGCCTGGCCGGCGCCGATGCGCAGTGCCAGAAACTGGCGGCCACCGTCGGCGCCGGCAACCGCACCTGGCACGCCTACCTGAGCACGCAGCCGTCGGAGGGCCAGCCGGCCGTCAACGCGCGCGACCGCATCGGCCAGGGTCCGTGGTACAACACGCGCGGCGCCGTCGTCGCGCGCGACGTCGCGCACCTCCACGGCGACACGCTGGATGCGGCCCGCCTCGGCAACAACCTGACCCGCGCCACCGTCTTCACCGAGAAGAACGAACCGGTGAAGGGCTTCGGCGACAGGCCGAACGAGCATGACATCATCACCGGGTCCGCGCCGGATGGGCGCGCGTTCGCCGATGCGGCCGACCACACGTGCCGCAACTACACGAGCAGCGCCCCGGATGCGTCGACGCAGTTGGGGCACTTCGACCGCACCGGCGGCGGCAACACGTCGTGGAATTCGGCGCATGCAAGTCGCGGCTGCGGGCAGGAGAATCTCGTGAGCACGGGTGGGGCGGGGCTGTTGTACTGCTTCGCCGTCAACTGAACCGCTGGTGGAGATGCCCATGACATCCATCCGTTACGCGTCTCCACTTCTTTTCGCCTGTGTGCTCGGCGCCGCGCAGGCCGCCGAGGTGGGGCCCGACTTCAGCGCGCTGGTCGAGAAAGCCGGTCCGGCCGTCGTCAACATCCGCACCACGCGGACGGTCGCCGCGCGTGAAAGCGACGATCCGGAAACGCGCGAGCTGTTCCGGCGCTTTTTCGGCGAGCCGCTGCCGCGCGATCATCCGCCGCTCCCGTCCGACGAGACACCGGAACGCGTGCGGCGTGGCGTCGGCTCGGGCTTCATCGTGTCGCGCGACGGCGAGGTGCTGACCAATGCGCACGTCGTCGACGGCGCCGACGAGGTGTTCGTCAGGCTGGCCGACCGGCGTGAGTTCAAGGCGCGGGTCGTCGGCGCCGACAAGCGCACCGACGTCGCCATCCTGAAGATCGACGCGGCCGGCCTGCCCACGCTCACCACGGGCGACTCGGGCCGGACGAAGGCCGGTGAATGGGTCATCGCGATCGGTTCGCCGTTCGACCTGGACAACACGGTCACGGCGGGCATCGTCTCCGCCCGTGCGCGCGAGACGGGCGACTTCCTGCCGCTGATCCAGACCGACGTGCCGGTCAACCCCGGCAACTCGGGCGGACCGCTGATCAACCTGCGCGGCGAAGTGGTCGGCATCAATTCGCAGATCTACAGCCGCTCCGGCGGCTTCATGGGCATCTCGTTCGCGATCCCGATCGAGGACGCGCTGCGCGTGGCCGGGCAGCTGAAGGGCAGCGGCCACGTGACGCGTGGCCGCATGGGCGTGTACCTGACGGACGTCGACCGCGACGTGGCCGATGCGCTGGGCCTCGCGGACACGCGGGGTGGATTCGTCGGCCGCATCGAACGGGGCGGCCCGGCCGAGCGCGCGGGCCTGCGCGACGGCGACATCATCGTCGCGTTCAACGGCGCCGGCGTGGAGCGCAGCGCGCAACTGCGCCGGCTGGCCGCCGACACCCGGCCCGGCACGACGGTCAACCTGACCGTGTGGCGCAACGGCGCGGCGCGGCACATCGACGTGACGCTGGCCGAACTGGAAGCGGAACGGCCGGCGCCGAAGGTGCGCGCGCAACCCGCGCCGGCGACGCCGGGGAGCCGGCTGGGCGTGTCGGTGCTGGACCTGACGGCGGCGCAGAAGGCGGAACTGGGTGCGCGTTCGGGCGTCGTCATCGACAAGGTGGAGGGCGCGGCGCAACAAGCCGGCCTGCGCCCGGGCGACATCGTCCTGGCGCTCGACAATGCGGACGTGGCCAGCGCGGCGGCGTTTGCGAACCGGGTGGACAAGGCGGCGGGCAAGTCGTCGGTGCTGCTCGTGCGGCGGGGGGATACGTCGCAGCTCGTGATGCTGCGGCCTTGATTACCCCGTCGTTCCCGCCCTCGCCGGGCGCCTTGGCGGGAACCTAATTTCGTGGCGCTGTGGCGATGCGTGCAAATTGGGTCCCCGCCTGCACGGGGACGACGCTTGCTCACCGGCTGGCTTCCTTCGCCGCCAACGCCTCCGCCTTTTTCACGCTGGCCGCGATCGAGCGCGTCATTTCCGAATCCTGCGGCACCATCGCCAGGATCTTCTTCCACGGCAGGATCGCCTGCGCGTAATCGCCCCGCTCGTACGCGGCGCTGCCCTTCAACGCGAGCGCCTGCACGTGGTCGGGGTTGATGGCCAGCGCGCGGTCGATCAGCCGTTCCGGTTCCCCCGACAAATCCTGGTTCAACGTCATCCCGAGTGCCACGGCGGCGTCGGTCAGGCCGTTCGCATTGTTCGGCTCCAGCGCGATCAGGTGGCGGTAGGCGTCCACCGCGGCGTCGAAGCGGCGCAGCGTCTCGTACGAGTGCGCGAGCATGCGCCACCCTTCGGCGTCGTCCGGCTCGTTCTTCAGGCGTTCGGCCAGGCGGTTTACCATCGCCTCGATCTGCGCGGGACCGATCGCCGGCGCGTCCGCCTGCGCGGTTGGCGCCAGCACGGCCTGCGGCGTGCCGATGGCCGCGTACAGCCCCACGGCGGCCGCCGGAAGCAGCAGGCCGATGGCGATGGCGGACCAGTCGCGGTCGCGACGCGGCGCGGGACCGGCCGTGCGCCGGCGCAGCAGCGGCGCCAGGGCAAAGGCGAGGGCGATGGCCACGAGGGCGGTCGCGCCGAGCAGGAAAGACGTCATGCGGTTAACTCCTCGTCGGGTTCGTCGTCGGGTGCGTGCTGGCGCGCGCGCAGGCGGGCGAACAGCAGCGCCAGGCCGGCCAGCAGCAGGCCGAAGGGGCCGAACCACAGCAGCCATGTCGTGGCCTTGACGGGCGGGCGGTACAGCACGAAGTCGCCGTAGCGCTGCACCATGAAGTCGATGGCCTGGCGCTCGGTGGCGCCGCGCGCGAGCATGTCACGCACCTGGCGCTTCAGCATCAGGGCCAGTTCGGCATGCGAGTCCGCGATCGTCTGGTTCTGGCACACGAGGCAGCGCAATTCCGCGGTCACGCGCTCGACGCGCCGGTCGAGCGTCGCGTCGTCCGGTTGCGCGCCGGCCGGCGCGAGCGCCGCGCACAGCAGCAAGGCGGCGATACGCTTACGCATGATCCAGTTCCCGGATCAGCGGCAGCAGCGTGTTCTTGATGATCTCCGGGGTCACCGGGCCGGTCAGCTTGAGGCGGATGTTGCCCTGCCGGTCGATGACGAAGGTCTCGGGCACGCCGTACACGCCGTAGTCCGTGCCGACCTTGCCGTCCGCGTCGAACACCGACAACGCATACGGATTGCCGAACTTGTCGAGCCAGCGGCTGCCGTCGTCGCGCGCATCCATGTAGTTCAGGCCCACGATGGGCACGGCCGCCTGCTTCGCGAATTCCACGAGGACCGGATGCTCGGCGCGGCACGACGTGCACCACGACGCCCACACGTTGAACAGCCAGACCTTGCCGCGCATCTCCTGCGGCGAGAACGTCTTGTCGGCCTGTTCGAGCCGCGCCAGGGTGAAGGCGGGCGCCGGCTTGCCGATGAACGGGGACGGGACTTCCTGCGGCTTCAGGCGCAGGCCGGCGCCGAGGAAGACGAGCAGGATGGCGAAGATGCCGAGCGGGATGGCGTAGCGTTTCATGCGGACCTCGATGATGATGGAACGGGAATGGCCGGTGCGGCGCGGACCGGGTCAGTGGCCGCAACCCGGCGCGTGCGGTAGCGGCGGTCGACGGCGGCCAGCAGTCCGCCGGCCGCGATGACGAGGCAGCCGGCCCAGATCCAGCCCATGAACGGCTTGTGCTGGATGCGCACGATCCACGCGCCGTCCTTCGTCGGTTCGCCCAGCGACACGTACAGGTCGCGCGCGACGCCACGGTCGATGGCGGCCTCCGTCGTCGGCATCTGCTGCACGGTGTAGAAGCGTTTTTCAGGATGGAGCGTGGCGACGCGCGCACCGCCGCGCGTGACGGCGAACGTGGCGCGCACACCGACGTAGTTCGAGGCGCGGATCTTCTCGAGCCCATCGAACGTGAACGTGTAGTCGCCCGCGCGGGCGCTGCCGCCCACGCGCAGGCTCACATCGTCCGCCGTCTCGGTGCCCTTGACGAGCGTGACCCCGATGACGAAGATGCCGACGCCCGCATGCGCGACGACCATGCCCCACCAGGCCGCACCCTGGCGAGAAGCGCGCCGGGCGAGGGAGGTGCCGCGCGGCGCCTGCCTCAGGTTGCGGACCACGTGCAGCAACGTCGCGCTCAACGTCCATGCGGCCAGCAGCACGCCCAGCGCGACCGTCGGCGAACCGCGCACGACGAACAGCCCGGCCGCGCCGAGCACCACCGCGAGCAGCGCGGCGGGACGCAGGCGCATTGCCACGTCGCGCAGCGAACCGTTCTTCCAGGGGACGAACGGGCCGACGGCGATCAGCAGCAGCGCGGGCGCCATCAGCGGTACGAACACGGTCTCGAAATACGGCGGCCCGACGGAGATCTTGCCGCCGCCCAGCGCATCGAGGAACAGCGGGTACAGGGTGCCCAGCAGAACGGTTGCCGCGGCCACGAGCAGCAGCACGTTGTTCACCAGCAGAAGCGACTCGCGTGAAAACAGGGCGAAGCGGCCGCCGAGGCCGATGGTCGGCGCGCGCCATGCGTACAGCGCCAGCGAGCCGCCGATGACGATGGCGAGGAACACGAGGATGAAGAGGCCGCGGCGCGGATCGGATGCGAACGCGTGCACCGACGTCAGTACGCCGGAGCGGACGAGGAAGGTCCCCAGCAGCGACAGCGAGAACGCCAGGATCGCGAGCAGCACCGTCCAGTTGCGGAAGGCGCCGCGCTTTTCCGTCACCGCCAGCGAGTGGATCAGCGCCGCGCCGACGAGCCACGGCATGAACGACGCGTTTTCCACGGCGTCCCAGAACCACCAGCCGCCCCATCCCAGTTCGTAATACGCCCAAAAGCTGCCGAGGAAGATGCCGAGCGTGAGGAAGGTCCACGCGACGAGCGTCCATGGCCGCGCCCAGCGCGCCCACGCGGCGTCCAGCTCGCCGCCGACCAGCGCGGCGATGGCGAACGCGAAGGCGACCGAGAAGCCGACGTACCCCATGTACAGCAGCGGCGGATGCACGATCATGCCGACGTCCTGCAACAGCGGGTTCAGGTCGCGGCCGTCCAGCGGTGCCGGCAGGGCGCGGTCGAACGGGTTCGACGTGAACAGCGTGAACGACAGGAAGCCGATGGCGACGAGGCCCATCACCGCGAGTACGCGCGCCGATGTCGCTTGCGGCAGCTGGCGGCTGAACGCGACGACGGCGAGCGTCCACAGCGCCAGCGTCTGCACCCAAAGCAGCAGCGAGCCTTCGTGTCCGCCCCACGTCGCCGTGATGCGGTACACGAGCGGCAGCGCCGTGTTCGAGTTGGCCGCCACATAGGCGACCGAGAAATCGTTGACGGCGAAAGAGTGCACGAGGATCGCGAACGCCAGCGTGACGAACAATGCCTGGCCGATGGCCGCGGTGCGCGCGAGCGCGAGCCAGCGCGCATTGCCGTTCAATGAGCCGGCCAGCGGCAGGGTGCCCTGCAGGACGGCGAGGCACAGCGCCAGCACCAGCGCGACGTTGCCCAGTTCCGGAATCATGGCTTGCCTTTCGATTCGTTGGCGGCGAGAGCGCCTTTTCTCAATGCGTCGGCGGCTTCGGGCGGCATGTAGTTCTCGTCATGCTTGGCCAGCACCTGGTCGGCGACGAACACGTGGTTCGCACCCAGCCGGCCCTGCGCGACGACGCCCTTGCCCTCCTTGAAGAGGTCGGGCAGGATGCCGCGGTAGTTGACGGTCACCTTGTGCGCGAGGTCGGTCACGACGAAGCTGACGGTGACGCCGTCCGGCTGGCGGTGCAGGGTGCCGTTCTCGACGAGGCCGCCGATGCGCAGGCTCTGGCCGCGCGGCGCTTCGCCGGACAGCACCTGCGTGGGCGTGAAGAAGAACACGAGGTTCTTGCGGAACGCCGACAGCACCAGCAACGTGGCGATGCCCAGTGCGGCCAGCGCGCCGGCCAGCAGGATCAGGCGTTTGTGGCGGGGTTTCAGGCTCATGGCCGGCCTTTCGAGAGGGCGGCGCGGCGGCGTGCGCGCAGCGCCAGTACCTCGATCAACACGCCCGCCGCGGTCGCGCCGACGGAGCCCCATATATACGGTGCGTAACCGCCCATGGCGATAAAGTCGTTCCAGGTCTGCCAGATCATGGCGCCACTCCCCGTTCACGTTCCAGAATGATGCAGCGCAGCCGCGCCAGCACGGCGGCGATCGCGTAGGCCCACAGCGCGAGCGTCATCGCGAGCATCCCCGCCAGCATCGTCGTCGCCATGCTGGGCGCCGCGCGCAGGCTGACGGACGCGCCCTGGTGCAGGGTGTTCCACCACTGAACGGAGAAATAGATGACGGGGACGTTGATGACGCCGACGAGCGCGATCACGGCGCCGGCCTTGTCGCCGCGCACCGGGTCGTCGATGGCGGACTGCAGGGCGATGAAGCCGACGTACAGGAACAGCAGCAGGAGTTCCGACGTCAGGCGCGCATCCCACACCCACCACGCGCCCCACGTCGGGCGGCCCCACAGGGCGCCCGTCCACAGCGCGAGGAAGGTGAACAGCGCGCCGGTGGGCGCCAGCGCGCGCGCCATCATCGCCGACAGGCGCGTGTTCAGCACGAGCCCGAGCCCGGCCCAGAAGGCCATCGCGACGTAGATCAGCATCGACAGCCAGGCCGCGGGCACGTGCACGAAGATGATGCGGTAGGCGTCACCCTGCTGGTGGTCGGTGGGCGCGACGAGAAAGCCGATGGCGAGGCCAATGATCGCGAGGACCAGCGCCGCGCCGCCGAACCAGGGAATCAGCCGGCCCGCGACGGGATAGAAGACCTGCGGCGACGCGTAGCCGAACCAGCGGATGCGGCCGGGCGCCGGGCGCGGGGCGGCGTGGAAAGTCGGTGAAGTCATGTTCGATACGTCGTTGGCGTTCAAAAAAAAGCCCGCGTGTGTCGGACGCGGGCCCAGGAGACCGTCCCAACGGGAGAATGGCAGGGACGGATTCACTGTATCGTCTGGCGCGAAAAAAGTAATCGAATAGATTCGCATTTGGTTATGAGCGCTCTGCCTTTCCCGACCTACTCCAGCGCGATGCGCAGCGCGTGCGCGGTGGCGAATGGCGCGAGCGCGACGGCGCCCGCGAGCAGGGCTCCCAGCAGCGACAGGTGCGCCGTGCCGTCCACGCCGCCCATCTCCGCGCCCACGGCGCCCGCGCCGAAGATCAGCACGGGCACGTACAGCGGCAGCACGAGCAGCGCGACGAGCACGCTGCCGCCGCGCAGGCCGAGAGTGAGCGCGCCGCCGATCGCGCCGAACAGGCTGAGGACCGGCGTGCCGATCAACAGTCCGAGCGTGAGCGTGCCGATGGCCGCGGATGACAGATCGAACTGCAGCGCCAGCAGCGGCGCGAGCAGCACGAGCGGCAGGCCCGCGACGAGCCAGTGCGCGAGGATCTTCGCCGCCACCAGCACCGCCAGCGGTTCGGGCGACAGCAGCATCTGTTCGAGCGTGCCGTCCGCATGGTCCGGCGCGAACAGGCGCGCCAGCGACAGCATGGCCGCCAGCAGCGCCGCCACCCACAGGATGCCGGGCGCCATCGTGCGCAGCAGTGCCGGTTCGGGACCGACGCCGAGCGGGAACAGCGAGATCACGATCACGAAGAAGAACAAGGTCGTGAACACGTCCGAGCGGCGGCGCAGCGCGAGCTCCAGGTCGCGCCGGACGATGCAGAGGAAGGTCGCGAGCATCAGCGTTGCCCGCCCAGGTCGAGCCGGTGCAAGCGGCCCGCGCCGAGCTCCAGGTCCTGGTGGGTCGTGTAGACGATGCTGCCGCCTTCATCGAGATGGCGTTCGAGCAGGCCATGCAACGCGGCGATGGAACCGGTGTCCAGCGCGGAGAAGGGTTCGTCGAGGATCAGCAGCGCGGGGCGGGGCGCGAGCGCCAGGCGCGCCAGGGCGACGCGCTTGCGCTGGCCCTGCGACAGGATCGCGCACGGCAGATGCAGCGCGTGTTCCAGCCCGAACAGCGCCAGCGCGCGCCGTGCGTCGTCGATGCCGCCGGACTGACCGGCGATGCGGCGCGCGACGTCGATGTTGCGCCAGGCGGGCAGGTCGTCCTTCAGGCCGGGCGCGTGGCCGCAGTAGAACAGGTCGCGGTGGTAGTCGTCGCGGGAGGCGGCGATGTCGCGGCCGCGCCAGTGCACGGCGCCGGCGGCCGGCGGCGTCAGGCCGCACAGGATGCGCAGCAGGCTGCTCTTGCCGCTGCCGTTGGCGCCGGACACCCACAGCGCCTCGCCCGGTGCGATGGCGAGGTCGATGCTCGAGAAGAGGGTGCGGCCGCCGCGCACGCAGGCGATGTGATGGGCTTGCAGGGTCATGGTCGAGCGGACTATAGCGGGACGTGGAGAAAAAGACATCGAAGGAATTCGCATGTCGTTATGCGCAGTCCTTCGTTCACCGCGCATGGCGCCCGACCGTATATTGCCCAGCACCGACACGAACCAGGAGGAGTCATGAAACGAGAGACCATCGCCGTCCACGGCGGCTATTCGCCCGACCCGACCACGCGCGCCGCCGCGGTGCCGATCTACCAGACGGTGTCGTACGCGTTCGACAGCACGCAGCACGGGGCCGACCTGTTCGACCTGAAGGTGCCGGGGAATATCTACACGCGCATCATGAACCCGACGCAGGACGTGCTGGAGCAGCGCGTCGCGGCGCTGGAAGGGGGCATCGGCGCGCTGGCGCTGGCGTCCGGGCAGACGGCGATCACGTACGCTATCCTGACCATCGCGGAAGCGGGCGACAACATCGTCTCCGCCTCCACGCTGTACGGCGGCACCTACAACCTGTTCGCGCACACGCTGCCGCAGTTCGGCATCCAGACGCGCTTCGCCGACTACCGCGAGCCGGAATCGTTCGCGCACCTGATCGACGAACGCACGAAGGCCGTGTACATCGAATCGATCGGCAATCCGCTCGGGAACATCACGGACATCGACAGGATCGCCGAGGTCGCGCACCGCCATGGCGTGCCGCTCATCGTCGACAACACCGTCGCCACGCCGTACCTGCTGCGTCCTTTCGAATACGGCGCCGACATCGTCGTGCATTCGCTGACCAAATACCTGGGCGGCCACGGCAACTCGATCGGCGGCATCATCGTCGATTCCGGCAAGTTTCCCTGGGCCGAACACAAGGAACGCTTCCGCCGCCTGAACGAACCGGACGTGTCGTACCATGGCGTCGTGTACACGGAGGCGCTCGGCCCGGCCGCGTACATCGGCCGCGCGCGCGTGGTCCCGTTGCGCAATACCGGCGGCGCGATCTCGCCGTTCAACGCGTTCCTGATCCTGCAGGGCATCGAGACGCTCGCGCTGCGCCTGGACCGCATCACGGAGAACACGCTGAAGGTGGCAGAGTACCTGGACCGTCATCCGAAGGTCCGCTGGGTCAACTACGCGGGCCTGCCGGATCACCCGAACCACGACCTCGCCGTGAAGTACCTGGAGGGCCGGCCGTCCGGCGTGCTGACGTTCGGCGTCGCCGGGGGCCGCGAGGGTGGCGCGCGCTTCCAGGATGCGCTCAAGCTGTTCACGCGCCTCGTCAACATCGGCGATGCGAAGTCGCTGGCGTGCCATCCGGCGTCGACGACGCACCGCCAGCTGGGGCCGGACGAACTGGCAAAGGCGGGCGTCACGGAGGATACGGTGCGCTTGTCGATCGGGATCGAGCATATCGACGATTTGCTGGAGGACCTGGCGCAGGCCCTCGACGCCGTGTGACGCCGATGTAATGTCAACGAACCGCGTACGCCGCGCGTGGGCGCGGGTTGCCCACCCTACGATGCCGTAATTCGTAGGGTGGGCGGCCTCCGCCCACGCGGCGTTTGCGCGATGGCGGCGTTATCCACCGCGGCTTTCCCACCCCCCACCCAGCGCCTTGATGAGCGACACGCTCGCCGCCAGCCTGCGTCCCTGCGCGGCCAGCGCGCTGCGCTCGGCCGCCAGCGCTGTCGCCTGCACCGTCACCACGCTCAGGTAGTCGGTCGTCCCGGCCTGGTAGCGGGCCAGCATCTGGCGTTCCGATTCGCGCGACGCCTGCACGGCCGCATCCAGCAGTTCCGATTCCTGCTCGAGCCCCGCCAGCAGGGCCAGCGCATCTTCCACTTCCCGCACGCTGTCCAGCACCGTCTGCCGGTAGCCGGCGACCGTCGCGTCGTAGGCGGCGATGGCGCTGTCCGTCTGCGCGCGCCGTGCGCCGCCGTCGAACAGCGTGAGCGCGAGCGCTGGGCCGAGCGCCCACACGCGGTTGGGCGCCGTCAGCCAGTGCGCGCCAGCGGTGCCCTGGAAGCCGCCGGCGGCGGACAAGGTCAGGTCGGGAAAATACGCGGCCTGTGCGGCGCCGACGCTCGCGTTGGCGCTGGCCACGCGGCGCTCGGCGGCCGCCACGTCGGGGCGGCGTTCCAGCAGCCTGGACGGGATACCGGCGGGCACCACGGGGACCTTTACCGCAACGTAAGCCGTCGGTCCCAGCGCGAATGAAGACGGCGCGCGGCCCAGCAGCACGGCGAGCGCATGTTCCAGCTGGCTGCGCTGCACGCGGTTGTCGACGGCCTGCGCCTGCGTGGATTTGAGCTGCGCCTGCGCCTGCGCGACGTCGGCCGGCGTGGCGACGCCGAAGCGCAGGCGCTGCTGCGTCAGTTGCAGGCTGCGTTCGTACGCCTGCGCGGTGCCGTCCAGCAGGCTTTGCTGGGCGTCGACGATGCGGACCTGGAAGTAGATCTGCGCGACCGTGGCCTGCACCGCGAGCCGGGCCGCGGCGAGGTCGGCCGCGCCGGCTTCCGCAGCCAACTGGCTTGAGGCCGCCTGGTTGCGTACGCGGCCCCAGACATCCGCTTCCCAGCCCGCTTCGAGGCCGACGCGGCGGCTCGTCGCGACCGTGCCTGCGCCGCCGCCGCCGTTGCCCGTGCCGCGCCTGGCGCCGCCGGTCAGGTCGAGGAACGGGAACAGGTTCGAGCGCGAGGAGGCGGCAACGGCCAGCGCCTGCCGGTAGTGCGCCTCGCTGATGCGGATCGTGTCGTTGGAGCGGCCGGCTTCCTCGACGAGTTCGGACAGGCGCGCATCGCCGTACGCGAGCCACCAGCGGCCTTGCGTGTCCAGTTCGGCGGGTGCGGCGTGCTTCCACGCCGGCAGCGCGGCCGCTTCCTTGAAGGCGGTGACGGGAACGTCGGGACGGTGATACGCGGGACCGGTGGCGCAGCCGGCGAGCAGCGCGGAGAGAAGGGCAGGACGGATAACGTTCATTGAGCGGAGAGTCAGGTGGTGGCGAGTACCGGCCGGCGCCCAAGGCGGCGCAAGGCCTTGTGGCGCAGGCGGTCGAGCGCCAGGTAGACGACGGGTGTCGTGTACAGCGTGAGGGCCTGGCTGAACAGCAGGCCGCCGACGATGGCGAGGCCCAGCGGCCGGCGCAGTTCGGCGCCGTCGCCGGCGCCGAGGGCCAGCGGCAGGGCGCCGAACAGCGCGGCCAGCGTCGTCATCAGGATCGGGCGGAAGCGCAGCAGGCACGCCTGGCGGATCGACGCCTCCGGCCCGAGGCCCTGGTCGCGCTCCAGCTGCAGCGCCGTGTCGATCATCATGATCGCGTTCTTCTTGACGATCCCGACGAGCAGGATCACGCCGATGAACGCGATCAGCGAGAACTCGGCGCCGCACGCCATCAGCGCCAGCAGGGCGCCGACGCCGGCGGAGGGCAAGGTGGACAGGATCGTCAGCGGGTGGATGGCGCTCTCGTACAGGATGCCCAGCACGATGTACACGGACAGCAGCGCCGCGAGGATCAGCCACGGCTGCGTCGCGAGCGATTCCTGGAACACCTGGGCGGCGCCGGCGAAGCGGCCCGTGACGGTGTCCGGCGGGTTCAGGCTGGCGAAGGCCTTGTCGACGAGCGCCGCGGCCTGGTCCAGGGTGACACCCGGCGCCAGGTTGAACGAGACGGTCGTCGCGGCGGCCGGGCCCTGGTGGTTGATGGCCAGGGGCGCCGTCTGCCGTTCCCAGTGGCTGATCGCGGCCAGCGGCACCTTCGCGCCGTCGGCGCCCGTCAGGTAGACGTGGTTCAGCGCGGCGGCATCCTGCGTGAACTGCGGCAGCAGGGTGAGGACGACGACGTACTGGTTCAGCGGTTCGTAGATCGTGGAGACGGGCCGCTGGCCGAAGGCGTCGTTCAGCGTGGCGTCGACCTGGCGGGCCGTGACGCCGAGCCGCGCAGCCGCCGCGCGGTCGACGACGAGCCGCGTCTGCAGGCCCTTGTCCTGGAAGTCGCTGTTGACGTCCGTGAGTTGCGGCAGCCGGGAAAGCAGTCCGCGCAGGCGCGGGGCGAGGGTGCGCAGCGCGTCCAGGTCGCTCGACAGGATCGTGTACTGGTATTGCGCGCCGCTGGATCGGGCGCCGATCGTCAGGTCCTGGTTCGACGACAGGAACAGCGAGATGCCGGGTACGCCGGCCAGCTTCGGCCGCAGGCGTGCGATGATCTCCTGCGCGCTCGCCTTGCGTTCGCCGAGGGGTTTCAGGCGCACGAATACCGTGCCCGTATTCGTCTGCTGGCTGCCGAAGCCGCCCGAGTACTCGTAAAAGTTGTCGATGTCCGGATCGTCGCCGAGGATCTTCAGCATGCGGTCGATCTTCTGCCGCATCGCCTGGAACGACGTCGACTGGTCGGCCTGGAAGGACCCCATCAGCCGGCCCGTGTCCTGGATCGGGAAGAACCCCTTCGGCACGATCGTGTACAGCCACGCGTTCAGTGCGATCGTGGCCGCGAGCACCAGCAGGGTCACGCCCGCGTGGCGCAAGGTCCAGTCCAAGGTGCGGCGGTACCACGCCAGCGGGATCGCCATCAGACGGTCCAGGCGTCCGGGCTTCGCGTGCGCGTCGACGGGCCGCAGCAGCAGCGCGCACAGCATCGGCGTCGTCGTCAGCGAGATCACGAGCGAGATCAGCACCGCGAGCGACAACGTGACGGCGAATTCACGGAACAGCCGCCCGACGATCCCGCCCATGAACAGCAGCGGGATGAACACGGCCACCAGGGATACGCTCATCGCCAGCACGGTGAAGCCCACTTCCTGCGCGCCGCGCAGCGCGGCGGCAACGGGCGCCATGCCTTCCTCGATGTGCTTGACCGCGTTTTCCACGACGACGATGGCGTCGTCCACGACGAAGCCCGTCGAGATGATCAGGGCCATCAGCGACAGGTTGTTCAGGCTGTAGCCGAGCAAATGGATGATGGCGAGAGTGCCCAGCAGCGAGACGGGGATCGCGATGCTGGGGATCAGCGTGGCGCGGCCGTTGCGCAGGAACAGGAACGTGACGGCCACCACCAGCGCGACGGCGATGGCCAGCGTTTCCTGCACTTCCGTCAGCGACTTGCGGATGGTGGAGCTGCGGTCGATGGCCACGTCGACGTCGACGCCGGCCGGCGCCATCGCGCGCAGTTGCGGCAGCAGGGCGCGCAACGCGTCGACGGTGGCGATCACGTTGGCGCCCGGCTGCGCGAAGGCGGCGATGATCACGGCCGGCTTGCCGCCGTACGTGCCCGCGTTGCGCACGTCCTGCACGGCGTCGCGCACGCGCGCCACGTCGGACAGGCGCACCGGCGCATCCTTGTTCCATGCGACGACGAGGTTGCGGTAGTCGCGCGCCTGGCGCGCCTGGTCGTTGACGTCGATCTGCCAGCGCCGCTGCCCGTCCTCGATAAAGCCTTTCGGTGCGTTGACGTTGGCGGCGGCGAGCGCCTGGCGCACCTTTTCCAGCCCGATGCCGTACTGGTTCAGGATGTTCGGATCGACCTCGACGCGCACGGCGCGCAGCGAGCTGCCGTTGACGTTCACCTGGCCCACGCCCTTCACCTGCGACACCTTCTGGCCCAGCAGGGTGAATGCGACGTCGTACAGCTGGTCCTGCGTATGCGTCTCCGACCGCAGCGCGAACGTCATGACGGGCGGGCCGGCCGAATTCGATTTGCGGTATGACGGGTTGTTCGGCATGGCCGGCAGCAGCGCGCGCGCCGCGTTGATGGCGGACTGCACGTCGCGCGCCGCGCCGTCGATGTCGCGGTCGATGTCGAACTGCAGGTTGATGCGCGTGACGCCCTGCGTGCTGGACGACGTCATTTCCGTGATGCCGGCGATGCGCCCGAGCATGCGCTCGAGCGGCGTCGCCACCGTGGCGGCCATCGTCTCCGGGCTGGCGCCGGGCAGGTTGGCCTGCACGCTCAGCGTGGGAAAGTCGACCTGGGGCAGGGCGGCGCGCGGCAGCAGCGCGTACGCGAGCATGCCCGGGAGCGCGATGGCCAGCGTGAGCAGGATCGTGGCGACGGGCCGGCGGATGAAGAAAGCCGGGAAATTCACGCGCGCAGCTCCACCACCTGCGCCTCGCCCGGCCGCACGCCCGGCGGCGCGGACGCGCGTGCGAAGCGGCGGCCGAGCCGGTCGAAGGCGAGGTAGATGACGGGCGTCGTGAACAGGGTCAGCGCCTGGCTGGCCAGCAGGCCGCCGACGAGGGCGATGCCGAGCGGTTCGCGCAGCTCGGCGCCGGGGCCGCTGCCGAAGATCATCGGCACGGCGCTGAACAGCGCGGCCAGCGTCGTCATCAGGATCGGGCGCAGGCGCAGCAGGCACGCCTCGTAGATCGCGGCGCGCGGATGCATGCCGCGGCTGCGCTCCGCCTCCAGCGCGAAGTCGATGATCATGATGGCGTTCTTTTGCACGATGCCGATCAGGAGGACGATGCCGATGATGGCGATCACGCTCAGGTCGTGGCCGCCGACCCATAGCGCGAGCAGGGCGCCGATACCGGCCGACGGCAGGGTCGACAGGATCGTGAGCGGGTGCACGAAGCTTTCGTACAGCACGCCCAGCACGATGTACATGGTCACGAGCGCCGCGACGATCAGGAAGAATTCGTTCGACAGCGCCGTGCGGAAGGCGAGAGCGGCGCCGCGGAAGCGCGTCTGCACGGCGTCCGGCAGGTCCATCGTGGCGCGCTTCGCCTCGATGGCGGCGACGGCGTCGCCCAGCGAATAACCGTCGGCCAGGTTGAACGAGATGGTCGCGGCGGGGAACTGCTTCTCGCGGCTGATCAAGAGGTTCGCCGGCGCCTCGCGAACGCGCACGAGCGTGCCGAGCGGGATCTGGCGCCCGTTCGCGCCGCTGACGTGGAGGTTGCCGAGCGCGTTCAGGCCGGCGTCGCGGTCGCGCTGGGCTTCCAGCACCACGCGGTACTGGTTCGTCTGCGTGAAGATGGTCGACACGAGCCGCTGGCCGAAGGCGCTGTACAACGCGTCGTCGATGGCGGCCACGGTCACGCCCAGGCGGCTCGCGGCGTCGCGGTCGATTTCCAGGTACGCCTTCAGGCCCGCGTCCTGCACGTTGCTGGCCACGTCCGTAAGCTGCGGCAGCGCACGGAGCGCGGCCAGCAGCGGCGGCAGGGCGTCCGCCAGCGCGTCGCCGTCCATGCTTTCGACGAGATACTGGTATTGCGTGCGGCTGACGCGGTCTTCCACCGTCAAGTCCTGCAGCGGCTGGAAGTACGCGGTGATGCCCGGGACGTCGTGCGCGGCCTGGCGCAGGCGCGCGATGATCGCCGGGGCGCGGTCGCTGCGTTCCTCGTGCGGCTTGAGATTGACGAGCAGGCGGCCGCTGTTGACGGTGGCGTTGACGCCGTCGATGCCGACGATGGACGACAGGCTCGCGACGGCCGGATCGCGCAGCAGTGCGCGTGCCAGCGCCTGCTGGCGCTCGGCCATTGCGCCGAACGACGTCGTCTGCGGGCCTTCCGTGATGACCTGGATCGCGCCCGTGTCCTGGGCGGGGAAGAAGCCCTTCGGGATACCCCAGGCCAGCAACGCCGTCAGCACGACGGTGCCCAGCGTGACGGCCAGCGTGGCGCGCTGGTGGCGCAACACCCATTCCAGCGCGCGTCCGTAGCGTGCCAGCACGGCGTCGAAAAACGGATCGGCGGCCGGTTTTTCATGCTTCAGCAGGCGCGCGCACAGCATCGGCGTGAGCGTCAGCGACACCACCGCCGAGATCAGGATGGCGACGGCGAGCGTGATCGCGAACTCGCGGAACAGCCGGCCCACGACATCCGCCATGTACAGCAGCGGTATCAATACCGCGATCAGCGAGAAGGTCAGCGAGATGATCGTGAAGCCGATCTGCTTCGATCCCTTCAGCGCGGCGTCCAGTGGCGTCTCTCCCTCCTTGATGTGGCGCGCGATGTTCTCGATCATGACGATGGCGTCGTCGACGACGAAGCCGGTGGCGATCGTCAGGGCCATCAGGGTGAGGTTGTTCAGGCTGAACCCGGCCAGAACCATCACGCCGAACGTGCCGACCAGCGACAGCGGCACCGCGAGGCTGGGGATCAGCGTGGCGGACAGGCTGCGCAGGAACAGGGCGATGACCATCACGACGAGGCCGATCGCCAGCATCAGTTCGAACTGCACGTCGTGCACGGCCTGGCGGATGGTCGTGGTGCGGTCGGAGAGCACCGTCAGTTCGACGGACGCCGGCAGGCTCGCGCGCAGCGTCGGCAGCAGCGCCTTGATACGCCCGGCCACGTCGATCACGTTGGCGCCCGGCTGGCGCTGGATGTTCACGAGGATCGCCTGGTGGCCGTTCGCCCACGCGGCCAGGTGCAGGTCTTCGGGCGCCTCGCGCACGTCGGCCACGTCGGCCAGGTGCACCGGATTGCCGGCGCGCGTGGCCAGCACGACCTGCCGGTATTCGTCGGCGCTGCGCAGCTGGCTGTTGGCGTCCAGCGCGGCGGCCTGCAGCGGGCCGTCGAAGCTGCCCTTGGCCTGGTTCGAGTTGGCGGCGCTGATCGCCGCGCGCAGCTGGTCGAAGCCGATGCCGTACGCGGCCAGCGCGGCCGGGTTGACCTGGATGCGCACGGCCGGACGCTGCCCGCCGGCGAGGCTCACGAGGCCCACGCCCGACACCTGCGCGATCTTTTGCGCCATCGACGTGTCGACGATGTCCTGCAAGCGCGTCAGCGGCAGCGTGTCGGAGCGCACGGCCAGCGTGAGCACGGGCGCGTCGGCCGGATTCACCTTGCTGTAGACGGGCGGAGAAGGCAGGTCCTGCGGCAGGTAGCTTGCCGCCGCGTTGATGGCGGCCTGCACCGACTGTTCCGCCACGTCGAGGCTCACGTCGAGCGCGAACTGCAGCGTGATCACCGAGGCGCCGCCGGAACTCGACGACGACATCTGGTTCAGGCCCGCGATGGCGCCGAACTGGCGTTCGAGCGGCGCGGTGATCGCCGTGGCGACGACGTCCGGGCCGGCGCCGGGATAGCCGGTCGTCACCTTGATGGTCGGATAGTCGACCTGGGGCAGCGCGGATTGCGGCAGCAGGCGGTAGGCGAGGAGGCCGGACAGCAGCACGGCCAGCATCAGGAGGAGCGTCGCCACCGGACGCTGGATGAAGACGCGTGACGGGTTCATCCGGCGATCTCCGCGCGCGCGGTCGCGCGTGGCTTGCGGGTCTCCGGCAGCACCACCTTTGCGCCGTTGCGCAGCCGGTCGGTGCCCGTCACGACCACCTGTTCGCCGGCATCGAGGCCCGTGGTGACGGCCGTCTTGTCGCCGTCGACCGGGCCAAGCGTGACGGGGCGCAGCGCGACGGTTTTATCGGCGCCGACCACGTACACGAACGGGCCCTGGTTGCCGTTCTGGATCGCGACGTTGGGCGCGACGACGAGGTCCGCGCGCGTTTCGACGAGCAGGCGCACGTTGACGAACTGGTTGGGGTACAGCGCGCCGTCCACGTTCGCGAACTGCGCCTTGAAGCGGATGGTGCCGGTGGCAGGATCGATCTGGTTGTCGATCGTCTCCAGCCGGCCCTGCGCCAGCTTGCGCGCGCCCGCGCGGTCCCACGCTTCCACCGCGAGCACGCGGCCCTGCTTCTGCGCGCCGGCGAGTTGCGCGGCGATGGCGGGCAGCTGGTCTTCCGGCAGCGAGAACAGCGCGGCGATCGGCTGCACCGCGGTGATGACGGCGAGGCCCGCCGTGTCGTTCGGGTTGATGATGTTGCCGACGTCGACCTGGCGCAGGCCGATGCGGCCCGACACGGGCGCCGTGATGCGCGCGAAGCTCAGTTGCAGGCGCGCGTTGTCGACGACGCCCTGGTCGGCCTGCACCGTGCCTTGATACTGCTGCACGAGCGCGGACTGGCTGTCGAGCGCCTGTTCCGAGATCGAGTCGTGGGCGCGCAGGCCCTGGTAACGCGCGAGGTCGGCCTGCGCGTTCTTCAGCAGCGCGAGGTCGCGCTTGAGTTGTCCTTCCGCCTGCGTCAGTTGCGCCATGAACGGACGCGGGTCGATCTCCGCCAGCAGCTCGCCGGCCTTCACCAGCTGGCCTTCCTGGAACAGCACCTTCTGCAACTGGCCGCCGACGCGCGCACGCACGACGACGGAGGCCTGCGGCACCACGGTCCCGAGTGCGCTCTGCACGACGCGCACGTCCTGCCGTCCGGCCGCCGCGACGGCCACCGGCACTGGCCGGTTCGCGGCCCCGCCCGTGCGTTCTTCCTTCACTTGCTGGCCGCAGCCGCCCACACCCACGCACGCCGTCAGCCCGAGCACGCCCGCGGCGAGGCGCCATCGTCTCTTGTCTGTCATTCCTGGTCCCGGATTGCGGCCGTCGTCGAAATGCGACGGCCTGTCGATCGTCGTCATCCTGCAACAACCATGCCCGGGATTTGGGCCGTCGCGGCGGCCAAAACTGTTCGATTCGCAGCAGGCGACGAAGCGGCGTGCTGCGCCCCCAACAATGTATTGCGCAGCCACCAGCGCGGCGTCTTGCCGAATAAGCAAATGCCTTTATCTTCGTTCTCGGGGCCGGAAAGCGCGCGTTATATTGACAACCATGAGCCTGACGACCCTACACCACAAGACCGCCGACCTGCCGCGTGCCGCGGGGCCCACCACCGCCATCGTGAGGCCGCCGGGCGAGCATGACGCAGAGCGGGCCGACAGTCCCACGCTGATCGCCTTCCGCGAGTCGCAGCAACTGAGCCTCCTGATCCGCGCGACGGCGTTCGTGTTTTCCGATCCGCAGTCGCGCGCCTTGCAGGACCTGATCAAGCGCATCGCGCCGAGCGAGGCGACGGCGCTGATCATGGGGGAGACGGGCACCGGCAAGGAACTCGTCGCACGGCACGTGCATGCATTGAGCCGGCGCGCCGGCGCGAACTTCGTCGCCATCAACTGCGGTGCATTTTCCGAAACGCTGATCGAAAGCGAGTTGTTCGGCTACGAGCGCGGCGCGTTCACGGGCGCGCAGCAGGCCAAGGCCGGCTGGTTCGAGACGGCCAACGGCGGCACGCTGTTCCTCGACGAGATCGGCGACCTGCCGCTCGCGATGCAGGTGAAGCTGTTGCGCGTGCTGCAGGAACGCGAAGTGGTGAGACTGGGCGGCCGCAAGCCGATTCCGATCGACGTGCGCCTGATCGCCGCGACCAACGTCGACCTCGCGGAGGCCGTGCGGGCAGGGCGCTTCCGCGAAGACCTGTTCTACCGCCTGCAGGTCGTGACGCTCCCATTGAAGCCGCTGCGCGAGCGCGCCGGCGACATCCTGCCGCTGACCCGCCATTTCCTGCAGATGTACGCGCAGCGGCTGCACGTGGCCGACCCGGTCGTCACGGCGGAAGCGGACCACGCGCTGCTGGCCTATCCGTGGCCGGGCAATATCCGCGAACTGGAAAACGTCATCCACCGCGCGCTGCTCGTGTGCCAGCAGGGCGTGATCACGGCGGCCGATTTGCACCTGCCCAGCTGGCATACGCAGGCCGTGGTTGCACCGCCGGTATCCGTGCCGGAGGCGCCGCAGGCCTTCGTGCAGCATGCGGCGGCGCCGGAAGCGTCCGCGCCGCGTTCGCACGCGCCCGCCGTCGAGGGCACGTACGCGGAACTGCGCCAGGCCTGGCAATTGCTGCTCCATTCGGACCGCACGATCGAGTTCGAGAACATGGTGCTGCAACTGGCCGAGGACGCGTGGCGCCACAACCTGTGCAACCAGGTGCGCACGGCGAAGCAACTGAACATCAGCAGGAACATCCTGCGCACGTACCTGAAAAAATCCGAACTGTTGTGACGCCATGGGCGTCGAGAAGCAGGGTGCCGGTCTCGCCGCGCACCCTGTTCGCG